>JARLGK010000192.1 GCA_031296075.1 Candidatus Acidiferrales bacterium
CTCGCGGGCCTCGGGAAGCTCACACCACTTGATTCTTCTCATCCCGACACTCTACCGAGTGTCACCTATCATTCTGAACGAGCACAGTCCCCGCTTGGGGGGCCTGTCGCGTGAGACAATTGATTCGGTTCCGGCGACTGCGCGAGGGGTAGATTGAGATTGCCGTTACTTCTTGTTCCAGAGCTTGAGGAATTGCGCGATGGTGGCGGGGCCGTGGCCGGCGTAGTGGTTGTTGGCGTAGGCGAAGATGGTGATGCCGCGTTTCTTGATGGCGTAGCAGAAATCAACCCAGGTGATGAGCTGCTGGGTGCGGTCCACGACGACTTTGTCCCAGGTCTTGGTGATCTTCTCGATTCCCTGGCGGTCGCCGAGCCAGCGGATGTAGGTGAAGTCCGCGGTGATGGGATCGAATTTGTAGGCGCCCGGCAGCGGCATCCAGGATTGGTCCTGCAGAGCGAGGGCGACGCCGTGGTCGCGCAACAAATCGGCGAAAGCGGCGTCGAGCCAGTTCTTGTTGCGGATCTCGACCGCGAACTTGTGGCCTTTTGGTAAATTCTTCAGGAACGGCTTCAGGCGCGCGAGGAATTGCTCGCCGCTGGTGAACACGCTCCGATTGAAATACGGGAACTGCAGCAGCAGCGGCCCGAGCTTTGCGCCGAGTAGGTCCATGGTGTCTACGAACTGCTTGAAGTCCGCGTCGCAATCCACCAGGACCTTTTCGTGGGTGATGGACTGCGGAACCTTGGCCGCGAAAATGAAGTTTTCGGGAGTCTTGCGCGCCCAGCCCTGCACCGTGGCCGGCGACGGCGTTCGGTAGTAGGTGGAGTCGACCTCGACCGTGTCGAATTTCGTGGCGTAATAGGTGAGGTAGTCGGAGGGCTTCATCCCCGGCGGGTAGAAGGAACCCTCCCAGCCCGCGGCGGTGAAGGCGCTGGTGCCGAGATGCAGCGAGAAGGTCATCGGAGAACGATTCTACGTCAGTTGGGGACAGAGAAAACTAAAGACCAAAAGGATCACCACAGAGTTCACCGCGAAGGCACGGAGATCACAGATAAGACCCCACGCTCGCGAACCAAACGTTTGGCACCCGACCGCCACGAAGGCATGGGCTCAGACGACTGGGAGGAGCGCGTTGACGAGCTCGGCGGCGAAGGCGTCGAGCTCGGCGGTACGCTCGGGGCTGGCCTCGAGCTTGTCCTTCTTGCGGACGAACCAGTGGCCGTCGGACTGGATGGTGCGGGCGCTGAGGCCTCCGGCGACGAGGTAGGACGGCTCGCCGTAAAGCGTGAAGCCATCGGCGCCGGCCGGAGTGAGCAGCGCGCCGCAGTTCCCTTTTCGAACGCCGACGTGGCTCTCGTACATCGGAAAGGCGACGACTTCGAAGCCGCGCTGCTGGAGGCGGTTGAGCATTGCGAGCTGTTGGGGAGCGAGTTCCATGCAGGCTCAAGGATACCAGTTTTGAGCCGAGAGTTAAGAGTCGAGAGTGAGCAGCGAGAACCGAAGAGGTTTACCACAGAGAACACGGAGGTCTGACGGAGGCCACCGAGAAGGAAACACCCACCGCAGAGACGCAGAGGACGCAGAGAAGAATCAGGGCGCAGAAAACAGTCACCTTGCGGCGAGCGCGTTACAACGCAGGAAGGCTTTCGGTGGTAAGATTCCGGAACTTTATGAGAGTGAGGACACCGATGCGAAAACTCTGGATCGCTGCACTGCTGTTACTGCCCAGCCTGGCGCTTGCGCAACAGCCGCCAGACTTCTCGAAGGTCGAAATCAAGGCGACAAAAGTTTCCGGCAACATCTACATGCTGCAGGGCGCGGGCGGGAACATCGCCGCGTCGCTGGGCGACGATGGCGTGCTGATCGTGGACACGGAATATTCGCCGCTGGCCGACAAAATTCAGGCGGCGCTGAAAGGCATCGGCAACGCGGACAAGCCGGTGCGGTTCGTGATTGACACGCATTATCACGGCGACCACTCGGATGGGAACGCGGCCTGGGGCGCGCGAGGCGCGACGATCATCGCCAACGAAAACTTGCGCAAGCGCCTAGAGAGCGGCAGCACGGGCGGCAACGGAGGCGGGCTGAAGTTTCAGTCGCCGGCGCAGCCGAAGGCGGCGCTCCCGATCATCACGTTTGACGACCACATCACGCTGCACTTGAACGGCGAGGAAATTCGCGTAATGCATTTTCCGGCGGCGCATACGGACGGCGATGCGGTCATCTATTTTTCGAAGAACAACGTGGTGCACATGGGTGACGAGTTCATTCGTTACGGGTTTCCATTCGTGGACGTGAACGCGGGCGGGAGCGTGCAGGGAATGATTGCGGCGTGCGAGAAGGTGGCGGCCATGCTGCCGGCGGACGTGAAGGTGATTCCAGGGCACGGCGACGTAGCGAGCATGGACGATATTCGCGAGTACACGAAGATGATGAGGGACACGCTGGCGGTGGTGCAGGGGGCCATGGCCAAGCACGAGTCGCTCGATCAGATGAAGAGCGAGAAGATCCTGGCGCCGTGGCAGAAGTATTCGGGCGCGTTCGTCAGCACGGATGCGTGGATCGAGACGATTTACAATTCGCTGAATGGCGCGCAGAGCGGTGCGGCGAAGGGCAACTGAAGTTCAACAGCGAGGCGGCCACTCCCATTGCGCGCCGGTGTACCGAGCAGCGCACTATTCCGGCGACTATTGATTCCCAATCAAGAGCTGGCGCGTCTAACGGCGTCAGAAGGGCGTGCGCGCATTCGACTCGGCGCGCCGTGCGTCTGCTCCGGAGGTAAACATGAACCGAGTTTTTCTGGCGGGCGCGGCGGTACTTCTTTGCGCGGCGCTGGGACATGCGGTCGCGTCAGAGCACGACGCGAACGATGCGAAACCGCAATACTCGGGCGACAAACTGGTGCGCCCGGAGGGCTACCGCGAGTGGATCTACCTATCGTCCGGGCTGGGGATGAACTACAGCCCGAGCGCGATGGGGCCCGAGCTGTTCACGAATGTATTTGTAGCGCCGTGGGCATACCGGGAATTCGTGGCGACCGGGAAATGGCCCGAGAAATCCATTTTCGTGGTCGAGGACCGGGAGGCGCAGACCAAGGGATCGATCAACAGGACGGGGCATTTCCAGACCGACCGGGTGGGCATGGCCGTTGAGGTGAAGGACTCGGCGCGATTCCCCGACAAATGGGCCTATTTCGGGTTCGGCAATGACGACAAACTCTCCGCGGCGGCGCCCAAGGCGGCGTGCTGGCAGTGCCATGAGGACCATGCCGCAGTCGAACATTCCTTCGTGCAGTTCTATCCCACGCTGAAACCTATCGGACAGAAGTTTGGAACGTACCACGAACACCGCGAAGCCTCAGCAGCCCACTAGCGCTTCGAGTGGTAGCGGCTGTAACCTTCTCGCGGTACGGTCCGTCTCATTTTCCGAATTGGGCGGCGCCGGCCAGGACCAAGAAACGCGGCGTTCAATCGTCCCTCCGGGACTCGGTGATCACTGTCTCGCGATCCTGGCACTGCGCAACGCTCCGTGCCGAGGTACTTACAATCGCGCCTCCGGCGCTTTGGGAGAGAACAATCATGCTTAGACGCGATTTTCTGGGGATGCCGGTGGCGCTGGGAGGAATCGCCGCGATGTCTGGCGCGGGAATGATGAGCGGCTCGGCGCTGATGGCGGCTGCACCAAACTCTCCCGTTGCAAATCGTCTCGGCGTGAAGGCGCTCGTGTTCGACGTGTTCGGCACGGTGGTGGATTGGCGCGGCTCGATCATCCGCGAGGCGATGCAATGGGGACAGGCGAAAAATCTGCAGATTGACTGGGGCAAGTTCGCCGATCAGTGGCGTGCGGGATACGGGCCGTCCATGGAGAAGGTCCGCAAAGGCACGTTGCCGTGGACGAAGCTCGACGATTTGCACCGCATGATACTGGACGACCTACTTAAACAGTACAACATCACCGGATTGACCGAAGACGAGAAGGATCACTGGAACCGCGTGTGGCACCGGCTGAGCGGATGGCCGGATGCAGTGGAAGGGCTGACGCGGCTGAAGAAGAATTTCGTGATTGCGACGCTTTCGAACGGCAACGTGTCGCTGCTGGTCGAAATGGCCAAGTTCGCGGGGTTGCCGTGGGACACAGTGCTAGGCGCGGAAATCTTTCATCATTACAAACCGGACCGGGAAGTCTATCTGGGAGCGGCGGAGATCCTGGGATACAAGCCGAGCGAGGTAATGATGGTCGCGGCGCATCCGCTGGATCTGAACGCGGCGAAGTCCTGCGGGCTGAAGGCAGGCTACGTGCCGCGACCGCTGGAAGGCGGGCCGGACAGGAAGCCGACACCGCCCACGGCCGAGACGCTCGCCGGATTCGATGTGGTCGCTAGCGATTTTGTGGAGTTGGCGGCGAAGCTTGCGTAGCTAGCAGTCGTCGCGGACAAGAGCCGACGAGACGGAGGCGGCCCAGACACCCTTCTTGGGCGGCACGCGGGGGTAGATGGCCGACGCTCCGGCAAACAACTGCGCCGGGAGTCGGACGCAGCAAGCAGCGCCCCTACGAATTCAACGGCCAGACATCACCGCGAATGAATTATGCAGCGGAAGATGAGAGCGAGCCGGACTCGATGCGGCGCAAGACCGCGCGCAGCGCGGCGGCAAGCTCTTCGTCGCTGACGTGGCTCTTGCGGAACTGGAGCCGCACACGGAACGAGCCGTCCTCGGACTGGAAATCGAAACTGAAGGGCCGGGGCCGGGGCGCTGATTCGGTTTCGTCCTTTCGGGCGCGGCGAGCCTCGTCGCGCGTCAAACCACCCTGCACGATGCGCTGGACCATCTCGCGCATCTTTTTTTCGCTGGGCTGGCGTGACACTTGCAGGAGCAGCGACTTCGACGCAATTCCCTTCTCCACGCAGGCCCGGCGAACATCGTCGGGAATCACGCGCAGAGACATCGTCTCGGTGACGGACGAACGCGCGCGGCCGATTTTCTTGGCAATGTCGTCGTGCGTGTAATCGAACTGATCGGCGAGGCGCTGGAGACCGTCGGCTTCTTCAAACGGCGTCAAGTCCTTGCGCTGGAGATTTTCGATCAGCGCGAGCTCAAGAGTTTCCGCATCGTCCGCGATCTTTTCGATGCACGGCAGCTCGTGCAGGCCGGCGGCCTGCGAGGCGTGGAAGCGGCGCTCGCCGGAGATGATGTAGTACGTATCCTCGCGCGGCATGTAACGGACCAGCAGCGGCTCAAGGACGCCTTTTTCGCGGATTGAATCCGCGAGTTCGCGGACGTCGCCGATATTCTTGCGCGGCTGATCGGGGTTGGGCCGAATCTTGTCAATCGGGATCATGCGCCCGATGGACGCGCCGCTAAAGCTGGTCAGCGTTTCAACGTAATGCGCGTCATGCCGCATCTTGAGAGTGACGGGCAACCCGATCCTCTTCGACACGTTGTATTACCTCCTGAGCGAGCTTTCTGTAGTCTTCGGCGCCGGAAGATTTCGGCGCGTAGGTGAAGACGGTTTCCTTGTACGCCGGGCTTTCCTCCAGACGGACGTTCTTGCTGATGCGCGTCTTGAACAGGGCGTTCCCGAAGGTGGCGCGAATCTGTTCGTGGGTGTCGCGCGAGATGTTGGTGCGCTTGTCGAAAAGCGTGATCACCACGCCAAGAACTTTCAACGCCGGGTTGGGGCGGGCGCGAATCCGTCCGTAGGTTTCGAGCAGATCGTCGGTGCCCTCGATGGCGAAGTACGCCGCCTGGATCGGCACGAGCAGGTGAGTGGAAGCCACGAGCGCGTTTACGGTGAGAATGCCGAGCGCCGGCGGAGTGTCGAGGACGATGTAGTCGTAATTTTTCAGGATGGGCGCGAGCGCGTCCTTTAGCTTGAAGGGCGCGTCGAACGCGCCAGCGAGCTGCTGCTCGAGCCGCGCGAGCGCCAGGCGCGCCGGGGCGACGTGGAGATTCGGATCCTTCGTCGGGCGGATAATTTTCGACATTTCGGTGGGATGCTCGGCGAAGATGTCGTACATCGTGCTCTGGATTTCGTCCGACGAGAAAAATGCGATGGTGGCATTGGACTGCGGGTCGAGGTCGATCAGAAGGGTTCGTTTCTTCTTGATCGCGAGCGCGGCAGCTAGATTGATGGATGTAGTGGTCTTCCCGACGCCGCCCTTTTGATTGGCAATTGCCAGGACGCAGGTCAAACCCTCGCCTCCCCCACTCCCCGAATGGCAACCCCAAGGCTATATGTGGAGCCCGGTAGTCCTTTCGCCACTACGAGTAGCGCTCACTCTACCTATTCTGCGGCCGGCAACGCAAGCGAAATTTGAGATCGTCCGCGAGCGTATCACGGGGAGTAGCGAGCTTTGACGCTGTAGGCGGCCTTGGTACACTCCAGCGCGAAGAAAATTGAGCGGGAAGGTGCCATGACCGACGACGAAATCGAAATTCCAGCCGCGCCAGCAGCCACACCGACGGGACGAGTGACGCCGGTTGCGCCGGTTTGGCACACTGCCGTGTTCGTTGCGATCTTGTTGGGGCTCGCTGCGTTGCAGGGCCAACCGCAGCTTGCGGGCCGGGCCGATCGTTTGCCGAGCCGCATAACGCTGTATGCTTTCACGCTGGGCTACGAGTTTTTCTTGCTCGGTTACGTATGGCTGTTCGGACTGAAGCTTTACAAGGTGCCCCTGCCGGAGATCATCGGCGGAAAGTGGCGGCGGTGGGGCGATTTTTGGCGAGACGTTGGCATCGCCCTGCTCTTCTGGCTGGTGGTTGGCGCGGTACTGGCGACGCTTTCGTTTTCGCTTCGATTCAGCGGAATGGAAGCAGCGAAGTTCATGTTGCCGGAGACAGCTCGCGAGGTCGCGGTGTTCGTTCTGCTGGCGCTCACCGCGGGATTTTGCGAAGAGGTAATCTTTCGCGGCTATCTACAACGGCAGTTCACGGCTTGGACCGGCAATGTCTCGGCGGGCGTTGTGCTGCAGGCTGTCGTCTTCGGCGCGGCGCACCTGTATCAGGGCGTGAAGGGCGTAATCGTGATTACGATTTATGGCGCCATGTTTGGAATTCTTGCCGCAATGCGAAAGAGCCTGCGCCCGGTGATCATGCAACATAGCGCACAGGATGCGTTCTCAGGGATCGCCGGAATCTTCCTCAAGAAATACCACTACCTACAGATGCTCAAGTTCTGACGAGGCCGCGCGGACGAAATCGTTAGCGCGACGCCGGCGCGCTGTCCTTGAACGTGATCGCGATGAAATGGCCGCCGCGATCTGGCGACGCTTTGAAGGCGGCGTTCGAACCAGCAGGCACCCAGAGCAACCCGCCTCGAATCGCGTGCGCGGAATCTATTCCCGGGGGACCCGTGATGGTGACGTCCGTCAGTCCGCCCACAAGCAAATCCAAGCGGTCGTTCGTTAGTGTGACTGTGGCGCCCGGGCCGAGTTCCCAGGATTCGACCAAAATTTCGTCGGTCTCAAGCAGCGGGGTATGCTTGGACGGCTTTACCGCGGTCAAGCTGCTGTCTTCGCAGGCCTCCGCCGGCTGATTGGGAAGGATCGCGGCGCAACGGTCGCGGACCACGCCTTGCGGCCTCACCAGCTCGATGGCCACGTTGCGCAGCGGTGCGCCGCTGGAATTCGTGACCGCATGCGAAAAATTCCCGGGCGAATAGCCGACGCGCGGGATGTAAGGCGCGGAAGGCGCGCCAGCCACCCGTGGCGGTGACGGCACCGCATACTCCGATCCGGGCGGAACGGATATATAAGGCAGGTCGTGATGGTGGAGCAGCGTGGTCTCGTGCGCGGGAATTTCGACGAGGAACACGTGTACGTAGGAATTCTCGAAGACGAGATGATGATGCCCCTCATCGCGCATGGGGATGGGAACAGCGGACGGAACGGGAGCCTGCGCCGCCAGAGATGCGGCGGAAACGGCAACAGCCGCGAAACAATAGATGAGCCGCCGCAAGGTAGGAAAGTGAGGCACTCGAAGCCTTACATCTTATAGCGGCCGAGGTCGTCGTCGTTCAAGCCCTCGAGCCATTTGCGCAATTCTTCATTGGTACTTTTTTCGGAGACGACGCCGGCCTTATTCGAATTCTTCAAGACCTGGTCCTCGACGAAAATCGGGCAATCCAGGCGCAAGGCCAGCGCCAGCGCGTCGCTCGGACGCGAATCCATGGAAATGGTCTGGCCGTCGCGCTCCATCCAGATCAGCGCGTAAAAGGTATCTTCCTTCAGATCGGAAACGACCACTCTCTGGACGTGCACGTCGAGACCGATCAGGACGTTCTTGAGCAGGTCGTGAGTTTGCGGGCGGGGCGCTTCGATCTTTTCGATTTCGCGGGCGATGGCCTGCGCTTCCGGGACGCCGACCCAGATGGGAAGCACGCCGGTGCCGTGCGTTTCCTGGAGGACCACTACAGGAGTGTTGGTCGCGGGGTCCATCATCAGCCCCCGGATTTTGACTTCGAGTTCCATGGTGGCCTCCGCTGCGTCAAATCACCTGCTCGCCGACGAGACTGAACGGCGCGGCGCGCGTGACTCGCGCCTGAACGTATTCTCCCAGAAGATTTTGAAGCGGCGAAGTGAAATTAACGATCAAGTTGCTAGTCGAGCGGCCCGCCCATTGCCCGCGGGCGGAGTGGTGGGTGTCGACGAGCAGTTCAAAAGCGGAGCCGACGAGTTTGTTGTTGCGCTCGATCTGAATCTGGCGCTGGCGATCCTGGAGAACGGCAAGGCGGCGATATTTTTCTTCCTCGGGGATCGCGTCGGGCATGGTGGATGCGGTTGTGTTCGGACGCGGCGAGTAGGTGAATGCGTAGACGCCGTCGTAACCGACCGCGTCGAGGAGAGTGACCGACTGCTCGAAATCGTTTTCGGTCTCGCCCGGAAAGCCGACGATGATGTCCGTGGTCACGCTGATCAGGCGGCGCGCGGCGCGAATCCAGGCAATCTTTTCGAGATACTCTTCGCGTGTATAGGTGCGCCGCATGGCGCCGAGAACGCGAGTGGAGCCGGACTGCACGGGTAAGTGAATGTGATCGCAGAGTACGGGCGTGGCGTCAATCGCATCGACAATCTCGCGATGAAAGTCGTTGGGATGCGAAGTCGTGAACCGGACGCGCCGAATTCCCGCGACGGACGCGACCTCGCGGAGCAGCTCGACGAAACTCAGTGTGCGGGCTGACGGATCGCGGTAGGAATTCACCGTCTGGCCCAGCAGCTGGATTTCGGTGTAGCCGGCGTCGGCCAGGCGGCGCGCTTCGGATAGGACCGCATCGCTTGGGCGGCTGCGCTCGGGCCCGCGGGTGTGAGGAACGACGCAATAGGAGCAAGAGTAGTCGCAACCTTCGATAATCGTCACGTAGGCGCGGAGCGGATTATCGCGGCGGGTGATTTCGGTCTCGAAGGTTTCGTCCGTGTCGAGATCGAGGCCCATAAGGCGGCGTCCGCCTGCTTCGAGCTCCGCCACCATCTGCGGAAGCTTGCGGTAGCTCGCCGAGCCGCACACCAGGCTGACCCATGGGGCGCGTTCGAAAATGTCCTCGCCTTCCTGCTGGGCGAGGCATCCGATCACGCCGATGATTTTCCCGTCCGCGATTCCCCGCCACGCGCCCAGGCGAGAAAAGACTTTCTGCGCGGCTTTCTCGCGGATGGAGCAGGTGTTGTACAGCATCACGTCCGCTTCGGCGATGCTTTGCGCGGCGCGGTAGCCGCGCGCGAGAAACACACCGGCCACTTTTTCGGCGTCGTGGACGTTCATCTGGCAGCCGAAGGTCTCGATGAAGAAGGATTTGCCGTTCGAGAGCGGCGGGGCGGAATCCACATTGGCCTGAGCGAACTCTCCCGGGCCAGCCAGAGCGCTAATTCCGATGTCGAACGTTTTGCTCATTGTCGTTTTTCGAGTCTAGCACAGCGGCGAGCCGGGCGAATTGGCGGACGATTGAGAAAAGCTCAGGATTCACCGCACCCTTCGCCAATGAACTCAGGGCAGGGAGACGCAGAGAACGGCGAGAAAGATCGAGAAAGGCTTAAGACTTACCACAGAGGGCACGGAGATTACACAGAGCACACAGAGAAAGCTTTAAGATCTAACCCCGGGGCGCAGGGAGCACAGAGCGAGATTGAGCACACCGACAAACCCTAAATGCAATGCCTCCGTGAGGCGCGCGATTCGAAAATAGGGCGCAGTCCGTCAACGTCACCAGCCGAGGACGTAGGCGAACATGAGCGGCGCGACGATGGTGGCGTCGGATTCGATGATGAAGCGGGGCGTGTCTACGCTCAGCTTGCCCCACGTAATTTTCTCGTTGGGGACGGCGCCGGAATAGGAGCCGTAGCTGGTGGTCGAATCGCTGATCTGGCAGAAATAGGCCCAGAGCGGGACGTTGGGGCGCTTGAGGTCCTGGTGAAGCATCGGGACGACGCAAATGGGAAAGTCGCCGGCGATGCCGCCGCCGATCTGGTAGAAGCCGAGAGGCGTCTTCGTTGCGGTCTCGGTGTACCAGCGGGCCAACTCGATCATGTATTCCACGCCGCCGCGCATGGTCGTCGCGTTCTTCACGTTGCCGCCGATGACCTGCGCCGCGAACATGTTGCCAAGGGTAGAATCCTCCCAGCCGGGAACGAACATCGGGAGATTCTTTTCGGCGGCGGCCATCATCCAGCTGTCCTTGGGATCAATCTGGTAGAACTGTTTCAGCTTCCCCGATAGGAGCACTTTGAAAAGAAATTCGTGGGGAAAATATCGCTTCCCGGATTTATCCGCCGCCCACCAGTCCTCCATGACCACGCGTTCGATACGGCGCATGGCTTCTTCTTCGGGGATGCAGGTGTCGGTGACGCGATTCAGGTGATGTTCGAGAAGATCGACCTCCTCGGCAGGTGAGAGGTGGCGGTAATGAGGCACGCGCTTGTAATGGTCGTGCGCGACGAGATTGTAAACGTCCTCTTCCAGATTCGCGCCGGTGCAGCAAATTCCGTGGACTTTATTCTGGCGAATCATTTCGGCTAGAGACAGGCCGAGCTCCGCAGTGCTCATGGCGCCCGCGAGCGTGACGAACATCTTTCCGCCACTCGCGAGATGCTTCACGTAGGCTTCCGAGGCGTCAATCACTACCGCCGCATTGAAATGGCGATAGTGGTGCTTCACGAAAGAGGTGATGGGACTTCCCGATCGTGTCTCAGGCGCGCTCATGGAATCTCCTTGACCCAGTTTTGAGATTGAAAACACCCGTAACGGGTGAGCGTTCGCGTGACGAGATGCGGCTAAAAGTAGCTGGCCGTGTAGTTCAAAAGCCGGAAGAATTTATGCAGCGAGATATGAAATTGAAATGAAGTGAAGCGCGATCCGTGAGCCACGACGAATAAATAACACAGATGCGGGTGAACTGACTACGAAATTCTCGCCGCGACCGAGACGCTGCGGTGTGTCGTTTCAGGCAGCCCAAATCCTTGCCGCGGCGTCTGATAAGTTTGAATCTGCTGATAGCGTGTGCTACGGTGGATTTGCCCGGCAAAATATTACGTTCAAGGGGGAAACTATTTCTGGCCTGGCGCTGCTCCTTTTTGCCAGCCCCCTCACTCTTCTGGAACAGACGAGTGGGGTGGCAAGAGTTATCCTCGGTATTCTTCTTATCCTTTCTATTTTTTCCTGGGCATTAATCCTACAAAAATTCTCACAATTGGGCGGGTTGGATAGCAAGACCTCCAAGTTTTTGCAGATGTTTCGCGCGGGCCGCGGACTTTCCGATCCGAACACTCTGCGCGCCGGCGTCGGTGGGACTCCGCTAATCTCGGTGTATGCAGCGGGGTACCGCGAACTCGAATCACAAATCGGCGGCGCCAAGGGACGAGATGCCGCGGGATTGACCGGCAAGCTGAGGAACGCGAGCGCGGTCGGCGTCGAGATGCAGGTCGCGGCGGGGGAAGAAGTGCGTCGGCTCGAAAAAGGAATGTCGTCGCTGGCGACGATCGCCTCGGTTTCGCCATTTATCGGACTACTCGGCACGGTATGGGGCGTGATGGACGCGTTCGCCGGATTGGGCGACGCGGGCGCGGCGAGCTTGCGCGCCGTTGCGCCGGGAATTGCCGAAGCGTTGGTCACGACGGCGGCGGGGCTGTTCGCAGCTATACCGGCGCTGATCGCTTACAACCACTACCTGCATGGCATCCGCGGGCTTGCCTCGCGGATGAACGATTTCTCCGCGGAATTCGTATCGAAAGTTGAGACGCTGTACAACTCTTAGGTCAACGCCATGCCGTCCATCGAACGACAGACCGGATCTTCACTCTCCGAAATCAATATGGTGCCGTTCATTGACGTGGTGCTGGTGCTGCTGATTATCTTCATGATCACGGCGCCGATCCTGCAGTCGGGCATCGAAGTGGACGTGCCGAAGACGAAGACGGTGAAAGAATTGACCGAGGCGCGAATGGTCGTAACCATTGACCGCGGGCAGCGCGTCTATCTGAACGACAAGCCGGTCAACATTCACGAGATTGGCCAGCAGGTTGTGGCGCAATCACGCGACGTGAAGCATCAAGCCGTGTACGTTCGCTGCGACGAATCGGTGCCGTTTGGTAGCTGGGCGACGGTGGTGGACGCGCTGCGCCAGGCGGGAATACAAAACGTGAGCGTAGTGACGCAGCCGCTGAGCGAACGGCCGCAGTGACGAGCATACAATGACGGCTCTCGCCGCAACTCGACCGGATGACGCGCTCAAGCGATTCCTTCAGATTTCCCTGATCGCTCACCTTACATTTTGCGTACTGGCTGTCATGTATTCCTATTTCTATGGCAGAAATGCGGATTGGGGAGGGCCGGGCGGCTCGATCACCGTGGGAATCGTCGGCAACGTGCCGGCGATTCCGCTTCCCCGCCCCGATGTGGTGTCACCCAGCCGCGTGGTGGATGAATCGAAGGGGCTTTTCAAATCCGAGCCAGCGCCGCAGCCGAAGCTCGCGCCTGATGCCACGCCGATACCGAAATTCGAACGCAACAAACCGCCCAAATATGTGACGCGCCCGTCGAAGCTGCTGGAGAATCCGACTCCACCTCCCCAGAATGCAATTCCCTATGGCGGTGGCGGGACCCCCACAGTGCCGACGACGTCCTTCGCGCTCGGCGCGGGCACGACGCAGGCGGGACTCGGATTTACGGGCGCGGCGGGTGGCGATTTCGGTTCGCGATTCTCGTGGTACGTCGAGGCGGTACAGCGGCGCGTCAGCAGCAATTGGCTGCAATCCACCGTCGATCCGAGCGTGACGACGGCGCCGAAAGTGATTGTCACGTTCACAATCCTGCGCAACGGCTCGGTAACCAATATTCAGGTGACGCAATCGAGCAACAATAACTCCGTGGATAGCTCGGCGACTCGCGCGGTGCGCGATTCCAGTCCGCTCGCGCCGCTGCCGCCGGAATACTCGGGATCGAACGTGAATGTGGAATTCTGGTTCGATTTTCATCGGTGAGGGAGTTAGCCACAGAGGCACCGAGGCACAGAGAAGACGGGATTGACTATCAATATCTGAGACGATCGAAATGAAAGCAAAAATGTCGAAGGCTCGGCGGAAGGGCAATCATAAGAGGGGTCCATTGGTGATGCGGACGTTTACATGGCTGTCATTTTCAAGACTTATCCTTGCATCGGCTTTGGCGCTGCTGTCGTTCGCGCTGCCTTCGGCGGCGCAGGATTGGTTCAAGACCGGGACGGGACTGGGGGTCACGAAAGCGCGGCTCGCACTACCCGACACGGTGACGCGTTCGGCCTTTGGGCCGCCTCTACCAAAGACGTTTCATGATGTGGTGTGGGCTGATCTCGACTATTCCGGCATCCTGGACATGGTCAGCCCGAGCTTTTATCCCGTGCAGGCGCCGGGCCAGCCGAGCGAACTGAAGGCGGCAGACTGGGCCGCGGCTCCAGCGAACGCGTATATGGTGGCCTACGGCAGTCTTTCCATGGACGCATCGGGCCTGGCCTTCGCCGGATATCTCTCCGACGTACACAATCCGACGGCGCCGCTCGCGCTGCAGAAGATATATCGCGGCGCGGCCACCGACGCGGACGTCAGGCGCATGGCGCACCAGTTCGCGGACGACATCATCGGCGTGTTGAGCGGCGGGCAGACCGGTATCGCGCAAACCAAAATCGCCTACGCGAGCGCGCGCAACGGCAACAAAGAGATATGGGTGATGGACTACGACGGCGCGAACCAGCAGCAACTAACGCACTTGAAGTCCATCGCGCTCACGCCGCGCTGGTCGCCGGACGCCACGCGGATCGCATTCACGTGCTTCGCGCCGTTTTGGGGAGTCACGTCGGCGCAGATTTGCATTTATTCGACGGCGTCGGACCGCTTGATCGCCTTCCCGCGATACCGCGGGACGAATGGTTCGCCGGCATGGTCCCCGGACGGATCGGAGATCGCTTTTATGTCGAGCCTGAACGGCGATCCGGAAATCTACATTTCGGACGCGGGAGGCGCGCATTTGCACCGCATCACGTTTGCGGCGGGCGTCAGCACGTCGCCGGCGTGGAATCCGAAAACAGGCAAGCAGCTCGCGTTCGTGAGCGACCGCGCCGGCGCACCGGTGCTCTACCTTGCGAATTCGGACGGATCGAACGTCGAGAAACTGAATCTGCCGGACATGGGATACGTCGTTGATCCGGCATGGTCACCGAATGGACAATTGCTCGCATTTAGCTGGCGACGCCCCAGCGGCAACTACGATATCTACGTGATGGAAATTGTGAGCCAGCAGCTGGTGGAACTGACGCGCGACGCCGGACGCAATGAGAGACCCAGTTGGGCGCCGGACGGGCGGCACATTGTTTTTGAATCCACACGCACAGGAACGCGGCAGATATGGTCCATGCTGGCGGATGGCAGCCAGCCGCATCAATTGACGTTCCAGGGGCAAAATGAGTCGCCCAGTTGGTCGTCGAAATGACGGAAACAGCTTCATTCGAAGCTCCAAGCATATTGTCGGCACTCGGAGTAAATTCTTTCACGGCGAAGCCGCTGGGCCCTCGTGGCGGCGCCGAAGGAGGCAGTCCATGTACCCCAGTACTCATCGCAAATTAACACTGCTGATCGGCCTCGTGGCTCTCGCCGTTTTCGCGGGAGGCTGCAAGAAGAAAGTGGCGGCCACGCCGCCCGCGGCGCCTCCGGTTCCAACGCCGCAGCCCACTGTGACGCTGAACGCGTCTCCATCCACAGTGAACCCTGGGCAGACGGTGACCCTTTCCTGGTCTTCC
Organism: Candidatus Acidiferrales bacterium; assembly: GCA_031296075.1. Classification (GTDB taxonomy): domain Bacteria; phylum Acidobacteriota; class Terriglobia; order Acidiferrales; family UBA7541; genus Palsa-295. The sequence goes on from JARLGK010000192.1 coordinate 15,250, forward strand.
ACGAACGCGACCGACCTGGAAATTCAGCCGGCCGTAGGAAAGGTGGCGCCGCAAGGTTCGACGCCGGAGAACCCGACTCAGTCCACGACCTACACGATTACGGCTACGGGAGCCGGCGGCAGCGCGACTGCGAGTGCCAGCGTCAACGTGAACGCGCCGTCGGCTCCGGCAGCGATGGCGCCAACAGCGCAGCCAAGCGTAAGCGATCTGTTCGACCAAAACGTGAAGGACGCGTACTACGATCTCGACAAATCCGATCTCCGCGAAGACGCCCGCGCCGCACTGACCAAGGACGCGGAGTTCCTGCGGTCGTATCCGCAGGCCAAGGTTTCGATCGAGGGGCATTGCGACGAGCGCGGCTCGACCGAATACAACCTGGGTCTCGGCCAGCGACGCGCCGAGGCCGCAAAGAATTATCTGATTTCGCTCGGCATTCCAGCCGACCGGATGGAAACGACGAGCTGGGGCAAAGAGCGTCCGTTCTGCGCGGAGCACGACGAATCGTGCTGGCAACAGAATCGCCGCGCGCACTTCGTCCTGTCACACTAACGATCCGCTCGCGCTTGCGTCAGCGATCGAGATGACTTCGTTGCTGGCGCAGGCCGGAAACAGCCGCGCCGAAATCGCTGAGGCAACGTGCGCGGGGAAATTTCTCCAAGGAGGCATTCCTTTGCGAACTCGATGGCTTATGCTCGCACTCGCGGCAGTATTCCTGGGAGCCCTGGGCGGAGCGTTGTTCGCTCCTCAGCCAGCCGGCGCCGTCTCCCGGGAAATGATCGAGCTCCAGCAGACGGTGAGCCAGATTCTGCAGGCGCAACAGGATCTGCGCAGCACGGTAGACAGCAACAACGCTTCGCTGAAAACGCTCGTGCAACAATCGCTCGATTCCGTGAACAAGCTCAACGGCGAAATGAACTCCCTGCAAAAATCGGTGCAGGAGGTCCAGGCAAACACCGGCGCGCGCATCGACACGATGACGCAGCAGTCCCAGGGGTTCTCGGACAACATGCAGGACGTCCAGGCACGGGTGGGAAAGCTCGCTCAGCAGTTGACCGACGTGCAGAACCTACTGCAGAGCATTGACGCGAAAGTTTCAGGCGGTTCGCCGGCGGGTACGTCTGCAATGAGTGGTGCCGGGCCGGGAAGCAGTGCGCCGCCGTCTGCGATGCCTCCCATTTCGGCCGATACGCTTTATCAAAATGGACTGCGCGACCTGACCGGCGGAAAATACGACCTGGCGCGGCAGGAGTTCTCCGACTACATCAAGAATTTTCCGTCGAATGACCTGGCCTCGAACGCGCAGTTTTATCTCGGCGAAGTGTCATACGCGCAGAATGATTTCAAGGGGGCGATCGCTTCCTACGACAATGTTCTGGTGAACTATCCGAAAAGTTTCAAGCTGGCGGCTTCCCTTTTGAAGAAAGCCATGGCGGAGCTCGAAATGGGAATGAAGGCGAGCGGTACACGCGATCTTCGGGAAGTTGTCCGCCGCTTTCCCGGCTCGGATGAATCGAAACGCGCCCAAGCAAGGCTACGTGAGATTGGCGCGGCGCCGGTGTCGCGCCCGTCCCCTCGCTGAGCGGCCGGCACAGCCTCGAGCGCGCTTTGCGCGCTGGTTTCTACGCTCGCACGAAATCAGGCTGCCAATCGCGAACCAACTGCTTGATCGCCTTGCGGTCCGTTAGCTTATCCTGCAGGACCTTCCGAGCAAGGTCCGGCAGCTCCGCGTCACTCGCAAACCGCAGCGCGACCAACTGGCCCACCGTGAAGTCCGGAATTCGGGGACGAATCTCCGCCGGAAGAAGCTGCTGCATGCGCAGCCGCATTTCGAGACGGATTGCTCGGTCCTGAACGGTCAGGACCATCACCCGCAACGTGAAAGCCAGCAGGAGCAAAGCGAGCGCGACCAGCAAGGCAATCACTGAATCCGCTGAAAAGGCGTGCACCAGCCGGTAGACGGACCACCCTAGATTCACCAGCAAGATCGGCAGCGCAACAAAATGGAATGCGGGAACAAACTTTGCATGGTTCTGGAAATTCTGCGTTTCGCTCATGGCTGGACCTCCGGCGAACTGAATGGGACTTCGCGGGCGCATGATACCAAAATTCCAGCCCCGCGGCGTGGCCGCGCCCACCCTGCCCGGGATTTTCAACCGTTACTGTTGATTCCACGCTTTCTGATATACTCCTGCCCATGTCAGTCAATAAAGCCATCCTGGTAGGGCGTCTGGGACGCGATCCCGAGACGAGATACACATCCGGCGGACAGGCCGTGGCCAATTTTACGCTGGCGACGGATGAAACTTTCAAAGACCGGGCCGGCGAACGCCAAAAGCGCACCGAGTGGCACCGCATCGTCTTGTGGGGAAAGCTGGCCGAGATCGCGCAACAATACCTCAAAAAGGGGATGCTGGTGTACGTCGAAGGCCGCATCCAAACACGGCAGTGGGAAGACAAGCGCGACGGGCAGAAACGGACGACGACGGAGATCGTTGGAAACGTGATGCGCATGCTGACGTCGCGCGCTGAAGGAGCCGCCGCAGGCGCGAGCGCCGGGGCGGGCGGAGCGAGCCACGCGCGATCCGCAGACGCCGATTTCGATGCCGCCGGGCCGGCGCTCGAGGAACCCGCCGCGGGCCCGGAAATCTCAGACGAAGATATTCCCTTCTAACTGACGTTCGATGGTTTGTCGCGGAAGCTCGTTGGCGGACCCGGGAATTTACTTCTGAGGCGTGGAATTTCCGTTGGGCCCGGCTTCCGGCTGGGTACTTGCAATCTCATCGAGAGCATCCTCTTCATCGAGTACGGGCAACGTCGGCAGGATCTCGGCGGCGATCGAACGCCGCTGGATCAGCACATCCTTAATCATCTTGCCGTCGCGGAATTCCAGCGCCCTCTTTGCGAATTGCGCGATATCGGGCTCATGCGTGACGATCACTACGGTGAGGCCGTGTTCTTGATTCAGTTCTTGCAGAATCTGCATGATCTCGATGCTCGTCCGGCTGTCGAGGTTTCCGGTCGGCTCATCGGCGAGCAACAGGGATGGACTGTTGACCAAAGCTCGAGCGATGGCCACTCGCTGTTGCTGCCCGCCTGAAAGCTGCGACGGGAAATGGTCCGCGCGATCGGCCAGCCCGACTCGTTTCAACGCTTCCTCGGCGCGCCGCTCGCGTTCCTCGAGCGGAACCCCGGCGTAGATGGTGGGAAGCTCGACATTCTCCAGCGCCGAGGTGCGCGATAGAAGATTGAACTGCTGGAACACAAATCCGATCTTCTGGCTGCGAATTTTCGCAAGCTCGTGTTTGGTAAGCCCCGAAACATCCTTCCCGTCGAGGAAATAACGTCCCCGTGTCGGCTTGTCGAGGCATCCCAGGATATTCATCAGCGTGGACTTTCCGGAGCCGGACGAGCCCATCACGGCCACAAATTCTCCGGGATAGATCTCCATCGTGACGCCGCGCAGAGCGTGAACCTGGATTTCACCGAGATCGTAGTTCTTGTGAACGCCATCCAGCCGGATGGTGGGGACATTCCCCATGGCGCCGGCAGCCGGCGTTTGCGGGGCGGCATTCAATTTCGTGGAGGAGTCGCTCATGGTGTTGCGCGGGGTGTGCGCGTCCGCTATCGATGGTGAAGGAACTTGAGAGCGATTTTAGCGGCTGGCGTCTTTCTTCCGCTGCTCATCCAGGCGCTTCAGAAAATCGTCGAACTTGATCTGCTGGTCGGGGGTCAGCACGGCTCGAATATTCGTGCGGCCCTGCTGCCGAATTTGTTCTCGCGGAGCATCGAGGGGCGCGTATAGAGTTTGCCATTTCGAACGGGTGTCATCGATCGCCACGGCGATCTGCTTCTGCTGGTCCGGCGTCAACTGCAGCCGCTGTGTCAGATCGTTGATCACCTGGTCGCGAGTCGCCTTGGTGTTGAGCTGAGCCGTTTGCTCCGCCAGCACCTGCGTGTGTTCGTCCCAAAGATGGCTGCCAACGCCTCCGAGCAGGAGGCCCAGCAGAAAGACGACGAACACGAGAGCTGCTGCTTCGAGGCGCGCGTTCCTACTTGCCATGATTGGTTTCCGCCACCATCATCAAAACTTCATCCCTGTCCGCCGGCGGATTCGCCGGGTCCGGAGCGAAGATGTCGCTCGTACCAGTAAGACGTGCCGTGGCCAGATTGCGTTGCGCATGGCGGCCCCAGCCGGCGTCATAGCTCACGAGCGCGCCAAGAACCAGAGTCGCCGTGGCCGCGAATCGCCATCCCAGACTCACCAAGGGCTGCCAGAATCCGGCGCGCTCGGATGATCGTTCCTGTTCGGCCGCCCGGATCCGCGCCATCACGGTGCGGGCAAATGCCGGCCCAGGTCCAACGGAAGGCCCCGCCAGACGAAGCAAGCGGACGCTCGATGCGGCCTGCTCCAGGGCACCACGGCAATTCGCGCAGTCCCGGCAGTGCTGCTCCGCGCTTTTGGCATCGGTTAGTTCCAACGCGCCGTCGAGGTAGTCCTCCAGAAGCGCCTCGTACTTCGCGCAAGCTGTGTATCCGAACTTAGTCTCGGTAGCCATGGCTTTAGCCTTTCCTTTGCGTCGAGCGAGACCCAGCCAACTTTCCGCTGGAATCCATACGGCGCCGATAAACATCCATGATTCGGCCGCGCGCGCGGAACAGCCGCACTTTCACCGTGTTTACATTGAGATCGAGAATTTCGGCCAGCTCCTGCACGGAAAACCCTTCCATTTCCTTCAAAACCAGCAGCTGCCGATCCTGCTCCGGCAACGCCGCCAGCATCCGGTCCAGAACCTCGCGGGTTTCGGCGCGCGCACCCGGTCCTTCCGGCGGCCGATCCGCGGATACGATGCCATCCAGCCGCGAGACCTGTTCTTCGGACAAATCCGCTTCATACACCAGCGGCCGAACCTTCTTCTTCCTCAGATAATCCCAGCACTCGTTGACCGCGATCTTATAGAGCCAGGTCGAAAATGCCGCGCGCTGGTCGAACCGCTTTATCCCGAGATACGCCTTCAAGAATACCTGCTGCGCGACGTCCTCGACGTCTTCCGGGCGCCGCAAAATACCCCCGACGAGAGCAAACACGCGTTGCTGATGGCGCCGGACCAATTCCTCGAACGCCGCCTCGGTTCCATCTTGAGACAGGCGCACCAATTCCCTGTCTTCCTCCTTCTTTCTCTTTCGGTCGAGAGAAAGAGGAAGCGCCTGAGCGCTGGCTGCCATACTCTTTGGGACGTCCGCCATTCGTTTTCGGTTACGCTGAAAATTTCAGCGAGTTCTTCAATTTTTTCTTGCAGGTACCACTAGTCCATGTGACAATACCCGCCATGATAATCGGCGACCGCATCAGATTACTACGCGAAACAAAGAAACTTTCCCAAGGCGACGTTGAAAAGCGCACCGGATTGCTCCGCTGCTATATTTCACGTGTCGAAAACGGCCACACAGTGCCGGCGATTGAGACGCTCGAGAAACTGGCGAGGGCGATGGAAGTGCCGCTCTACCAGCTCTTCTACGACGGCGAAGAACCGCCCGTGCTGCCAAATCTTCCGAAGCGGAAGAGCGCAGACGATATCGTCTGGGGCAGCGCCGGCAAGGACGCCCGTTACTTGGGACGCTTCCGCCGCCTGCTCGGCAAAATCGAAGAAGGCGACCGTCGCCTGTTGCTATACATGGCCCAGAAGATGGCGAATCGCTAGCCAGCCGCTCCCACGTCCATTCTCCGCAACCGGGCCTGCCGCTGCAAGCAACGATTTGAATCTTCCGGCGTGTAGCCACGTCTGTTTGCGGCGTGGAGTTCGCGGGCTTCCTATTCCCACTCAATCGTGCTGGGCGGCTTCGAGCTGATATCGTAGACCACTCGATTGACGCCCGGAACTTCGTTTACGATGCGAACGGAGATTTTTTCCAGCACTTCCATCGGAAGCCGAGTCCAGTCGGCCGTCATGGCGTCGAGCGAATCCACCACCCGCACCGCGATCGTATCAGCGTAGGTGCGACCGTCGCCCATCACTCCCACGCTGCGCACCGGCAGAAGCACGGCGAACGCCTGCCAGGTCTTCTCGTAAAGCCCCGCGCGGCGAATTTCCTCGACTACGATTGCATCCGCGCCTCGCAAGGTCTCAAGCTTTTCGGCCGAGACCGCGCCGAGCAGGCGCACGGCGAGGCCAGGTCCCGGGAATGGCTGCTTCACCAGGATTTCTTCCGGCAATCCGAGATCCCGACCGATCCGCCGGACCTCGTCCTTGAAAAGATCGCGCAGCGGCTCAATTAGCGCGAAGGGCATGTCCTTCGGCAAGCCGCCCACGTTGTGGTGCGACTTGATGACCGCGGAAGGCCCCTTCACCGAAACCGATTCGATTACGTCGGGATAGAGAGTGCCCTGCACGAGGAATTTCACCGGTAGCTCCGATTGCGCGCCGGCGAGAAGTTTGCGCTGCTCTTCGGCGAAAACGGCTATAAATTCACCGCCGATGATCTTGCGCTTCTGCTCCGGGTCCGCGACTCCCGCCAATTTCCCCAGGAATCTTTCGGACGCATCCACGCCAATCACGTTTAATCCCAGGCGAGCGCGAAGCAGTTCGAGAGTGTCGTGGAATTCGTCGCGCCGCAACAGCCCGGTGTCGACGAACACATTTGTGAGCCGGTCGCCGATGGCTCGATGGACCAGCGCCGCCGCGACGGTGGAATCCACGCCGCCGCTGAGCGCGCAAATTGCTCGCGCGCCTTCACTCTGCCTGCGGATGGTGTCAACCGTCTCGGCAATAAATCCCGCGCGATCCCAGTTCTGCTTCGCACCACATATAGCGAAGACAAAGTTGCGCAGGATATCGGTTCCGCGATCCGTGTGATTCACTTCGGGATGAAATTCAACGCCGTAAAACCGCGATTCGGGATTTTCGACCGCTGCAACGGCGTTGTCGGTCCGCGCGGTCACGTGGAATCCTGCGGGCAAACCGACGACGTGATCGCCGTGGCTATTCCAGACTCCCAATTGCGCGGGAACTCCCGCAAAGAGCTTGGACTCGCGTTCAATATCGAGCTGCGCCCGCCCATATTCTCGATGCTCGGCGGGTTCGACCTTCCCACCGAGCGAGTGCGCGAGCCACTGCATGCCGTAGCAGATGCCGAGGACGGGAACTCCCAGCTCCAGCGTTTTCGGATCGCACACCGGGGCGTCTTTGTCGTATACCGAGCTCGGCCCGCCCGATAGCACGATCCCGACGGGCTCTTGCGCGCGAATCTCGGCGACGCTGGCAGTACAAGGGAGGATGGCGGAAAATACCTGCTGCTCGCGAATACGCCGGGCGATCAGTTGCGTGTACTGTCCGCCAAAATCCAGCACGACGATTCCGTGTTTCGTGCTCACCATGCCTCCCCGCTCTTTCGCTGCCGCTGCGGCTCCGGAATTGGACGTCATTATCTCTCCGTCATCATTTCGAACGCTCGGTGTTTCTTTTGGTATTCATCATGTCCGACCGCCACAGACTTGCATTCATCGCAGCACGATGTTCACAAGCTTCTTCGGCACCACAATCACCTTCACAATTTCCTTGCCGACGAGCAACGGCGCGATGCGCGGGTCGTTCAGAGCGCGGTCTCTCGTCTCGTCCTCGGTCAGGTTTTCGTCAACCAGTATCTTTCCGCGCAATCGCCCGTTGATCTGAATGATGATCTCGATCTGCTCTTCGCGCGTCAGATCCTCGCGGTAGGCCGGCCACTTCTGCCGGGAGATTGTGCCTGAATTCCCGAGCATCTCCCACATCTCTTCGGCGATGTGTGGAGTCATCGGCGAGAGCATCAGCACCATCACCGCCAGGACGCGTTTCAGAATCGTCGGCGAGACTTCTTGATCGAGCGGCTCCTGGGCATGGAGTTCGTTGACGAGTTCCATGATCAGCGCGATCGACGTGTTGAAATGCCAGCGCACCTCGAAATCGTTCGTCACGCGCTTGAGCGTCTGATGCGTTCGACGGATCAGGATTTTTTCTTTGGCAGTCGCTTTGGCGAGGTCCGTGAGCGCGTTCCATTCGATGGGAATGCTTCGCACCCGTTCCGCGTGCTTCTCGACCAGCCGGTACGCCCGATTCAGAAAGCGCGACGAGCCTTCAATCGCCTGCTCGCTCCATTCCAGGTCCTTTTCCGGGGGCGCCGCGAACAGGGTATACAGTCGCCCGGTATCGCATCCGTATTTATCCGCCATGTCGATCGCGCCGACCACGTTTCCGCGCGACTTCGACATCGCCACTCCGCCCTTTTGCACCATGCCCTGTGTGAACAAACGGGCGATCGGCTCGTCGTGCTTCACCAGACCGAGGTCGCGCATGACCTTGCAGAAAAATCTCGAGTACAGCAGGTGCAGAATGGCGTGCGTGATTCCGCCGACATACTGGTCGATGGGAAACCAGTAGCCGGCTTTCGTTTGGTCATATGGCGCCTTGAAGTTATGCGGGTCGGTGTAGCGGTAGAAATACCACGAAGAATCCACGAACGTGTCCATGGTGTCCGTTTCACGCCGTGCCGGGCCGCCGCACTTCGGACATTTCGTGTTTACGAATTCCGGCACGCTAGCGAGCGGCGATTGGCCCGCCGTCGCGATCGCCAGTTGTTCCGGCAAGCGCACGGGCAACTGATCGTCCGGAACCGGCACCATGCCGTCCTTCTCGCAGTAGATCACGGGGATGGGTGTGCCCCAGTACCGCTGCCGTGAGACTCCCCAATCCTTCAGCCGGTACGTCGTTTCGCCCGTGCCGAACTTTTTTGCAGCGGCGTCGGCGGTCATTTTCGCGAGAGCCTGTTCCGTCGTAAGTCCGGAATAGGGGCCCGAATCGGCGAGGCGCCCGTGCTCGGTGTAAGCCTCGCTCATCCGATCGGCGCGCAGCGGCACGCCCTGCGCCGGTTGCACCACGATCTTTACCGGCAAGCCGTACTTATCGGCAAATTCGTAGTCGCGCTGATCGTGAGCCGGGACGCACATCACCGCGCCGGTTCCGTATTCCGCCAGAACGAAGTTCGCCACCCAGATCGGCACTTGCTCACCCGAAAATGGATTCACGGCGAAGCGGCCCGTGAAGAATCCTTCCTTTTCAGCCGTGGCGATGTCCGCGGCGCGCATGCTTTTCTGTCGCATGGCCTTGAGCTGGGATGCCATGGTCGTACGGCCCGGAACGCCTTCGAGCAATTTGTCCAACTGCGGATGTCCGGCGGCCACCACAATCGCCGAAGCGCCGTAAATCGTATCCACACGCGTAGTGAAGACTTCGAGGCTCGCCCCAGAGATTCCCGCGACATCGAAGCGCACGCGCGTGCCTTGCGATTTTCCGATCCAGTTCCGCTGCATCACCAGCACTCGCTCGGGCCAGCCGGACGCGAGCTGCGCCATGTCCTCCAGCAGCTCGTCGGAGTATTGCGTGATCCGCAAGAACCACTGCTCGAGTTCCTTTTGCTCGACTTGGGTGGTCTCGTGCCGCCAGCAGAAGCCGTCAATCACCTGCTCGTTGGCCAGCACGGTGAGGCAATCGGGACACCAATTGACCTTGCTTTTTTTCCGGTAGGCGATTCCCTTCTCGATCATGCGCAGGAAAAACCACTGGTTCCACTTGTAATATTCCGGCTCGCAGGTGGAGATTTCGCGACGCCAGTCATAACTGAACCCGAAGCGCTTCAGGACGCGGCGGAATTCCTGGATGTTTGCCTTGGTCCAATCGCGCGGATGAGTGCCGTTCTTGATCGCGGCATTTTCCGCGGGCAGCCCGAAGGCATCCCAACCCATTGGGTGCAGGACGTTGTAACCGCACATCCATTTGTAACGCGCCACGGCGTCGCCGATGGTGTAGTTGCGCATGTGGCCCATATGGAGCGTGCCTGAGGGATACGGCAGCATCTCGAGCAGGTAGTATTTCGGGCGGGAAGCGTCGCCATCCTCCGCGTGAAACGCGCCCTGTTCGTCCCAAACTTTCTGCCACTTCGCTTCGATTCGCTGTGAATCGTAGTCGGCCAATTTCATTTCCCCCGTGATCTGGTTTTCTGGCGAACGCCGGCTTTGCTCGCGCGTACCTTGTGGCTTTTCGTCGGCCGCGGCTTCATTCCCGGTCCCGTGGCGCGCACCACGCGTCCGGTGAGCCTCCAGAGAGTCGCGACGTTGCGCTTGTCGTCGCCCGGCTTGTCGATGGGAGTCTCCAGAATGAACGCGCATTTCGCGAGCAGCGGGTGATTCAGAATTCTGCCGAACGCCTGTAGCCCTATCTTCCCTTTTCCGATGTGCTCGTGCCGGTCCACGCGGGAACCAAGAGGCGTCTTCGAATCGTTGACGTGAACGACGGCCACGCGGTCCAAGCCCACTGTGCGGTCGATATCGCGCAACGTGCCCTCCAGGCCCGCCTCGGTGTCGATACTCCACCCAGCGGCGAAGGTGTGTGCGGTATCAACGCAAACGCCGAGCGGCAGGTCCGGGCACGCGTCCAGGATCGCCTTCAATTCCTCAAATCGGGAGCCGAGCGTGCTTCCCTGGCCTGCCGTGTTTTCAAGCAGAATCCGCAACTCGCCAAGTTTCAATCCTCGGGCGGCCTGCCTCAGCCCTTGCGCCACCGCCGCGATAGCCGAGTCGACACTGGTCCCCAGGCCACTGCCGGGGTGAATCACAAGATAATCCGCGCCCAGCGCCAGGGCCCTCACAATCTCCTGGTGGAAGCCCTGCACGGAACGCGTGCGCAGGACCGGGCTCGGCGAAGCCAGGTTGATCAAGTAATTGCCGTGGATTACCAGAGGCCCGAGCTGCAATCCCACTCGCCGCTGACGAAAGCGCGCGGCGTCCGTCTCGGCGATCCTCGAACTCCCGTGTCCCCACATCCGAGGACTCGAAGAAAATATCTGCAGTGCGTTGGCGCCCAGCCCGTGTGCAATGTCGAGCGCGCCCGCAATATCGCCTGCGATGGAGGTGTGAATTCCGATGCGGATGCTGCCATCTTTCCAAGCGGCGATTTCAGGTGGGGGGATTGGTTCCGGGCGATATTCGTCGGCAGCGTCGTAAGTCAGATCAGTCCTGTAATTTTCTTCCGCCATTCCCTCAGGTTGTCCGTGTGCTTAGGCATGCATTTTATCGGAAAGCCGCCGCTCGCGCAAACGGTGCAAATTCGCGAGAAATGGCTCGCGTGGTAAACGGGAACGCCGCTGGAATATCCGGGAGCGAGGATGCTATCATTTCACTTCGAAGTTGCCCTCCGCGACGCATGTGCCGGGGCGCGGTCGCCAAGTGGTAAGGCAAAGGTCTGCAAAACCTTTATCGGCGGTTCGATCCCGCCCCGCGCCTCCAAATTTCCAGCCGCCCGCGCATCGGTTTAGCTTTCCGCTATCGTTCGAGCTTCAGCGCCCTTCTCACCACTCGATCGGTTGGAAGTCCGGCTACGGTTTCGCTTTTGCCGCACGACGCGTCAAAACCCCGAGCACCAGAGCTATCAGCAACAAAGCAGGCACGTCCCCGAACAAATGTCCGTGATGCTCGGGGTAGACCAGCGACTGCGCAGCCATGATGCAGCCATGGACAACGCTTGACCAGACGGTGAACCAGATGAGGCTCAAGTTCGTGAGCGGGCTGCGCGCGGCGAGCAGCAGAAAAACACCGAGCGTCGCGTAAATCCCCAAAATCATCTGCAGATAGGTCGAATGGCCGCTCATGTGCCACGCCCATCCGGACGGCCACACGATTGTCAAAGGATACACGCCGACGATGAAGACGATCCCGACTGCCGCGAGTGCAACGCGAAGAGGTGCGAGGCCGTTGTTGTTACTCATGTGAGTTCCTCCGCCGCATTCCATTGCCCCTGATTCGAAAGGGGAGCCAGATTGGCGGGATTAAAGCACACGAACCACGGTTGGGAAAGCGCCGATTCTTCAAATGACCCGGCTACCCGCTTTAGAGCGTCTTTGCCTCGCTGTGGCTGAATAAGCTAAACTTCCCGTTTCGCCTTTAGCCAGGAGATCCGTCCATGCTTGTCGTGATGCAATCCAACGCGACCGCGGAACAGGTCCGCGCTGTATGCGAGCGAATCGAATCTCTCGGCTTCCGCGCCCATCCGATGCCGGGCGCGGCGCGCACGGCCATCGGCATCACGGGCAATAGCGGCGCCGTGGAAACCATTTCGATCGAATCCATGCCGGGGGTCGTCGAATGCATTCCCGTCAGCAAACCCTACAAGCTCGTTGGCCGCGACCTCAAGCCGGAGAACACAGTGGTGCGCATCCCCACGGCCTCCGGGGAGGTCAGCTTCGGCGGCAAGGCCGTCGGAATCGTCGCCGGGCCCTGCGCGGTCGAGTCGCGCGAGCAGGCATTCACCATCGCTGAGCGGATTCGGGCCGCAGGTGCTCGCCTATTCCGCGGGGGAGCTTACAAGCCGCGAACGTCGCCATATAGCTTTCAGGGGATGGGCGAGGCAGGCCTGAAGATCCTTGCGGAAGTACGCGACAAATTCGGAATGGGCGTGGTCACCGAGGCCATCGACAACGAATCGCTCGATCTGGTCGAGGAATATGCCGACGTAATCCAGATCGGGGCGCGCAACATGCAGAATTTTTCTCTGCTGAAGCGCGCCGGCCGCACGCGCAAGCCGGTTCTCCTGAAACGCGGGATGTCGGCAACCTTGGACGAATTCCTTATGGCCGCGGAGTATGTCATGTCCGAAGGCAACTACAACGTGATCCTTTGCGAGCGGGGCGTGCGCACGTTCGCCGACCACACGCGCAATACGCTCGACCTGAGCGTTGTCCCGGCGGTCCAGCGGCTGAGCCATCTCCCCATCGTCGTGGATCCATCGCACGGCACGGGCCGTCGCAACAAGGTGCTTCCGCTTTCGCGCGCCGCCATTGCCGTCGGCGCGGATGGCATCCTGGTCGAGGTGCATCACGATCCCGTCCACGCGCTCTCGGACGGCCCGCAGTCCATTCTGCCCGAGGAATTTGATCGGCTCATGCGCGAGGCCCGCGACATTGCCGCCGTACTCGGCCGCACACTGAATTGAAAAGCCGCGTCAACTACCGGCTCGTGATGATGATTATCCTGCTCGCCGGCCTTGCCGCCCGCGAAGTGGCGCTCGAGCTTCGCCCGTCCTTCCTCCGCCCGGGCCTGCACCTGTTCGCATACGTCGGCAACACGGGCGATGGCACGGTTACTGCCGTGGACCTTGTGAAATTGTCGCCCGCGGCCACGATTCCGGTCGGCGCTGGACCCACGGGTATCCGCGCCCATCCGACACGCAAGGAAATCTGGGGACTGAGTTCCGCCGGCGGTTACGCATGGGTGCTCGACGCCACCACGAATAGAATTGTGGCGCGCGTTCCGGTCGGCGCCGCGCCCTATGCGCTCGATTTTTCGCCCGACGGATCGCGCGCCTTCGTGGCGGCCTCTGGGTCGAATACCGTTGTCGCGATCAACTGCGCTACCCGCGAAGTGGTGGCCAGCGCGCACGCCGGACGCCGTCCGTGGATTGCCCGCGTCTCACCGGACGGAAACCTGCTGGTGGTTTCAAACCGCGATGACTCGAGCGTCTCCGTACTCGACGCCGCGTCCCTGGCGCTGCGCGCCACCATCCCCGTCGCACCCGATCCCGAGCAGATCGCGATTTTGCCCGATGGCTCGAAGGCTTTCATTACCTCCGGCTCGCGGAATCAGATTTCCGTGGTGGATTTGAAGCGTAATGTGCTGCTCGCGAACCTGGCGCTCAATGGCACGCCTGATGCGCTCATGTTGAAGCCCGATGGCGGCGAGCTGTACATCCCTTCGAGTAACGCCCACGGACTTCTGATCGTGAATACACAGACGAACGAAGTGGGCGACTTCTTGCCCCTCGGAATGTCGCCTGCGGCCGCGGCGATGACGGCGGACGCGACAACTCTCTACGTTTCGGACGCGGCTGCCGGCCACGTCGTGCCCATCGCCATCAACATTCGCCAGGTTGCCCGTCCCATTTCCGTGGGACAGTCACCGCGTAACTGCCAGCTCACTCCCGGGGACGATATCCTCGTGGTCGTTGACACCGATTCGGACGAGCTCGCCATCGTGCGTGCGAAGACCTCGGGCTTGATCACGCTAATACCCACCGGCCCCCATCCTCGCGACCTAGCCATCAAGGTATTCTGACCAGAGACCTTGTCAGAAAAAGCGCGGATTGCTCTATCGTCGCGCGTGCGAAATTTACTGGACGGTCAGGCTCAGGGGAAACGTTCGTGTGACGCTCGGTTGCCCCGCCAGATTTACCGTCGCAGTCAACGTGATCACGTATGTGCCTGCCGTGGTCCCCGGCGGCGGAGGGTCGGCCGGTGTTCCGCCTCCCCCACCACCACAAGCAGCCATGGCGATCGCACACGCCAGCAACAGCGCGCCAACTTGTGCGACTTTCGCATAACCCGATCGCCGTCGCCCGACCATCCACGTCATCAGCACCACCAGCCACGGGATGGCGATCCAGACAATCAGTCTCCCACCCGGCCGCATGGCAGTGCCCGGGCGCGCGCGGTTCACCACCACGGTGCCTCCCGGAGCTGTCGTCGTGACGACCACCTTGAATTGACCCGGACTGCCGGAACTTATCTGCGCCACGGGCGGATTAGTGGCCGGCGTTGTGGAGATGGAACAACTTCCCAAAAGCTGCGCCGGAACTGAGCATGAAAGACTGGCCGTGCCGGTTAATCCCGCGGACGAATCAAGTTCGAGCAGGTAAGTGGCGGATTGACCTGCGACAATCGGCTCGACCACTGCTTGTCCGGGCGAGGACGCGATACAAAAATCCATGGCGGTACCGCTCAGCGGAATGCTGTGCGGGCTGCCCGGAGCGTTGTCATTCAGGATGAGCGTGCCAGTTCGGGACCCGCCGTTCGCGCCGCAGTTCCCCGATTGCAATGGTTTGAATGCCACCTGCACCGAGCAGGTCGCGCCGGGTGGCGTGCTTGCGCCCGTACACGCGTCAGTGACGAGCGCAAAATCGCCCGGGTTTCCCCCTGACTTTGCTACGGACGCAATCGTCAGCGCCCCGGCGAACGCACCGGAGCTGCTGTTCGTAATCACAATCGGCTGCGGCGAACCGCCCGCACCTCCTGCGAGCTGGCTTCCAAAATTAATGCTCGTGGGCACGGAGATGCTCGCCTGAGTGGCCGTTCCCGAAAGTGCGACCGTCGGGGGGCTCCCTGCGGGCACGCTGAGAGTCGCCGAGCGGATTCCCAGTGTCGTCGTTCCCGGCATGAATGTGACTCCGATTTGGCAGCTCTTCCCTGCAGCCACCGGATTGGGAGTACAAGACGCAGGAGAAGTAAAATCCGTGGCGTTTGGACCCGAAATCGCGATCCCGGTAATCTCGGCGGGGCCGGCGCCGGCATTCAGAATCGTGATGCTCTGCGGAGTGCTTGCGATTCCCTCACTCTGCGCGGGAACGTCAGGCTGGACGGAGACACTTGCAGTGATGGCGGCGAAGTGGCATTCCCAGTTACGCCGACCTGCTGGGGGCTCGCCACGGCGTTGTCCCTGAAGGCAAGACTCGCAGTCTTTGGCCCGGGAGTTTGCGGCGCGAGTTGGACGGCTACAGTGCACATCGCTTGCACCACCAATGTGCCCCCTAAGACCGGGCAAGTTGTCCCCGTCGCCAGGATTGCGAAGTCGGCCGCATTCGTACCCGCGAGCGCGATGCTCGCAATGCTCAACGCGGCGCTTCCCTGGTTCGTCAGCGTCACGCTCTGCGCGCTGCTTCGGCTACCGATGTGTCCGTTCGAGTTTGTCCCCAGATACGAGCAGTATTTCAAAATCGCAGCTTTGCCCGCCGACGTGGGCGGCTGGAATATGGCCAGGAATCCGTCGGCCGGCTCTCCATCCCAGGCCGTCTGAAACGCTCCCGGCGTGACGGGCAAATCCGCGGATGCTGAGTCAATCGGCGTCGTCTGCACGTCCGAGGCGATGTAGACGTCTCCCGCGGAATCCAGGGCAATCCCGCCCGCACCGGCTTGTGACTCCGTTCCGCTCCCGCCGAAAAGCGTCGAAAAGATAAGATTGTTGCCGGCCGGGCCGATCTCGCTCACGATCGTGTCGTTTCCGTAGCCGCTGGCAAGCGCGCTCGTTGGCTCGGTCGTGTCCGTCACCGGGAAATCGGTCGCCGTCGTCGTTCCTGTGATCGCCACGTCGCCCGACCCATCCACCGCGATCAGACCACCGGCCTGCGTACCGCCCGCGCCGATAAATGTGAGATAGACGAGCGAACTCGCGCCCATCAACGTGGGATCAATTTTCGCGATGAAGAACTGCGCCGGGCCGTCGGCCGGCCCAACCTTGGACGCCGGCGCGCCCGGGAATGCCGTCGAGGTCGTTGTGCCCCCAACATAAATCTTCCCCGCATGATCGATTGCGATGCTTGCGGCCGTGTCGCTACCCAGCCCTCCCAGGAATGTCCCGTAGGCAATCGAAAGCGATGGATCGACGACCAGCATTGCATCGGGATCATGAGGCCCGATTCGAAATCCGATCGAGCCGTCCGCCTCGATGACGTACTCGCCGTCAATTCGCCGCCTCTTTGTTCGCGCAGGGGTTCTTGGGTGCACGCCGGAGCGGCCGCGGCACGGAGCGTTGCGCTGAGCCGTCGTTATCCGCTCGCCGAGCGACAGTTTGGGAGCGCAGGGGCTCGCAACTCGTCTGGGTTTGTGGTCCGTTTTCCCCAGCCTGGTGCGTCGCGTTCGCGTCGTCCGCCGCGGCGAATACTTCTTCGCTCTCCGCGCTCCCCGGGGCGCGTGATTCCGATTTTCCGAGGAGTGCCATCCTGCATGGGAAACTTCATAGACGGCCGGCTTTTTCATTCTTACTTCATCGCCTCCGACGCCAATCAGTAGATCGCCCGTGTCTTCCAGGCGCATGCTCTGCGCGCCCGCGAGCGTGAGCCGAAGGTTTGAGACATCCCTCCCCGGCGCAACGCGCAAATCATATTCAACGCCCTCGTCGTTACCATAAACAGCTACGCCGACTCCAGGAGACACGCTCGATGCTTCCGCGCGCGCGAAATGCGGCACTCGCGTGTGCCACTTCTTCGGATCGTTTCCGACAAAGTAATTGGTCTCCGCACGGAGCTTGTCTGAACCTTTCCACTCGAATCCCGAATTCCCGGCGGTGCGCAGCGTGACAGTTCCATTTGGGCTCGGCTCCGCGCCGGGCGCTCGCGAATTCAGGGGATAGGCTTCGCTGCTCTTCGATTGACCGACTCGCAAGGCAATCTCATCCTGTGTCAAGAAGACCGTCAGCCCCTTTCCTCGACCGACAAATTTGACCCGGCTGTCCGTTTGCCCGACGTTCGGCTCAAAGGTGATCGGAATCGAAACGTGCGTGAGGCCCGGCGGCAGAGATTTGCCGTGGTTCGGACGGCCCCCGACCGGATTGTGCGAATGACTCGGCGTTGTGACCTGGCGGGCAGGCACACTTGGGGCGCGGCTGTTACGTGCCGGTCCTTGAGGGGCAATTAGTGCGGGTTCGCGTGGCGGCGCCGAGAAGTGAGTAGTGCTGCGCCTCACCAGGATAACGCTTACGCTTCCAGCTAGCGCCAGAAGAAACACTACAGCCCGCTTCATGTTCATTAGGCCCTCGTCCGGGAACAAGAGCCATCTCTCGTCACCAGGTTGGGCGGCTCAAATACGGCCGAGCCGACTGCCATTAGTAGTATTGCAAGACGATAAAAACCGCATCATCTAACTGTAACCCACTGGCGGCGCGCAACTTACAGCGGGAACAGGAAGCTGAAAAAAGACGTCCTAGAGCGGGAGTTTGGGCGTCAATTAGACGTTAGAATTCCTCGCATCCGACCTGCTCAGTCTGTGACTCCCCCTCATTTGACATTCCGGAGATCGTGGTGGTACTGTCTTAGCTCTTCCTTTTGTGATGCGCTACGCGGAGATCAGCGGCGTCTGTACGCATCCATTGCATCGTGGCCAAGGTCTCGCCACGAGCATCATCTGGCAGCTCGCGCGAAATCATCGTCGCGACGGCCTTGTGTCCTGGCTCGATGTTGGCTGCGCGAACTATCACGCCGTCGAACTCTATCTTCGAATGAGGTTCAAGGTAATTCGCAAGGTTACGCTTAAGCAGATCTCCCGCAAAGAATAAGGAAGGATCCATACCAGTCATGCAAGCACTTCTCTTCCGGGGTTCGATCTACGCGTGGTTTCCTGCCCATACCGCCTTCTGTTTGGAGGCCCTGATTCTACCTAACTGAGGTGTCCAGTTTTAGCGGGGAGCAATACACCATTGCGCAGCACTTTTTCGGCTTTAAGCCAGTCCTCGATGTCCCTTCCTGGTTCGCAGCCGCGTTCAAGATACAGTCCATAAGCTAGGTTGGTGATTTCTTCTTTGGATGATTCTCTGCGTTCGCTCATTGGAACCTCCTTGGTTGTCTGCACGAGGGGTGCGCCCACGCCCACCCGGATAAATGCCACGGTTTAGTACGACACGCCATTGACGCATAGGCCAGCAATTCGAGGTGTCTTCAGCAATCCATGGGGCACCTGAGTCCCCATTCGACATGAGAAAATAGCCCAGTGAAATCAGCAGGTTAGGCCGAAGCAGAATGGTTCAACTGAGTAATTTTGTCGGGGCGCTAGCCGAAGTGGGGTACTGTCGTCGCTCACCGAAGATGCACTCAAATGTGTTCACAGGCGCGGAGACAATCTTCCAGTGCCCAGCGCGACTGCCGGTGGGGTACCAGTCCGCTATATGTCCGCTAACCGGACATCTCTAACAATGTCGGCCCTGTCAAACACTTTTTGCGCAGACTTCTCCAATCACTTAAAAGAGTTTTTGTCTTTCGCTTCCTGAGTTGTCTTTCTTCTCGGCCTTGACGACTACGGCTCGCTCGTA
>JARLGK010000193.1 GCA_031296075.1 Candidatus Acidiferrales bacterium
CGTCATTGATCCCACCAGTTTCACGGCGCCCTGGCACGTGAACCGCACCTACGAGCGGGTGACTCACATTCACCGCATGGTCTACGAGGACTGCGAGGGCGAAGAACGCAATCCCGTCGTCAACGGCCGGTTCACGCTCGCGCCACCGCCCCCGTCAGCGACACCGCTGCCAGCAACAGCGCCGAACAGTGCTCCGTCCACTCCATCCCCCCACGTCAATAGCCTTCCATCTCGCTATCTGGTCAACAGTGGCGTATGAACGGCACGCTGATTCATGGGGCGTTGAATCAGCTCCAGGCGGTTACCGGCCGGATCGCAACGGAAGCCACCTAGGAGAAGCAAATTTCAATAAGTAAGATTTGGATTCCGGTTCGGGACCAGGACGCTCGAAGCGTAACTCCTGATCCGTCGGATAATCGGAAACTGATCCATCGCCCTCAGACACTAACCTTTGCCTCCAGCACGGAAGATGTACTTTGATAAGCGCCCAATCTCCCGATCCGATAAGCAGGACTGCGCTTGCTCCGGGGCGTAATCCGCGAAACTGCGGGAGACGCCTTTCGATCCTATTTGCCGGGCGGTTCGTTCTGTCCGCCCTTCTCGGCGGCGGGTTCGACGATGATTTGCCCGTATACCCACGGATGCTCCTTGCAGATGTACGTGTACGTTCCAGGTTTGTCGAAGGTGACGGTGCCGACGTCGAGAGGCTTTAGCGGACCGGTCGACCACGATCCATCCTCCGCAACGATCGTGTGCGTCAGCCGGCCGTTGTTTCTCCAGGTAACTCGCGTGCCTGTTACCACTCTCGCGCGGTACGGATTGAACTCGTATTCGTCGGTAAAATAGTGCGTGCCGGTGAGACCCGCGTCCCGCGCGAGCGCGGCGGTCTCGATGTTCGCCGTATCGGTGATCGCTCCCGAAAAATCCTGCTGAGGTGAAACCGCAGGCGCCGGCCGCGCGGGGATCGTTCCACCCAGCTTGAATGCCCACACGGCGCCGCCGGCAACCGTGGCGATGTACTCTTCGCCACCGCTTTCAAAAGCAACCGGTGGGGCTCCGACGGACGCGCCTGTTTGAAACTGCCATGCGAGGGATCCGTTCGTGGCGTCATACGCCTGCAGGTTCCCGTCTCCCGCCATCTGGAAGACGAGGCCTCCCGCAGTCGCCAGCGCACCGCTCGGGCGTGCACCGTGGAATTCCTTGGTCCAGACAATCTTGTTCGTGCGGCTGTCCAGGGCGGCCAGCACTCCGAAACTCAACTTATTCAATCCCGGCACGCGCGAGTTGAAGGTAAGACTGAAGAAATCCGGATCCTCGACGCGGCGGAACCACTGCAGCCCGGCGTTGCCGGTCACATAAAAAAACCGCGTCTGCGGATCAAATGCCATGGGCGTGGCGCGCATGCCGTAGACCGGCGCGATAATATTCGGCTTCTCCACGGACGCAGGCGTGAAGAAACAACCCAATTCAAAACCGCGAGGCAGCGGCTGTTTTTTCCAGTCGCCGCAATCGGGCAGGACGTGATCGGCACCCACGGGATAGGGCTGCGTCGCCGCGGTCTTTTGGAACGCATCCTGCGGTACCCGCCGGTCTTCGATGCGGCCGAGCGGTTTTCCCGTGGCGCGATCGAGCATGAAGAGATAGCCATCCGTGCGCATGGCCGCAATCGCCTTGCGGGACTCACCGTTCACTTGCGCGTCAAACAGCACCGGTGCTTCCGCGATGTCCGCTTCCCAGATGTCGTGGCGAATCACCTGATAGTGCCAGCGAAACTTGCCGGTCTTGCTGTCGAGTGCGACCACGGAACACAGAAACAAGTTGTCGCCCTGCCGATTTTCACCGCCGTATTGCGGGACGCCATTTCCCGTCACGTAATATACCAGGCCCATCTCCGGATCGAACGCACCCACCAACCACACGGCGCCCCCGCCGCGCTTCCACGCGTCGTTTTTCGGCCACGTCTCCGACCCCGGTTGGCCCGGTGCGGGAATGACGAAGAAGCGCCACGCCTCGCGCCCGCTTTTCGCGTCGAGCGCGACACTCTGGCCTCGATTTCCATTGTCCCCATTCGTGCCGATCGACACCAAGCCATCCGCGTAGAGCGGAGCACCCGACGGACCGCCTGTCGGGCTACCCGCAGGGTCGATGAGCGAGGTTTTCCAGACAAGCTCTCCGGTCTTTTCACGGAGCGCGATGAGATTGGAATCCGACAACCCCACGAAGACGAGGCCTTCGCCCACCGCGACGCCTTCACGCGCGGGCGAGCCCGCAGGGGGCGCTCCGGGCACAGTGTCAGGCGCCAAGCGGTACTGCCATGCGATTTGACCCGTAGAGATGTTGACTGCGGTGACGAATGGCGGCGCCGTCAGGAACATGAATCCCGCGTCGATCACCGGCATGGCGCGAGCGGAGGGCGGCGGGCCCACCTTTTCCGATACCCACGCGGCTCCCAGCTTCGCGACGTTCTGCGAATTGATTTGCGCGAGCGCCGAATATCGCGAGTTGCCGAAATCGCCGCCGACCGTCGACCACTGGCCCGCGCTTTGTTGCGCCGTGAGAATCACCCCGGTGGCTACTGCGAGGATGGACGCTAGAACTCGCGCTCCCGGGCGTCTACGTCCGCACTGATATCTGAGTTCGCCTTGCATGGTATGCAGCCTCCTGTGATGCGAGCCGAACAAATCGACTCTAATTTCGCCTCAAATCCCGGTGGACCGGGATGAGCATACCCCCGATCTTTATTAAAGCGAGAGTGTACCCTCGGCCGACTTCGCTTAGTCCTTTGGCGCGACGTCCCGCGTCTTGATAAGCCACTGCCCGTTCACGCGCACAAGTTCGTCGACGTCCCGCCCGGCAGCAGCTACGCGAAGAGGCACATTGGGGCCTGCCTGAGCGAACACGGTCAGCCAGTAAGCTTCCATGCGCGCGTGATCCTTATCGACAAATTCAAGGTAGCTGTTCGCGGTCATGTGGTACATGGCCGGCCTTTTTTCACCTTTGGCTTCGGCGTCAGCGGTGCGTTGCCGAAGATCCGCAATCATTTTCTTGAGCGCCTCGTGCCCCTTGATCGCGTTAGGGCCGCCGCCGAATTGACCATCCGGCGTATATGCGGCGGCGTACGCGTCCGGGTTTTCCGTGTCCAGGGCGCGAGTGTAATGCCACATCAGCTTTTCGATCTGCTCGCGATCTTGAGCTTCCCGATGTGAATCGTTTCCTCCCGCCGCGGCACGGTAGCCCAGCAATGCCACAAACAAAAGCGCAACGATGCCAGCAAGGACTTTCTTCATCACACGCATCTCCTTTTGGTAACAAAGCGCACGGTCACGTGTTTTCGAACCACAGAGTTGACCGGACCGGGATTTTGTACCGGGCGAACGAGAGACTCTATATCACAGTCATCGGCGGCGAGCTCGGATTTGCTGGAACCGGGTGCGTCGGGCAATCGGAAACTGACCGATTGCGCTCTGACGCCAACCTTTGCCGCTGGCACGGCGAATGTACTACGATAGGCGCCCGCCGATGAGCGACAACACACCCTCGCAACCCAGCGATCCCACGAGCGACATGCTGTGGGGATTCTGGTATCCCGCGCTGCGCAGCGACCAATTGCGCGGTGGCAAGCTCGAGCGCGCCATGCTGCTCGAAGTTCCGCTCGTGCTGGGGCGCGACGCCGCCGGAAAGCCGTTTGCGCTGCGCGACGTCTGCCCGCACCGCGCGTTTCCTCTCTCGTTCGGCCGCTTTGACGGCGCATCGGTTGAATGCGCCTATCACGGCTGGCAATTCGACGCGCACACGGGCCAGTGCCGGCACATCCCTTCGCTCACCTCGGATTCGAAACTCAAATGCGACCGCATTTACGCGGGCAGTTTCCCTTGCGAGGAGCGCGACGGCTACGTCTGGGTGTTCATGGCGAATCCCGAGGGCCGGAATTTTACGTCCGCGGGTACTTCCGCGGGGATCGCGCCAAATGCCGCCCCATCGGCTCCGCCCGCGCCCGAATTGCCAACTTTCAGCGCCGGTTATCAAATCTCGCATCTTTGGGCTGATCTTCCGTGCAGCGTGGACCACGGCATCATCGGATTGATGGACCCGGCGCACGGGCCGTTCGTGCATCAGGCTTGGTGGTGGCGCAGCCGGCGCAGCATCCGCGACAAGGCCAAACAGTTCGAGCCGATTCCCAACGGCTTCCGCATGAGCCCGCACGCGCCCTCGTCCAATAGCGCGCCGTACAAACTTCTGAAGCTCATCACCGGCGAGCCCGCCACGACCACAATCGATTTCGTGCTGCCCAACCAGCGCTTCGAGCAGATTCGTGCGGGAAAATACTGGCTTTCGAGTCGCACGACGGTCACGCCCATGCGCCGCGATCTCTGCCGCCTGGATTTCGTCGCCGCGTGGAATATCCTTCCGTGGTTTCCGGTCGTCTCATTCATCATTCACGTGCTCGGGCCGCGCTTCATCCGCCAGGATACCGAAGTGATCGAGAAGCAGGCGCTCGGTCTGAAATATGAAGACCGCATGATGTTGGTGGACGATGCCGACCGTCAGGCGCGCTGGTATTTCGAATTGAAGGCCGCGCATCTCGAGTCGCAACGCACCGGCGCGCCCATGCGGCACCCCGTTTCCGGGCCGATTACACTGCGCTGGCGATCCTGAGCTGTGCGTAAAGGCCTCACCCCTACGAACCGGGGTGAGCCACATAAAACCGTCGGCGGCCGGCCGTGATGGATAGGCTGCGATTTGCCAAGATCGTTTGCCGGGCGTAGCGGTGCTACGCCCCTACGAAGAAAAGTCGGCGTTTCGCTTTCTCTTGCCCTGAACCAATCTTGTCCCTTCGTCCAGTTGTTTGCCCCACCGCCCTGACGCATAGTTTTGCAGCCGATTTCGTCGCTTCGTTCTGTGGGCTGTCTTGGGAGGATTGCCGTGCGTCGGACACTACTGAACATCTTTGCCACTGGGCTTGCAATGGGGCTTGCACTGGCGTCGGGCTTGCCTGCTTCGGCGTCCGATGTTGGCGCCGTGAAATGCGCGGTCAATCAGGACCGCGTGTGGGTCTATGAATCGCTTAACAGCTTCGACGTGGAAACGCGGCTGAAGTGCGGCGAGGCCGTCGAAATCCTCTCGCGCGTGAAAGGCTTCGTGAAGATTCGCACCGCGAGCGGCACCGAAGGATACGTCCCCGACGCCGCTTTCCCGGATTTGCCCGCGCTGCCGCCCGATGACGCCGACAAGCCGATCGCCAGCGTTGCAGTCGCCGCGCGTCCCGTTGCCAGCGCCGTTGTGCATCCGGCCGTTGCGTCGGCAAGCTCCGCGCCGCCGGCCGCAGCGCCGCCAGCTCCACCGAGCGTAGTGCAAAACGTTGCGCCAAACGTTGTGCCGAACATTGCGCCAAAGCCTGCGACACCGGCCACGGCTTCCGCAGTCGCGCCATCGAGTTCGCCCAATACAGTGGACGTGAAACCGGCATCGGCGGTCGCCGCTTCGCCACGCGTGCGGCAGCACGAGAAAACGAGCATGCCCACGATCGTCGCGGAACCGCCTGCGCCCAAGGAGGCGCCGGCGAAAGCCGTCCCCGCTACCGCAAGAACCCTGAAAGCGACGGCCATTGCTCCCGCAAGGCAGCCGTCTCCATCAAACCCGGCCGTCGTTCCGGCGAAGGCCGCCGCTGCGCCCGGCAACGCCGCGATGATGGACACTTCCGCGAAAGCTTCACCGTCGCCCGACATCACGATCGTCGAGCCTGCGCGCGCGGACGCCGATCTCGAAGACTATCCCGACGCGAAACCCGAAAATGAAAGCGCGGACCCGGCCTGCCACGCATTCTTCTCGGCGTACGGGCTGGCGCCGGCTCAGTACAAGTGGCTGGTCGAGAATCGCCGCAAGCAGTACGCGGGCATCTGTCCCGCGCCCGATCTCGCGCGCGTGGATTACGTGATCCTTTTCGCTCACGATTCGGATTCCTACACCGATGCCATGCCCGCACTGGTCCATACCGACCGAAATGGATTCTCCGATTTCAGCCCGCTGACCACCGTGGACACGGCCCTCTTGTCGGAATCAGCGCTGGACAGGGCTCGCTACGAATTTGTCTGGGTGTTCCATACGAAGCGCGGCACGTTTGATCCCGCAAAATTCTCCGCGCGGCGACGTCCGCAATTCACCACGGATGCGAAGGGTTCGCACGCCTCGGCCCGCGCGGTCGAGGACGCTTTCCATTTCATAGAGGGGCAGGGCAGCCCGGATCGCTGAGGCGCAGGAGGCTTTTCGGATTCGATTCTAGCGAAGGTTGTTGAGCGAAAAGGTCGTTTCGACCTGTTGACCGTCGGGCGTGTCGACTTCAATCGTCGTGAACGCGCCCGGGTCGATCTTCTTCACGTCGTAATCCACGTCCATCGTCGCCCCGTCGTATCCGAGGAGCGAGCTGTCGTCATAAATCGGCTTGCCGTGGACGGAGCGCGACGGTATTTCGGCGTCCTGCTTCAAATGGATCTTGAAATCTTGCCAGAAATTGCGAAGAGTGGCCGCGGTGTCCGACGGCTCCGGGTACGTTGCCGTGAAGTAGATTTCCACGTGCACGCGAAATTCGCCCGGTTTGTCCAGATAATCCTGCTCCGCGTCCGGGGCGTGATAGGTCATCGGAGTCTGTGCGATCGCATCGACGATACACGCGAAGGGCGTCTCGAGTTCAATCAACCCCACGTGGGCGCCGCTCTTCGGCACGGGAAGATTGTGCCGGTACGGCTCGAAGAACGCCTGCCGCTTATCGAGACCGGCCTTTGCGAGGAAATAGGCTTCGCGGATCGCTTCGGACGAAAGGGGATAGTTATACGCCAGCGCTGGATTCGCGATCAGCACCGCCAGCAATAGGATGGAGAATCCCCACCGCAGGATTGGCTTCATGTGTCCTCGGCGTCTTACTTCGTTAGACGGGCCGGCAAAAACGCCGGGTACGCGGCCTCGCTCAGCCGGTGATCCCGCTAAGAAACGGATAGTGCTCCGCGGCGGCCATGAAGAAAAGCATTGGCAGCGACATCCAGAATCCCGCGCGCGACGCCAGGAACGCCCAGCGCGCAAAATGCGCGGCTTCGGGCGGCATCGGGGTGCCCTGCTCCGCGCTTGCGCGCGTCCAGGCGATCAGCCGCTTTTGCGCGCGCCAGATAATTCCCCAGGCGTTCAGCAGCATCAGCAAGCCCATGCCTCCGCCGATGCTGATCGCGAGATGCGCGTTGGACGATTGCGGATTCGCGTTGAGCACCAGCACGATCCACGACGCGGCGACGGCAATCGCGGCAATGGCGATCGTGCGCACCAATGCGCTATCGAGAAATCCCTTGTGCGGCAACTGAAACGGATAGATCAGCGCGAACGCCACCAGCCACACCAGCAGCCACCAGCCCATCCATTTCCACGCGAGCGATGCATCGCCGGCATTGTGCGCGTCAGCGGCGAGGATCATCCAGAAGTAGCGCAGCCCGGCGGTCACCGTGATCAGAGCGGACCACCGGAACCACCACATCGCCCGCGACATCAGCGCCGGATAAATCTTCGCGCGCACCGGCGATTCCAGCCCCTTCAGCGTCGGCGTGGCGACCAGGTTGTTGAAATACAGCGTGCCGATCCAGATGATCCCGGCCACGAAGTGCATCCAGCGCAGCGCGATCTGTTCGGTTGCCACCGCGCCCTGCGGGAAACTGATCTGCGGTCCGGCGGCCAGCAGTACGACCGAGAGCAACGTAGGTGACATGAGACGCCTCCAGCTTGCCTGACGCGCGGGCCTGCGAGCACCGAGCGGCATACTATCCCAAATCCCAAGAGGTTGTGTTATAGACTTCCGCGCTCGAAGAGTCATACTCGAATCGCGCGAAGGGAAGTCATGAGCGAGAAAACTCCGGCGGGGAAAATCCACGCGGGCACTTCCGGCTGGGCGTACGCGAGCTGGAGGCCGAAGTTTTATCCTGCGAAGCTCACCCCAGCGAAGTTTCTTGATTACTACGCGACCCGATTGAACTCCGTCGAGGTGAATTACACCTTTCGCAGCCAGGTCACCAAGAAGCTGCTGGCGGGCTGGATCGCCGCGACTCCCGTGAACTTCATCTTTGCCATGAAAGCGCATCAGGGGATCACGCATATCAAGCGCCTGCGCGGCGCCGCCAGTCGAACGTCGAAATTCCTCGCGTCGCTCGAGCCTTTGCGGAAAGCAGGCAAGTTCGGCCCGGTCTTATTTCAATTGCCGCCCAATTTCAAGTGCGACCTCGCGCGGCTCGACGAGTTTCTCGAACAATTGCCACGACACTTGCGCGCCGCGATGGAATTTCGCCACCCGTCGTGGTTTGTGGACGAGGTATACGAGCGCCTAGGCCGCGCCAACGTCGCGCTGTGCCAGGCCGAAAGCGATAAGCTCGAGACGCCGGACGTGGCCACCGCCGATTTTTGCTACCTCCGCCTGCGAAAAGCCAACTATTCGGCTGGTGCCCGCAAGAAAATATCGAACCGGGTGGCGGAGGCGACACGCCGCGGCGACGTCTTCGCCTATTTCAAGCACGAGGACACGCCCGAAGGCACTCTCTACGCGGAACGTCTGCTGACAGAATGAGCGTCCAATCAAGATGAAGACCAACGCGTCTGATGATAGGAAGCCGAACACGGGACTTCACAAGGAATATTTCCGGGATGGCGGATTATCCAGTGTCGGCAAATACCTGAATGGCAAGAGAACGGGAGTGTGGCGCTACTACCTGAAGAACGGGAGATTGAAGGCGGTCGGCAAATTCGAAGACGGCCAGTTCACAGGACTGTGGAAATGGTTCCGCGAAAACGGGAAGCCGCTCCAGATCGGCAAATTCGAAGACGGCAAACAGTTGGGGCTGTGGAAACGATACCTTCCCAACGGGAAACTCTACGACGTGGGGAAATTCGTTGACGGCAAGCGCTCGGGCTTGTGGAAGATTTACGACCAGAGCGGAAAGCTGGTGCGCACAAAGCAATTTGGTCGGTGAGCCCGCCCCTGGAGTTTCCGGGCCAAACTTATGGAACGCGTGGCATACTCTTGAATATGAAGTCTCGTTCGATTCGTACCACCGTCGAGATTCCGACGCCGCTCTATCGCAAGCTCAAGGAGCAAGCGGCCGCGCAGGGGACCTCAGTTCGCGAGTTGCTGCTGGTGGGCGTCCGAAGCGTCCTTTTCCGAAGTGACCGCCCGCGGCCCAAGAGGGTGCGCTTCCCGTTGATCTTTTCCAAGGGCCCAAAGGTGAATCTGACCGGCGAGCAAATCTACGGATGAATGGTGCCCAAGAGAGGACTCGAACCTCCACTCCCTTGCGAGAACTAGCTCCTGAAGCTAGCGCGTCTGCCAATTCCGCCACTTGGGCATTTCGTGCAGCAAAGCGAGGCGAATCCATATTGCCGCGCGGACCGTGGTTTGTCAACGAAGCACGCCCCGGCGAAGTACCATTGACCCGCGCCCCCGCAATCTCTACTGTTATTTCAGCGGTCGCGAGTTAGAGGAGGGCAACCATGGCAACTGCCCGCGCGATGCTGGAACGCCGCCGTTCAAGCCGCGTACGTATTCGCATCCCTGTAAAAGTTCATTCCAATGAAACCGGTGGCGAACCGCGGGACGCTTCCGCCGAAGCCATCTCCGTCAGCCGCACGGGTGCGCTGCTCCGCTTGCCGTTTTTGCCCGAGCTCGGTTCCCGCATCGAAGTTCTCCACGGAGTTTCGCACGAGGTGCGCGAGTTCCGCGTTATCTCCGTGAGGGACAAGAAAGAGCACGGCCCGTTCGAGCTGGGCGTCGAAATCCTCCACCCGGCCCGCAATTTCTGGGGCGTCTCGTTCCCCGACGAGCGCCGCCCGGCTTGACACCCCTCCCCGGCCGGTAGTGCTATAATCCCGCCCAATTAGTCTCAAAGGGCCCGCACGGGCCGGTCTGCCATCCGGCACAGTCCCCACGACCCGCGGGCAGGGGAGGTTCCTATGGGAACGCTTCAATTGATGCTCATCGCTTGGGGTGTCGTCACCGCAATCCTGATCTGCGCGTGGATCTATCGCAGCGCGCTCGAGAATCGCGAGGAAGATCAGATCTTCCTCGACGCTGCGGGAGACTCCATGGCGCGAGAGCAACGCGAGATTGTCGCCCGGATCGAAAAGCTCAGCCGGCCGATCATGGCGCTGATGGTTCTCTCAGGCGTGCTTTTGGTGACGATGGCGGGGCTGTGGGTCTGGCAGAGTATGCGGAGCTTTTGACCGCTGAGTCGCCTCGCGCTCGAGATCGTCGTTAAGGTTTCGCCGGGGCCGGCGTCTGCTGCGGTGCCGCGGGTGGTTGTGCGGGACCGGGCGTCGCGGAGAGTTCCGAAGTGTGGTTGTGTACGATCAACCAGTTTCCGCCCACCTTGTTGAATATCAGCGTCGTCTGGCCGCGCATGGAATACGGCCGTCCGTTCAGCATGGAATCGAATTCCCACTGATACATCGCCCACGCAACGTCTCCGTGCGGGAACACGATCGTGTTCCGCCGGATCAGCTGCATTCCCTGGAACGCCGCGCGCTGCTGCTGGTACAGCGGCACGTAATTTTGCCAGCCGGAGATGGGCGGTTCGTAAGCGCCGCTCACGAACGTCACGTTGTCCGCATAAAACTTGTGCATCAGCTCGACGTCCCCAATCTGAAAGGCCGCTAGCATCTGTCCGATGTTGCGGTCAATCTGATCGGAGTCAGGGCCGGCCGGCATCGGCGGCGCATTGGGATCCGTTTGATCGTTGTACTTAATTTTCGAGTTCTTGGTTTTCTGTCCGGCGGCGGGGTGCGCTGAGGCGGCGAGCAACAGGACCGCGGCCAGAATGCCGATCAGCCGGCGCGTCCACGCGGATTTCCCAAGTTTCGTTTTCATTCGCCCCTCCTTCTCGGATCGGCTCGGAGCATAGCACGAAGCGAAAAACAGCTGGCAAGCGGAAGTCGCACCGTGTGTCGCAACGGCGCACATCAGCGTGGCGTTAGCGGCGTGGCGCTGGATGCAGAGTCTGGCTCAGCAGATTTACGAACAACCGGTAGGCCCCCGGCACTCCATCGGGCAATTCGCGGAAGAAGGAAAGTCCCGTATAGATGTACACGCCCTTTCCGTCACGTGCATAGACGAGCCCACCCGTGGCCTCCGGCTCGCCTGGATCGGTTAGCCCGAGCACGGCCTGGTATCGGGGATCCCATGTGCTCCAGAAATAGAGGCCGCGCTCCTGTTCCCAGCCCTTGAAATCATCGAGCGTGATCTTATTCGGCGAATTGAGCAGCGGATTCTCCGGCGTCAGAAACCGCACCGGTGAATTCTGGTCCGTCACCCGCACGGCCTGCGTCGCCATTTCGGCCCTGAAAGGCGCGGGCAGCAGCTTGGCCCAGGCGAAATCGCGTTCGTACAGAACCAACAGCGTTCCGCCATTCTGCACGTAGTCGAGAAGCCGCGGATTCGCGGCCATCGCGTCGGGGCGAAGCTCGTAGGCGCGAATACCGGCGACGATCGCGTCGTAGCGGCTCAAATCGCCGAACGCCAGCGCCACCTCGTCGAGCAAATCCACCTGGATGCCGACTTGCCGCAGAGTTTCCGGTAGCACGTCGTTCTCGCCCGCGATGTATCCGATGTGCAGTCCCGCGGGCACGGTGAGATCGAGCACGTGAACGGTCACATCGGCCGGTTGGCTCCAATTGCGCGTAGGCAGCGTGGGGATCGGCTCAACCGACGTGCGGAATGTCTCGTCGCCGAGCCTTGCGTACGGATGAAGTGTGTACGCCCCCGGAACGATTTTCGCCGGAGCCTTTACGACGTAGCGCACCAGCTGATCTCCCGTCCCGGAAAAATTCAACTCCGCGATCGGCGCCACGTTCCACTCCTGCGGCGCATCGAGTCCCACGGATACGCCCGCCGGTTTCGTCCCGTGGTAGCGCACTCGCGCCAGCAAATCGGCGGGAGCCGCCGCGCGCTTCGCCGGCACCATCACCTGCGAAGGCTCGACCGTCAGCGTCACGGCCGGAACGAGTTCGAGCGGATAGACCACGATGGCCGTGGTTTTCGCCTCGGCCGATTCCACGGGTTTTTCGAATGTGAATTCATAATCGCCCACGTTCATGCGCAATGCCAGTTTCACCAGCGGCGGAGGAAATGGCAGCACCGCATCGGCCGGCGAACTCGGCGGTTTCGCTCCCGGCGGAATCGATACCGTGAAGTGATAGTTGCTTCCCCTGGCATCGGCGTCGTCGAGTTTCGCGCTCCAGCCCTCCGGCAGCAGCAAGCTCGACTTATCCACGGTCCATTTCACTGGCGCCGCGGGCTTGTCGAGAAAATTCACGTCCACCGTGAACGTTTCACCCGCCACCAACTCATGGCGATTCGCCTGCGTGTCCACCGGCAGGGCCACATCGTCCGCGAGCGCGGTGTCGATTTTTTCGTGGATGCGGTCAAGTTCCCAAAGCGCGGCCGGGCTTCCTTCTCCGCCCGCGCTCGAAATCTTCTGGCGCAACCCCGCGATTTCCATGCCCGCGGCCGCCAGAGATTTCGCCGAGGCTGCTCGATCCAGTTCCAGCGCTGATTTCGATGCCGCCGCAAGGTCCTGGTCCGCTGCAGCGAGCGATGGCGCCATCGAGCTTTGCCATTGCGAAAAACGTTCGGCCAGCGACGCAATGGATTCCGCCAACTCTTTCGCATCAAACGCGCCGCCGCCGTCCTGCCCATGTTCCACGATCAATGTCGGCGCGCGGCGAAAAAATGGATTGCCGGAAAACGACGGCGTGCCTTGCGACCGATGCTGCGCGTGCCCTTCCATTCCCATTTCCACGTAACTCTGTCCCCACACCGGCGAAACGTCGTTCACCGGCAATTGCACGCCGCCCGGCGCCGTAGGTGTCGTCGCGGGGCCGAATCCGAAACTCCCCGGACGTAATTCGAGAGAAACTTTCCACGGCGCGAGCCCCTGCGCAATCTGCTCTGGAAATTTCGCCGGGTCGGCCGCATCCGCCACCGCCTGCGGCGTCAGGATTCCGCTCGCCTGGTGCTGGCCGTGCCCAAAATGAACTCCGCCCCAGCCGTTAATCACCACATCCGGCCGGTACATGCGAATCACCCGCACCATGTCTTCCAGCGGAATTTGATCGCCCCATATCTTCATGGTTCGCTCGGGACTCTTCGAGAAGCCCGGATCAACCGCGCGCGTAAAAAATTGATGCACGCCATAATGCGAGTCCGCCGCCAGCAATTCGGTGGTGCGAACCACACCCAGCGGCCCGTCCTGTTCCGGACCAATTGCATTTTGGCCGCCCTGTCCCCTCGTGATCGTCAACACGGCCACATCGGCATAAAGTCCGCGCGAAAGATAGGCCAACAACCCAGCCGTTTCGTCATCGGGGTGCGCCGTGACATAAAGTATTCGCGTGGTCACGCGCGCCTTATTGATCGCCTGGACCGTGTCCGCGAGCGACTGCCCCGAAGCGCGCGGGACAGCCGCCAATCCCGCCGCTCCTGCCAGAACGATCGCAGCCAGAGTCAGATTCCTTCGTGCTGTCCTTCCATTCATCAGGCAATCTCCTCAAAGGGCCACTGGCGCATCCATCGCGCGCGTGCCAAATATACAAGAATTCCGGCCGTCGCCGCAGCGAGCGACGCGAGCATCGGCCTGCGTCCCGTGGAAATAAAAATTCCCGCCCAGCCGATGATCGCTACCACCACCGGCAGCGGATACAGCCACATGCGGAACGGCAAGCGCTCGCTCCCCCAGCGCCGCCGCAGCAGGATCAACCCCACCCCCTGGCCGATAAATTGGATGATGCAGCGCATCGCCAGGATGGCGCGAATGGCGGAGAAAAGGCTCAACAGCAGGCTGAATGCCAGAGCCGCCGCGCCCAGCGCTAGCAGCGAAATGTAGGGGAAATGCTTCGTCGGATGCACGCGCGCGAAAATCGAGAAAAAGTTTCCGTCCAGCGCCGCGGCGTAGGGCACGCGAGAATATCCGACCATCGCCGCAAACACCGACCCCAGCGCCGTCACCAGGATCAGCGCCGTCGCCAGCGCGGCCCACTGGCTTCCGTACGCCCGCTCGATGAATGTGCTCACGATGAACTTCGATTCCGCCGCCTCGCGCCACGGGATCACGCTCAGGATGCTGGTCTGCATCGCCAGATAGAGCGCCGTGATCCCAATAATCGAAATGAAAATCGCGCGCGGGATGTTTTTCTCCGGATTTTTCATCTCGCCGCCCAAGTTGCAGACGTTGTAATAACCGAGATAGCTGTAAATCGTCTGCACCGTCCCGTGTCCCAGCGCTGCGAAGAGCAACCACGACCAATTCCAGCCGCCGCCGGAAAAATCGAACACTCGCCGCACATCAAAGTGTGCCGCACCGCCATAAATGATCCACAGAATCGTCCCAACCACGATCACGCTGAAGACCACCGAAATTCGCCCGATCTCGGTGATCCGCCGGTAGAGAAGCACGACGACCAGCACAATGATCGCCCCGGCGATCGCGTTGTTGCCGTGCGTCCCGAAGGCGCCGACGATTCCCGTCGCCCGGCTCGATTTTTCCACCAGGTAGCGCGAATACGTCGCGAACCCAAGCGCGCCCGAAGCGATGCTCAGCGGCCCCTGAAGAAGCGTCTGCCAGATATAAAGGAACGACATCAGCCGTCCCCAGCGCTGCGCGCCATACGCCTCGCGCAAATAGACGTAGCTTCCCCCGGCCTGCGGCATTGCCGCGCCCAATTCCGCCCAGATGCAGCCGTCGAAAACCGCCAGCAGCGCGCCCGCCGCCCACGCGAGCAAACTTCCCGGCCCGCCCATCGCCTGAATCACGAACGGAATCACGACGAACGGCCCGATGCCGACCATGAACGTCATGTTCAGCGACGTCGCTTCGACGAGCCCCAGCCCGCGCTCGAGTTCTTCCGTCTCGCTCAACGAATTTTCCTTCCGCGAAAGCACGCAGAGCATAGCAAGAATCGCTCCGGCGTCAGCCGAAAACTGCGCCCAACTGCGCTACCATACGCGCTGAGCCCAATGGACGAATTCGCATTCCTTCTGCCGCTCCGGCTCGCACTCGGCCTCGCTATCACGGCCGCCACGGCCGCTGTTCTCGTCGCTGGATTCTTCCGGCGACCCCGCCGGCGAGCGTTTCCTGCGCACGGCTGGCTCGGGTTCGTCGCGCTCGCCGGCGCCGAATGGATGCTGTTCCGCGGCATCGAGCCGGTAACCACTTATTTCACGCCCATCGTCTGGAGCGCTTACATCCTGATCGCAGACGCCGCCGTCCTTGCGCTCACCAACCGCTCACGTCTGCACGACGCCCCCATCACACTCGCGCGCATGGCGCTCCTTTCGATTCCGCTGTGGCTCATCTTCGAGGCTTATAATCTCCGCCTCGGGAATTGGACGTACGTCGGCGTGCCGCTCGGCTGGCCCGCCGCGCTCGCGGGCTACGGCTGGTCGTTTGCCACCATCACGCCCGCTATCTTTGAGACGTCCGACCTCGTGCAGGCGCTGCTGCCGGTCGTCCCCATCGAGTCGTGGACAATTCCGCGCGCCGCCGAAAACGCGATGATGGTTTGCGGCGCCGCGTGCCTAATCGTCCCGCTCGTGATTCCTCGGCACATCGCCGCCCATCTCTTCGTTCTGGTATGGCTCGGATTCATCCTTCTCCTCGACCCGCTAAACCGCCGGCTCCGCTTGCCTTCCTTTCTCGGCGACCTTTCCGACGGCTTCGCGCGGCGCTTCTACGGATTTCTCGCTTCCGGCTGGATTTGCGGCTGGCTCTGGGAATTCTGGAACAATTGGGCGCACGCGAAATGGCACTACACGTTTCCGATGTTCCAGCAGACAAAAATATTCGAAATGCCCGCGCCGGGTTATTTTGGATTCATACCTTTTGCCCTGGAATGTTTCGCGATGTACGTTACCGCCGCCTGGCTAGCCGGCTGGCTCAAGAGGGTCAAGTGAGAATTCATGTAGCTCAGGCCTGCCCTGACGCAGGAAGGGTCGTCAGACCAGAGGCTTCTCGGCTCATTATCGCCTTGCTGAGTGCGGCGCTGTTTGCAACTCCCACCCTCGCCAGCGGGCTCATGCTTTCCCCCGAAGCGACGCAAACGCTGGACCGCATCTACAGCGGCAATTCGGACGCGGCGATTCCCATGGCCCGCGGCATCGAGCAAGCCCATCCCGAAAGCCCCGTGGGATTTCTTCTCGAAGGCGAAGCCCAGTGGTGGAACATCTATTGCGCCGCCTGCGAAATCAAGTGGGGCCAGCTCGACGCCTGGAAGCGGGGCAAGAAATCCGAGGACGACGCTTACTTCGCGCTGGCCGACAAAGCCATCGAGCTTGCCCGCGCGCAGATCGCGAAATCCGACACCGCCGAATTGCACGTATACGCCGGACTCGGCCTCGCGCTCAAGGCCCGGCTCTACTCCTTGCGCGACGAGAAACGCAATGTCGCGCACGCCGGAGTCGCTGCACGCGCCGAATTCCTTCGCGCACTCGAGCTCGATCCCGACATGGCCGATGCCACCGCCGGCGTCGGCCTCTACAACTACTATGTGGACACGCTCTCCGCGATTGCGCGCATGTTGCGGTTCTTCATGGGCGTTCCCGGCGGAAACAAACAGGAGGGAATCCGCCAGATGCGAATCGGAATCGAGCGCGGCTCTTTTATGGTCGTGGATTCCCGTTTCTATCTCGCCAGGAACCTGCGCACCTACGACGAAAAATACGAACAGGCGCTATCGGTGGCCGACCCGCTCGCTGCGCGCTATCCGCACAATCCGATTTTTCTTCTGCTCCTCGGCAACCTCAACGCGGAGCTCGGCCGCAACGGGAAAGCGTCCGAGTATTTTCACGCCGCGCAGAATTCGCCGGTCCCCGATCCCGCCTGCTCTACCCGCGTCCGCGATCTCGCCGATTCCTTCCTGGCCTCCCTGCCCTAAGTTGACACTGACGATTGATAGAGGTTAGTCTTCCGTTCAAAGTTCAATTCAAATCGCGAACGGCGAATAAAGAGTTCATCTTGATGACGCGCGTGAACAGAACGATTGCTGTGCTGATCGGTGTCGGCGTCATGCTCGCGGCGAACTCCGCCTTTGCTCACCACTCCCGCTCGATGTTCGATCAGACGAAGCAGATCACGCTCACCGGGGCGGTGAAGGAATTTCAGTGGACGAATCCCCACTGCTGGATTCAAGTGCTCGTGCCGGACCCGAACAATGCGCAGGCCGCACCCGTGGAATGGGGTGTCGAGATGGGTGCCCCGGTCGAACTGATGCGCAAGGGGTGGAAGCCCGGAAGCCTGAAGCCCGGCGACGAGGTCACGATCGTTGTCAATCCACTGCGGGACGGCCAGCATGGCGGGTTAGTCCTCTCCGTCACTGGTCCGGACGGAAAAATCATCGGCAGGCCCGCCGATGGAATAAAATGATCGCGAACCTCGTCGGTCGAATGGCGATGCGTCCAGCCGCATCTGCAATTGTGATTGCGCTGCTTTCCGGTTGTCTTTACCCGGCGCGGGCGCAAACTTCATCGAAAAAGCGAGTCGAAGCTTTTGCCAAGCTGCCCGATTGGACGGGAATTTGGGAACTCGACGCATTCGTCGGACAAGCTGACGGCCAGCAATTCAGCGCGGAAGGCCAGCGCAAATTGAAAGAGTATGCGGCGGCCATGCGACCGTCGTTCATTCCCGAATATCAGGCAAAGTACAACGAGATCCGAAAAAAGGTCGAGGCCGCCATCGCCGCCGACCCGGATCATCCGCCCGTCACGCATGAGCCGCTGTGCGCCCCGCCGCCCTTTCCCGCGACCTCCACGCCGGG
This sequence comes from Candidatus Acidiferrales bacterium, assembly GCA_031296075.1. GTDB lineage: Bacteria > Acidobacteriota > Terriglobia > Acidiferrales > UBA7541 > Palsa-295. The sequence continues at coordinate 17,824 of JARLGK010000193.1, forward strand.
AATGTATCAGTGGCGCGTAACGCCGGAGGAAACCACTTTTATCAGCACCGTGGGCGCGGTGCGCCACATTTACACCGACGGCCGGTCGCACCCTCCGAATGACGAGCTATGGCCCACGCTCATGGGCGACTCCATCGGGCATTGGGAAGGCGACACGCTCGTCGTCGACACGATCGCGACGAGAAAAAGATTCTATATGGGCGAGCTTTCGGGCTTCTTCGTGCCGGCGAGCGACCAACTCCATTTCACCGAACGCATCCGCATGGTCGATCACGATCGGATGCAGATCGACTACACGGTCGAAGATCCGCTCGCGCTGACAAAACCGATTCACACGACGATTACGCACACGCGCGTCACCGACTTCAATCGCATGGTCGAGGAAACGGATTGCGAACAGAACGAACGCGACCCCGTCGTCGACGGCAGATTTAGGACTGTGGTTCACTGAAACGGGCTTCGCGCGCCATTTCGCACTTGCCGCTATGCCCGCGCGGCTTCTTCCTGCTCGAAGGCGTGATACGAGGAACGAACCAACGGCGCTGCTTCCACGTGCTTGAATCCCATCTGCTCGCCGAGCCGCTTGAATTCGGCGAACTCATCTGGATGAACGTAGCGCTCGATCGGCAGATGCTCGTGCGTAGGTTGCATGTACTGCCCGAGCGTCAAGATGTGCGTGCCCTGCGCGGCGATTTCTTCCATTGCCTGCAGCACTTCCTCGCGCGTCTCGCCGAGCCCTAGCATCATGCCCGTTTTCGTCGGCACATCTGGCGCCATTTCGCGCGCCCGTCGCAGCAACTCGAGCGAGCGCTCGTAGACCGCGCCTTTGCGCACCCGGCGGTAGAGCCGCGGCACCGTCTCCATATTGTGGTTCAGCACGTCGGGCCTTGCCGCCATCACCGTGCCCAGCGCCGCCCAGTCGCCGCGAAAATCCGGTATCAGCACTTCCACTTTGCAATCGGGAACGCGCTGGCGGATCTCTTGAATCGTGCGCGCGAAAATCGCCGCGCCTCCGTCATGCTGGTCGTCGCGATTCACCGACGTAACCACCGCGTAGCGTAATCCCATCCGCTCGACCGCCTCGGCCACGCGTCCGGGCTCGTCTTCTTCCGGCGGCCCGAGTGGTTTGCCGCTCGGGACTGCGCAAAATCCGCACGCACGCGTGCAGATCTCTCCCAAAATCATGAAAGTTGCCGTGCGATGTTCCCAGCACTCGCCCATGTTCGGGCATCGCGCGCTCTCGCACACCGTGTGCAGTTCGAGCGTGCGCATGATCCGGTCGAGCTCCCGGAAATTTTCCCCGCCGGAAAATCGTACCTTCAGCCAAGGTGGCCGCGGCTTCGCGCCCGGCGGCGGCGCGGGATTGTTCGGCAGGATGTTGAAAGGAGCAGCCATTTTTCGGTCGCAGCGTTCCAAGCTCATCTCATTCTACGCATCTGAATCCCTCGAAACAATCGGCTACGGCGGCATCGCCCGTTACCCGCTCGCTCCCGCAACTACCTCAATTCTTCCCATTTTCCCGCACCGCGCCCCACTTTACTCCATGGCAACCTGTTCGGTTACAGCCACATCTGAACGGGCCGAAGTGTTGTACAATTACCACTCATTTTGGCGCGCAGGGTTTCGTGCCCTGTAATCCATTGTAAACAAAGGCGTAAAATAGAATCTGCGCGGCCCATAAAGTGCCCTTAGAAGGGTGCCCTTAGATGCCCAGCCAACTTACCATCCAACATCCCGTTGAGATCGAAGGCGTTGGCCTGCACACTGCGGTCAAGAGCCACTTGCGCCTCGTGCCTGCTCCGGCGGACACGGGGATCGTTTTCCGCCGCGTGGATCTCGACAATTTTGAAATCGAGGCGCATGTCCGCAACGTGGCCCGCGTCAGCTACGCGACCAGCTTGATGAAGCAGGGCGTGCTGATTTCGACCACCGAGCACCTTTTGGCGGCGCTGTATTGCTGCGGGATTGACAACATCTACGTGGAGCTGAATGCTTTGGAGCTTCCCATCCTTGACGGCTCCTCCAGGCCGTTTATCGAAATGCTCGCGCAAGCCGGGACGCGCCGGCTGCGCCGCCAGCGGCACTACATCCAGGTTGTGAAGCCTCTCGAATTTTCCGACGGCGATCGCCGCATCGGCATCTACCCGGCGGATGAATTTCGCGTCCACTGCTTCGTGGATTATCACCATCCGTGCGCCGGCCCGCAGGAAATCGAAATGTCCGTCAACCGTGAATTGTTCAGCCGCGAGCTGGCCCCGGCGCGAACGTTCACTTTCGTCAAGGAACTTGTCGCGCTGCAAAAGATGGGGCTGATTCGCGGCGGCTCGCTCGTCAACGCCATCGTCATGGACGACAATTCCATCCTCAACGGCCCGCTGCGCTTCGCCGACGAATTCGTCCGCCACAAAGCGCTCGACTTGATTGGCGATTTGGCGCTCGTCGGCCGTCCTCTGCAGGCGCGGATCGTCGCGCATAAAGCGGGCCACGCCCTGCACACGCAACTCGTTACGCGTCTTCTCCGGGATCACTCTCTCTGGAAGGAAACCACGGACGTGGGCGCGCATGGCTCAGCCGCGGACCACGCTTCCTCGCCCGATTCCACGGAAGCCGGCATCCAGGCCGAGTGACACCCGCCGCAAATTCTTGGCAATGTATGATCCATTCGTCGTAATCCTCCGCCCGCGAAGGATTTGTAGGGGCGTAGCGGTACTACGCCCGGCGCAGATTCTGGGCAACGCGCCACCCATCCGCCAACGCTAGTCGATCGGCGGGCTGTCGTCCGTTGCGGGTCCATCGATATTGAATCGAATCACGCCCGTTTTATCTGTGAAAAAGCTACGTTGTCCGCTCGTCCCCCTGGCGATCGGATCCGCATGCACCTCGAAACCCGCCGCGCCGGGCATCGTGCAACCCGCCTTTGCGGCTTCGGCTGAAAGGGATGCCTGCTCGCCGTTGGAAGGCATCGTCGGCACATAGCTGAACATGTAGCCGTTCTTTGACGGCACTACGAGAACTACGACATTCTTGTCGGGCGACGCCGGCTTCCTGAAAAGGCTGCCATCCAGCAACTGAGCGTGATCGCAGCCTGCATCTCCCCTTCCCGATCCATCGAGAGATTCAAGGCTGGGGGCGTAGCCGTTGGAGTACTCGTCCTGATAACTGATTTCTGCCGTCACGATGGTTCGCAGCGTACCAACCGCCGAAGCCTCATTTGCGGCCATTCTCGCGCGCAGCAGATTCGGAATCGCAATTGCTGCAATGATCAGCACCACCGGAATTACGGCAACGCCCATGTACCCGAGCACCAGGCCCGCCGTCGCCAATCCGTGTCCGGTCAGCCGCCCGCGCGCTTTGCGAATATCGGAATGCGACAGATGCCCGAGAATAATCGCCGCTATCGCCGTGGGAAAAAAGAAAAGAAAGATTCCGCAAACGAGACTGGCGATAGCCTTGCCGCTCGTCTGCGTCGGCCCCACGTACGGCGTGGCCAACGCCTCAAAGTTTGCTCCGGGTGGCGGCATGCCTCTCTGCCCTTGCAGCACCGACCCGCACTTCCCGCAGAATTGCCCGTCGTTCGGATTATCCGCCCCGCACAGCGCGCAGAACATCGCATCACCTCCCGTTCGCCTTGTCGTCCAGGGAATTTATCTACTTGGTTATCCTTTCGGCGGCAGAATGTCAACGAATCCGCTGTGTTGGCAATTCCCGGTAACCCGACGAATCAGGACTACGTCTGAAATTGTGCTATATAGATCCCCGCAATTACATGCGCGCTAAATTCAGGACAGCCGAGCGGGAGGTGTAGTGTGAGCGCCATTAGGTACTTCCGGCTCGTTCCTTGGGTCTTCGTCGCGTGCGCTCTGGCCACAGGTGCGTTTCGCGTTTCTCAAGCTACAGGCCAGGAAGCTCAGTCCGCCGCCGCTTCTCCAGCCACTCCGCCAGATCCTGAACAAGGCAAGCTTCTATTCGCGCAGAATTGCTCCACATGTCACGGAGCGGATGCCGGAGGAGGCGACGGCCCCAATCTTCACGGTGTTGCAGCCGTCTTGGGCGTGCCCGCGGTGCAAAGTATCATCCGCAGAGGAATCGAGGGCACCGCGATGCCGGGATCGACCACGCTCTCCGAAAGAGAAACTGCAAACATCGCGGCCTATATCGGAAAGCTGGATAGCGCGACAAACGCCGGTCAGGCGACAGGCGACCCGCACAAGGGTGAAGCCCTTTACAATTCCAGCGGCTGCTCGGCTTGCCATATGATCGCCGGCCAGGGCGGCAGCATCGGCCCCGACCTCAGCCGCATTGGCGCCGCGCGCGGCCCCACGAACTTGAAGGCGCGATTGCAGGATCCCGGCGCGAATTTGCCCCAGGTGGGGGACGGCCCCTTTGGCAGCAGGTGGACCCAATATTTGATGTATCGTGCTGTCGAAAAAGACGGACGTGCCGTGGAAGGTGTGCGCGTGGGTGAAGACTCGTTCACGATTGTCCTGAAGGATCTCGGCGGAAAGCTTCATGGCTTCCGCAAGCCGGACCTGCGCTCCCTGGAAAAAGAGCCCGGGAAGAGTTTCATGCCCCGCTTCAGGGAAACGTTGTCTGCGCCGCAGTTGGACGACCTGGTGGCCTATCTGATGATCTTGAAGAGCGCCCAATGAGATTCTGCCGATACGTTCTTACGATCGTTGTCTCGCTCTTGCCGGCCGCAGCCTCACTGCTCGCGCAGAATGTGACCTACGAACAGCTCCTGCACGCTGACAGCACGCCTCAAAACTGGCTGATGTACGGCGGCGATTACAAGTCGCAACGCTTTTCACGCCTCGCGCAGATCAACCGCGAAAATGTTCGCAACCTCAAGCCCGCTTGGATCTACCAGCCGAGCCGCCCGCTGCAGCCGATCGAATCGTCCGCCGTCGTCGTGAACGGAATCATGTACGTCACTGAACCGCTGAGCACGGTTACCGCTCTCGACGCGCGACTGGGCACCAAAATCTGGAGCTGGTCGGCGCATCTCCCGGACAGGATCTTCACCATCGGAGTCCACCGCTCGAACCGCGGAGTCGCGATTCTGGGCGACACCGTCTACGCCGAAACGCTCGACGCGCACTTGGTCGCGCTCGATGCCACCACCGGCGCGCTCAAATGGAATGTCCACGTGGACGACAACGGTCAAGGCTACGCGATGACCGGCGCGCCGCGCGTGCTGGACGGGAAAGTGATTGTCGGAATCTCCGGCGGCGACGTCGGAATCCGCGGCTTCGTCGACGCCTACGATGCGAAGACAGGCAAGCGGCTCTGGCGCACCTGGACCATTCCGGCTCCTGGCGAGCCGGGTTCGGAGACATGGGGAAAAGACATGTCCGGCACCGGCGGCGCAGGCACCTGGGGAACAGGCTCTTTTGACCCGGAGCTGAACTTGCTGTACTGGACGACCGGAAATCCCGCACCCGACTATAACGGTGCGAACCGCGAGGGCGACAACCTCTATACCAACTCCGTCCTGGCCATCGATCCCGACACCGGAAAGATCAAATGGTATTTCCAGTTCACGCCCCACGACACGCACGATTGGGACGCCATTCAGGTTCCCCTGTTGTTTGACCAGACCGTGGACGGCAAGCCGGAAAGATTCCTGGCGCTGGCGAACCGCAACGGGTTTTACTACGTGCTGAATCGCGCGACCGGCGAGTTCGTCGCCGGCGTACCCTTCGTTACGCAAACCTGGGCCAAAGGGCTCGACCAGAATGGGCGGCCGATCGTGTTGCCCAACACGGAGCCAACTTCTGAAGGGACTTTGGTGTATCCCGACGGCCATGGCGGCACGAACTGGAACAGCCCGTCCTACAGCCCGCAGACGAAGCTGTTCTACGTGTCCGCGCGTGAAATCGGCGCCTATACCGTGGCAGGCCGGCCGAAGGTCAACTTTCCCGATTTCGGCGGAGGCGGAAGAAACGCGCTTCCCGCGGACGACTCCTACGGCGCGATTCGCGCACTGGAAGCGACGACAGGCAAGCGGAAATGGGAATACAAACTGCTCGCTCCCGCCGAAGTCAGCACGCTGGCCACCGCCGGCGGTCTTGTCTTCTGCGTGAGCAATGAAGGAAATTTCTTCGCGCTCGACGCCTCAACGGGTAAGCTTTTGTGGGACTTTACGGTTGGCGGGGCGAATGCGGAATCAAATCTCGTTACGTATGAAGTGGATGGCAAACAATATTTGATCGGAGCCTCTGGCAACTGTTTCGTTTCCTTTGCTTTGCCGGATTCGAATTCAAGCGTACGCGGAAAATCGCCAACGAAGGAGCCTGTTCATCCATGAAAGTTAATAGACGAAAGCTATTATCGTTGCTCGGTATGTCGCCGGCGCTCTTGGCAGGCTCAAGAGTCGAAGCGGAAGAAAAGAAGAAAGGCGCGGGAAGCGAGCAAAAGCTTACGGCCGTCAGCCCCAAAGGCACTCCGCCGGCGGTGCAGCTCTATTCCATGGCTCCTCGCGCCAGCTCCCTCGATGGGAAGACCATCTACGTGGTCGACGCCACTGGTTTCTTCGGCAGCAACACGCTTCTGGAAAAAATGCAGATTTGGTTTCAACAGAACATGCCCGGCGTTAAGACCGTCTTCCGGAAAAAGGCCGGGATTTATGGCGCAGATGACCCGAAGCTCTGGGCAGAAATCAAGGCAAACGCCTACGCGACCGTTATGGCCATTGGGCATTGAGGAGGCTGCGCCCCAGCGACCGTGAGTCACTGCGTAACGATGGAAAAGATGGGCGTCCCAGCAATTCCGATGTGCACTAGGGCTTACACGGAACTAGCGAACCTCACTGCGGCAAGGGATGGCATGCCGCACTTGCGTCAGGTGTTCACTCCTCACCCGGTGGGGGGCAAGTCAGCCGATGAGCTCGCAGCGTATCTGGTAAATTCCGATCCCGTATCAGGAATACAGATCATGAAGGAGATCATTGACGACCTAACCCGGCCGCTTACGGCGGACGAGATGAAGACCGGGATGCAATCAATTGCGGCGGGACCGGCTACCTTCGGTCCGGACACTTCAGACAACCTGCAAGAGATTTTCATGAATAATGGAATGACGGATTACATGCCGATCATTATTCCTACTGAAGAGAAAGTAGAAGCGATGCTCAAGGGCACCAGCCACAGTCCGGACGAAGTGCTCAGGACAGCGAAGCAGGGTGTGGGCTATACGTCCGCGCAGTGGGGCTACACGGTCAGGCAAATCGCGGTGAACGCGGTGATGGCGGGATGCAGGCCGGAATTTTTCCCGGTAGTGCTCGCCATGGCTTCTGTGGGCTCATTAGGGCTTTTCGGATCCACAACGTCGTCCAGCACGGCGCTTGTGATCAACGGTCCCATCCGCGACAAACTCAACATGAATTACGGGCTCGGCGCGTTGGGCCCCTTCGCACAGTCCAATGCCGCCATCGGGCGATCATGGACGTTGATGGGCAAGAACCTCACCAACGGCGGCATACTTGGCGACACCTATCAAGGTGGGCAAGGCAACCAACTGGACTACAATAACTGCATTATTGCGGAGGACGAGAAGAACAGCCCTTGGCTCCCTCTTCACGTGCAGTTCGGATTCAAGCCCGAGGAAAGCGTGGTAAGCATTTTCGGAGGTCCGGACATCCGCCAGGGTCACGGCGCGAGAGGCGCGGGAGCCGAGATGGCAATGTTCGACGAACAGATCAGCTTCATGTGCCAATCCATGGTGGCGGGAGACGGGGCGTTGGGAATCTTGGACCCACTGGTGGCAAATCGTCTGGTGGAACAGGGATACGACACCAAGGAGAAGCTCTCCGAATGGGTATTTAAGAACACAGTGCGCACGGTGAAGGACTTTAAGGAATCCTTCTTAGCCTATTTTCACTTGTATCCGCTGGCACTGGAGGGAAGAGAGCCCTATGCCACTTGGTACAAGCTTCCGGATGCCACGATGATCCCGTTCTTCGTCTCAGCGAAACAGATTAACTTCGTCGTTTGCGGCGGCCAAGCCAATGCCTTTTTCCAAATCGCGAACATGAACCACAGCAGGAGCGCATCGACCGACAAGTGGATATAGCGGGACTTCGCGCGACGCGGCCGTCGCGTGATGTATCGGGAGTTGATCCGCAAATAGCAGCGGCAGTGTGCCCTGTAGTTGGTTTATTGCTGCCCGGCAGTTTCCTTCTGCTGGTCTTCGTCCTTTTTCCAACTCGAATCGGGGCTGTAGTCCTTCATTGCTTTGGCGAGAACAGCGGTATTCTTGCCGAGATCCTTGCGATACACCACTCCGTCTTCGCCAACGATGAATGTCATGACGCCGGACGACCGATATTCCGCCGGATAAGCCACAAAAGCAAAGCCCCCGGTCATTTTGCCGTTGGCGATGTAGCTTTTCGCACCGCCCGGGGCGCTAGCGCCTTGCCGCGTCAGCGTACGGTAGTAGTAGCCGCGGTAAGGAGTTTGGGGCGCGCCGTCGTGCGTTGCCGTATAGCCCTCTGCAACGGCCTCCGCGACAAGCGGCCCGATGGGACTTTGAGGCTGGCTGTCTGCAGCTTTCCAGTAAAGGCCGTTCTGCTGCCCTTCGTCGCTGAGAAATTTCTGCGCGTATTCATTGTTGTGCGCCGAGTAGTATTCCTTTTCCGCGGCCACGAGTTGCTGGCAAACGTGAATCGTCGATATTTCGTTCCGTCCGACTCGCCTGTATAGGATTTCCCGCTTGCCCGCCGCCGTCTCGAAATACCACAAATTACCCTTGTTCACGAGGGGTATGGGCATCGGCCAATTCTCGTCGCCGGCGTACAACGTGGTGGTTCCATCGGGTTCTTTGATCAGGCGGTGCATCTCCCGATATCTCTGCGCGAAGTTTGCGCGGTTTTGGGCGTCCTCGACATCATCACCCGACGAAACGATCTGCTTTGCGTCTGGTCCAAGGATGTCGAGCAGCGCCTTTTCGTCGTTGCTCTGTGCCGCCGCTACGAGTGCGTCGGTCGCCTCCTGAGCGGACGAGAATGTCTTCTGGCCTGGTTGCTGCGCCATCGAGCGCGTGGGAATGCATCCCGCCACAAGAAGGGCGAGCGCGGCAAATTTAGAAAAGCTCGCCCAATGAAATCCGCCGAAGTTCAGCTTAATTCGCTGCATATGCCTTCTCCTCATTCCTGGATCTCAGAATCACCAAGAGCATAAAGGAAACTTCGATTAATGGTGCCCGCCACCGCCATGCCCTCCGCCACCGTGCGCGCCCCCGCCACCGCCGCCGCGTGGCGCTCCGCCACCCAAGCTGGAGCTTCCGCGCGAAGAATAGCTCCTTGACTCTCCCCCGTGGCCTTGGTTGCTGAAGGTGCCCGAGCGGGTTCCGCTTTGACCGCGGGGTTGAGCGTATCCTCGGGCAGCCGGCGTGTTGCCCTCGAAGGGCCTGGCCGTTGCACCGGGCCGGTTGAAAACGCCGGTGCGCGGCCCTGCTGCGGCGGGAGGTCTCGTTGTTCCTGGATGAATTCCGCCGCGCACGCCTCCTCCTCGGTAGTAATAGTTGCGGTTGTAAAACGTCCTACTCTGCGAGTAGTACCTGTGATGGTCAAAGATCGGGTAGTGGTGGTGCCAGTCCCATCCCCAATGGCCCCATCCCCATCCAAAGCCGCCGAACCAGCCGATTCCGAAGCCGATTCCAAACGAGAGGTAGGGACCGCCGTACCAGATTCCGGGGTACTCATACCATCCCGGCCACGGCAGGATCGAGTATCCGTAGATCAGCCAGGGATCGTATGCAGGGACGTAAACCACATCGGGACCCACTGGGGCAATCTCGATATCTCCGTAGTCGTCGTTAGTTACGGTCTGCTGCGGAGTGGATTTGAGATTGCCCGCTTGTTTCGCTTTCTGGCGCATCACTTGTATTGCGTCCATCACATCCTGTTGCTGATTGTAGTAGGCGTCGCCCAGAGACGAGGCCCACGAGATGTTCTTATCCATATTTCCGAGGACCGAGGGAAACGCGGCAAGCGCCTTGACGCTTGGGTCCCAAGGCTCTTGATCCACGGCTTGAGCCAACGCATCGCCCTTCAAGTCGGGATGCGCTTGCACCCATCTGTCGGCTTCGACGACTTGCTCGGGAAAAGTCGACGCCGCAAGAATCTGTGCCACAAGCGAATCCGGATAAAGAGCAATCGGGGCTACCAACTGTTGCAACTGCTCGGGAGTCTCTTGGCTGTAGGTCGGCGCCTGCGCGGGCTGCGCCTGGTCCGGTGGCGGAGCCTGCGTGTCTTGATAAGCCGGCAGGTTCACAGGCAACGTCGCGAACAGCAGAGCTATCGATAACAGGGAAACGAAAACTTGCTTGCCGAATCGCGGTCTTAAGAACTCCGCAGCGCGTCCGAAAATGTTCATGTTCTTGAACCTCCCCTGCACCTTCATCGCTTGAGGCGTCCCATACTTAGATGACCAGGACACAGTCCAGGTTGTAATTTCCGTTTTGAACTTCGCCGCCGCCCGAAAAACCTAGCCTTCCTGCTCCATCGCTCCAGCAAGTCCCACCAACCCCTCTGCTCCCCAACAACTTCAATTTAATACGGGATAGGTGGATAAGGCTGTGATACGCATCACAACTGGAATCTCCGATTTGGACCTCTGTCTCGCGCGCCGTACGCTTCCTCCGTCTTCGACTGCGTTTGTCGCAGGAGGCGAGTGAACAACAGTGGAGGTTTCGATGGCCAAGCTGCACTTGGGTGATTGTCTGGTAACTGTAAACGGACCTGCTGCCGCTGTTTTCATTGCGAAAGGGTTCGTGCGGAGCGACAATGCTCGCGTTCATGCCTGCCGCCGACACTTCCATCGTAATTCTCGCCGCCGGAAAAGGGACGCGCCTGCGTTCCGATCTCGCCAAGGTTCTGCACCACGCCGGGGGACGCCCTCTTCTTGAGACCGTCGTCCGCGCATGCCAGCCGCTGAAGGCCGCGCAGATTC
>JARLGK010000194.1 GCA_031296075.1 Candidatus Acidiferrales bacterium
CGCATCTCCTCGGCAACATCTGGGCGCAGGATTGGACCAACATCTACCCGCTGGTTGCGCCGGCAAATTCCGATCCGGGCTACGACCTCACCAAGATCCTGCAATCTAGGAACGTCGGCGCGGTCGACATGGTCAAGTACGCCGAGCATTTTTTCACTTCGCTGGGCTTTGCTCCGCTCCCCCAGACTTTCTGGGAGCGCTCCCTGTTCACCAAGCCGCGCGACCGCGAAGTCGTCTGCCACGCGAGCGCCTGGGACATCGATTTCGTCGACGATCTCCGCGTGAAGGTTTGCCTCGATCCGACCGCCGAGGATTTTTCGACCATTCACCACGAGCTAGGCCACAATTTCTATCAGCGCGCCTACGACAAGCAGCCGCCGCTATTCCGAGACAGCGCCAACGACGGTTTCCACGAGGCCATCGGCGATACCATCGCGCTTTCCGTCACTCCCGAATATCTCAAGCAGATCGGCTTTCTCGATTCCGTTCCGCCGCCCTCGGCTGATATCGGCTTGTTGTTGAATCGCGCGCTTGAGAAGGTCGCCTTCCTTCCTTTCGGCCTGATGATCGACAAATGGCGCTGGGGCGTATTCTCCGGAAAAATCCCGCCCGCGGATTACAACAAAGCCTGGTGGGACCTTCGCCGCGAGTATCAGGGTGTCGCGCCTCCCGTCGCGCGCACCGAGGCCGATTTTGATCCCGGCGCGAAATACCACATTCCCGCAAACGTTCCCTACGCGCGCTATTTTCTTTCCTTTGTCCTGCAGTTCCAGTTTCACCGCGCGCTGTGCCAGGCCGCGGGCTACCAGGGTCCTCTGAATCGCTGCTCGATTTACGGCAATAAAGCCGCCGGCGAAAAACTCGCCAAGATGCTCGAAATGGGCAAGAGCCGCCCCTGGCCCGAAGCCCTCGAAGCGATGACGGGCAAGAAAGACATCGACGCCACCGCCATCCTCGACTATTTCGCGCCACTCAAGCAGTGGCTCGACGAGCAGAACAAAGGCCACCACGTCGGTTGGTGACCATCCGACCAGGATTGTCATCCTGAGGACCGGAGCGACGAAGGATCTCTCGTAGGGGCGTAGCACCGCTACGCCCGGCAAAGTTCCTTGGCACGTTCGCGTCACGACTTGCCGTGCGGCGCGTTTCTGAGAATCCTTCTCTGCGAACTCTGTGCCTCCTCAGTGATCTCTGTGGTAAGTCTTACGGTTCTCTCGGCGCTTTCTCTGCGTTCTCGGCGTCTCTGCGGTAAAGTTGTTCTTCTTGGTGTTTCGCTTTTCCGTCCGCCGCCCGACTTGCTAAACTACTCGTTTGCCCAGAAAGGAATTTTCTCTCTTGAAGACTCGGCCCCTCGTCCTGTCGCTCTGCTTCGCTCTCGCCATCATCGGTTGCAGCAAAAAAGAATCCGAAGAACCTGCCGCGCCTCCCGCTCCCACCGCCGTCGTTGATCCGGCAACTACCGGATCCATCTCCGGCACGGTGAGACTCGACGGCGCGCCGCCCGTCTTCCGGCCCATCGACATGTCCGCTGAAGCGGCCTGCGTGCAGGCCAATCCATCAACAGTCGTCCCTCCGATCGTCGTCACCGGAGCCCGCGGCGCGCTCGCGGGCGTCGTCGTCTACGTCAAATCCGGCCTCGGCAGCTACCGTTTCGACGTTCCGTCCGCGCCCGTCGTTCTCGACCAGAAGGGCTGCATGTACGTCCCGCGCGTTCTCGCGATCATGACCAACCAGTCCTTCGAAGTTCACAACGAGGACCAGACCATCCACAACGTTCACCCCATGCCGCGCGAAAATCGCGGCTGGAATAGATCCGAACCCGTCGGCGATCCACCGATCGTCGCGACTTTCACCAAACCCGAGCTGGCGATTCCCATCGCGTGTAACATCCATCCGTGGATGCGCGCGTACCTGTTCGTCTTCGCGCACCCCTATTTCGACATCACGCCGAAAACCGGCGATTTCGCGCTGAAAAATCTCCCGCCCGGCACCTACACCATCGAAGCCTGGCAGGAAAAATTCGGCGCGCAGGACCAGACCATCACAATCGGCCCGAAGGAATCGAAGTCTCTCGATTTCGTCTTCCACTGGGCCCCGCCGCAATAGTTCAAGGCTATCTGGGGTGCGGTAATCGGGGCTTGTTCCTTCTTTCGCGCTCAACTCTGAACTCTCGACTCTCAACTTCTTACGCGGTAGAATCCCGTCGGCTCAAGGGGAGGGAATCGCATCATGAAGATTCGAAGAATTTTCGTCGGCGTTGCCGCGATCGCAGCCGCACTAACTCTGCTCGCGGGAGTTGCGCCGAGCGCGAGCGCCCAGTCATCCCAATCGTCCACCACACAGAAGGACGTGCTGGGCATGCAGAAGAAATTTCAGGAATTGTCCGTCGCCGGAGACACGGCGGGAGTCTCGGCGTTGATGTCCGACGATGCCATCTTCATCCATGGTAATGGCGCGGCGCAATCGAAAGCGGAATTTTTGACCGCGATGGCCGCCGGGCAACTGGCTCTTTCGCTCTACGAGCTAAAGGATCCAAAGGTCGTGATCTTTGACGGTGGAGCAATCGTCTCCGGACTCGTGGACCTCGCGTTCAAGGCGCCAGCCGGCTCGACAGCGCCTCCCCGCGTACTGCACATGCGCGGATCGTCCGTCTGGGTGCAACGGCCTTCAGGCTGGAAGCTCATTCTCGATCAAGACACGGCGCTCGCAGGTCCGCCCGCCGCCGCGCCTGCTCCGTCCGCGAACCACTAGCTCGCGGATCTTGCCTTTGTAGGGGCGTAGCACCGCTACGCCCGGCAAAGTTTCTTGGCGTGATGCCGCCCGTCCTACTCGGCCGCGCGTGGCCACGTGCCGCGATTCGCCACTACCGTGTGACCTGATAATTGGAAAAACTGAACTGTATCGGCGTACCGCCTGCGAGCTGTTTGTCGCTAACTTTCACGGTCTGCGGCAATTCAAATCCGTCGTGGGTCTGATATGCGATCTCCACGTGGAGCTCCACCTTGTCCGTTCCGGCCGCTGCGACGCTGCTGTCGATCACTACGGGCAAGAATCCCTTCTCGCCGCGCTTGAACTGTGGCCGCACGGACACCGTCGACCTCTGCGTTGCGACGATCATTTCCTCGAGCGCACGGTCTTTGTTCATCGTCTCGACGATCCTCACCTCGTCCGATCCGAACGTGATCCGAAAACGATCGCCCTGCGCCTCAAGATGGTAATCGGCGTCCGGCGGCAGCGGCGATCCGAACAAAAACGACGACAATTCCTGCAACACGCCGGCTAAGGTCCGCTGAACGCCGGCACTTGCTGTTCGAATCCGCGCCGCCGCTTCGTCGTTCGGCGGCGCTCCGTCAAAATGAAGAGAAACCTGCGGCGCGCCCATGGCGCCGACCGCAGCTTCGAAATGCGTGTGGTCCAGCGGAGGTAGAAACTCCGGGCGCACGGCCCCATCCGTTTTCGTCCCGGCCGATGCCGCGTCCCAATCCACGCGCACCTCGCACCGGAATTCCTTCAGTCCTTCATCGTGCAGGTTGTAGTAAGCCTTCCGCGCTTGTTCGACGATTTGATCGTCGCTTGCGGCCTGCCCAAACGCGGAAGCTGCGGAGAATGTCAGAACACAACACACGGCCGCGACTGCCAGTGGAATCCGGGTGATTCGCATAGGGCCCCAATCATAATGCCGGTTGAATTCAGATCTATGGTCTTGCGGCGGGATTGTACACCTACTTTTGCTTTCGATCTGCACGTTGCCTTCGTAGCTTCGCTTTTGATTTTGCCGTCGTAGTGCCCGCCTTCAGGCGGGCAGATTCTCTTGACCTTGCCTTTGTAGCGGCCGCCTTTTAGGCGGGCGCCTTTTGTTTTCGCTTTTGAGGCTGTACCGGTGGCCGCGCGCGCGTCAATTCGGGCGTCCGAAGAACAGCACATACCCGTCGCTGTCCGAAACCTCAAAACCCCGAAGGCCATCCGTACGATTGGTAATCTCCTTGTAAAACGTCAGGCCTCGGGACGCAAACTCGGCGGCCAACGAATCAGGATCGTCGATAGATACGAACGCGTCCCAGGGCGACCGTCAACAACGCCTCGTAATCTGTCCGCGAAAAAAGTCCACAGGCGCCACGTGACATTTTCATTTCCTTTCCATGCTAGCGTGAGTCGAGGCCGCTTTCGGCCCACGAAGGAGCAGACATGGAACGACGTGCCGCGTTGAACGGAACGGGAGAAAATGCCGCCGCTCTCCTGGCGAGACTCGACTGTTCTTCGACGACTGAACATGTAGAGGAGGACCCAGTGGCACAGACACTCTTGCTTGCACTGAGGCCCGCTCTTGGCGGATCGAATGTATCTGTGCGCTTACGATCTCCGCGCAACGACGGACTGCCGCAAGAGCGGACGAACCCTCACCACTTGAATGGCACGACTTCCCCCTCCGAAGTTCGCAAATTAAGTGTCACACCATGCCGAGTCTTTTTCGGCCTAACTGGCTGAAAACAAAGAAAACCAGCCCTCACGAAGTGTCACACTTTTTCGAAGCGCGCCTGGGATCGCCAAACTTGTCGCGAGCCTGCCGAGGGAATTCCCGTTTGGCGACTTTTTCCACTGCCTCCGCCGTCTCCAAAACGCTGCCAGAAACTTTTGCGTTTTCCATCCTCGCTCCTTACAATGGAAAGTCCCTTCGTGGCCTGATGTCGCAAATTCAAACACAAACGTCTCGCGGTGTGTACCGCTTTGCGGTGGCAACTTCGTGCTGCACGATTTTGCTGCTGATGGCTGGGGCGCTGGTGACTAGCAACGGCGCCGCCGAGTCCGTCCCCGATTGGCCGCTCGCCTACGGAAAGCTCATCCCGCCGCTGATCGGAGGAATCCGTTTTGAGTACGCGCATCGAGTGATCGCCGGTATTGTCGCGATTCTTACGCTGATTCTGGCCCTCTGGCTGACGTTTGCGAAGCCGCGGCGGCGTCAGCTGGCGGCGCCGCTTGGCTGGATCGCTGTGATTCTCGTTCTCGCGCAAGCGGCCCTCGGAGCGCTGCGAGTCGAGGAAATTCATCCGATGCTTTCGGCGACGGCGCACGCGGCACTCGCGCAGATATTTTTCATCATCGTGGCGGGGCTCTCGCTATATCTGAGTCCGTGGTGGCAGAGCGATCTTGCGCCGCTGGAGGATCGCGGCTCGCCGCGCCTTCGCGCGCTGGCGTTGTGGATGACCGCTTCGATTCTGGTGCAGCTGATTCTGGGAGCAGCGTTTCGGCACGGAGCATTCGGCATCGTGCCGCATCTGATCGGCGCAGGCGTGGTGACGGTTTTCGTCATTTGGGCTGGCGTGGCCGCCAAGCGCCGGTTCCGACAGGTGCGCGACCTTCGCCGCGCGACGATTCTTCTCCACTCCTTTTTCGGGCTGCAGATCTTGCTTGGTTTCGCCGCGTGGTATGCGGTGAGAGTGTTGGCGATGGAATCCTCGCAGCCCACGCTGCCGTACGTGATTCTCACCGTGGCGCATGTCCTTGGCGGTGCGCTCACTCTGGCCGCCGCAGTGATCTTTACACTGACGTGTTTTCGGCTGATTCCTTCGGCTGCCGCCGTGGGAGCGGGTTCGGCGGCGGTGAAGCAGTCGCCCGAAAGGGCAGGGGCCTAGGCGGATGAACGAGGCTCGCGCCAATACGATTCCGGGATTCGAGCGGCCGTGGGCGTACGTCACGCTCACCAAGCCGGACGTCACTTTCCTGGTGGCGATGACGACCGTCGCCGGGTTTTATCTTGGCTCGCGCGGGCCGATCGATTGGCCGCGCATGCTGTACACGTTGGGCGGCACTCTGCTGGTCGCCGGAGGGACTTCCGCGCTGAATCAATACATCGAGCGCGAAATGGATTCCGTGATGCGCCGCACGGCCGCGCGGCCTCTTCCTTCGGGAACGCTGCAGCCGCGCGAGGTGCTGATTTTCGGCGTGAGCACGATCGTTGTGGGCACGGCGTGGCTGTTGCTGGCGGTGAACTGGCTCGCGGCGCTGGTCGCGGTGGCCACGAGCCTGTTGTATCTCGGTCTTTACACGCCGCTGAAGACGCGGACGACTTTGTCCACGGCGGTCGGCGCGATTCCGGGCGCTTTGCCTCCGCTGATTGGCTGGGCCGGGGCGCACGGGTCGCTCTCGCTCGGCGGCTGGGTGCTTTTCGCCATTCTCTTTTTCTGGCAGTTCCCGCATTTCATGGCCATCGCATGGATGTATCGCGAGGATTACGCGCGCGCCGGCATTCAGATGCTTCCGGTGGTGGACAAGAAGGGCGACGCGACGTTTCGCCAGATCATCACGATGTCGGCGATTCTGGTGTGGGTGAGCGCGCTGCCGTCGGTCCTGGGCATGGCGGGAATCGGCTACTTTTTCGGGGCGCTGGCGCTGGGAATGATTCTGCTGCAGGTGGGGCTGTGGGCCAACCGGTCGAGAACCAACCTGCGGGCAAAATGGCTGATGCACGCCACCGTCGCGCACATCCCGATCCTGCTGGCGTGGCTGGTGCTGGATCGCCTGATCCAGCGATGAGCATTGGCATTCCTCTCGCCTCGCTGCCGGCGGTCAACGCATCGCTCAATGGCACCGCTACCGTGCTGCTCCTTCTGGGATATTTTTTCATTCGCACCGGCAAGATCCGGTATCACCGCGTCTGCATGATCGCGGCGTTCCTGTGCTCGACGGTGTTTTTGTGCTTCTACGTTTATTTTCACCTGCACGCCGGAGTGATTCGCTTCGGGGGGCCGGGCTGGGCTCACGGGGTGTACCTCGCGATTCTGATCCCGCATACGATTCTGGCGATTGTGATCGTGCCGCTGATTTTGATCACGCTTTCGCGCGCCCTGCGCGAACGCTTCGCCAGCCATCGCGCGATCGCTCGTTGGACCCTTCCGCTGTGGCTGTACGTGTCCGTTACCGGCGTCATCGTTTATTGGCTGTTGTATATTGCGTACACGCCGATTTGGCCTGCGGGGTTTGGTTCGTAGTCCACGTGAGCAGCGCCGTTGAAGGCGCCCGCCTGAAAGGCGGCCGCTACAAAAGCGTCGTCGCCAGCAGGGGCGGCGTCACTTGTAAGAAACGACGGCGTGGCCGTCCTGGATCTGGATGTTGTTGATGTCGTCGGGCAACTTGAGCTTCTCGCGATTTTCGGGCGACGACATCATTTTGGCGACGGCGGCGTCGAGCGTGGACTGCGGCAGGGGCAGGGAACCGAGTTTTCCCGCGACCGGCTCGAACTTAAGGTAGCCGTCCTGCGCGCCGAGGTGGCCGTCGAGTTCGAGCGACAAATCCTGCCCGTGGAAATTGAACACCACGTAGGCCTTCACGATATCGCCCACCATATCCACTTTCACGTCCTTCACCGATGATTGCACCTGCTCGAGCGTGGCGGCGTCTCCGCTGGAGAGCGCGGCCATGGGACCGGCGTTGGGGTCGGCCGGAGCTCCGGCAGCGGGCGCGCCTCCTGCGGTTGAGGCTGACGACGATCCGGCGGCCGGTTGCGACGATCCGGACATTTCAAGATTCTGCTGCAGGTAGGAATTGAGTTCGGTGGGATCGAGTTGCACCTGCGCGGGCTGTCCGGCGGCCTTGGCTTGACTGGCTGCGGCGAATTTTTGATCGACGCGCGACGAGGCTTTGGGATCGTAGGGCACGTCCGGCGGAGGCGATTTCCGCAGCACGAGCACCAGCGTCAACGCGAGGCCGATCAGGCTGCCCCAGCTTAAAATCCGATAGAGAGTTTTGTACAGACCCGGGTTGGACATGGGACCTCCGCTACGTCATTCAGTCTAGCAAGGGGCGGCATGTCGCCCGGCTGGCGCGTCGCGCCGGGGCGCGTATCGTCCACTGCCCCCGCGTACAGGTGGTGCAGCGGCGCTTGCCAACCGGCTGGAATCATCCATGATTAAACGGATTTGTGATCATTTGGGCTATTGACGCCCAGGAATAAGGCGGACGTACTCAAGTTGACACTTCCCCTGGGCGCACCGGGTCAGAATGACGTTTTGCACACGCCGAGCCAAGAATTAGTGCCGGGTGCGGCAGCTATTTATCGAGAGTACGAATCACCGCTTCGGTGAATTCCTTCGTCGTGGCGGTGCCGCCTACGTCGCGCGTGAGCGATTTTCCCTCAAGATAGACCTTGTGGAGCGCGCATTCGATCCGGTGAGCAGCCTTCGGCTCGCCGATGTAAACAAGCATCAGGATCGCGCTCATCAATAGCGCGGTGGGATTGGCGATTCCCTTACCGGCGATATCCGGCGCCGTGCCGTGGACAGCCTCGAAGATGGCCACGTCTTCCCCGACATTTGCGCTCGGCACCACGCCGAGACCGCCGACGAGTCCCGCCGCAAGGTCGCTCATGATGTCGCCGTAAAGATTGGTCAGAAGGAGCATGTCGAACTGGTTGGGATTGAGCACCATCTGCATGCAGGCGTTGTCAATGATGAGCTCTTTGTATTCGATGTCCGGATACTCTGCCGCCACCTTGCGAATGGACGTGAGGAAGAGGCCGTCCGACATCTTCATGATGTTCGCTTTGTGGATTCCGTGGATCTTCTTCCGGCCGTACTTTCGGGCGTACTCGAAAGCAAAGCGGGCGATCCGCGTGGAGGCTTTTTCTGTGATGATCTTCAGGCTCTCGACCACGCCGGGGACAACTTCGTGTTCAAGGCCCGCGTAGAGATCCTCGGTATTTTCGCGGATGAGGACCATGTCCACGTTTTGGAATCTCGATTTGACACCCAACAGGTTTTTCACTGGCCGCACGTTGGCAAAGAGATCGAGGGCCTTGCGCAAGCCGACGTTGATGCTGGGTGGACCGAAGGCCACGCTGGTTGTGAGAGGTCCCTTCAGCGCCACGCGGCTCTTGCGGATCGCCTCGACGACGCCGGAATGCATGAAGTCCACGTTGCGGCGTTCGAGGTCGCCACGAGCCGCCGTGGGCTCCCAATCGATGGAAACGCCAGCAGCTTCGATGATCTGCTGGACCGCTTCAGAAACTTCGGGGCCGATCCCGTCTCCGGGGATTAATGTGACTAAGTGTTTCATGTGATTCTGTTAGTTTAAGGGTTTCGGATCGGGTTGTCTCGGCCTGGATGCGGCGAGTTTCACGTTCAATAACCGGATGTAAACGGGGCTCTCATACCCCTTCACGGGCGGCGCAAATCTGGTATAATGGTTTTGGAATTATGACGCGAGGACGGTATTCGCGCGCGATCCTTGGGAGGCGAAAATGGCGGTTCAATTGACACCGGTAGCTATCACGAAGGTAAAAGAGATTTTGTCGTCGCAGACGCCCATGCCCACGGGCCTCCGCGTAGCTGTGGTAGGCGGCGGGTGTTCTGGCTTCAGCTACAAGATGGCCTTTGAGAATCAGGTCAATGAGGCCAGCGACAACGTGTATGAGTTCGACGGACTGAAGGTGCTGGTGGACCAGATGAGCGAGATGTATCTCGACGGAATTTCCATCGATTACATCGAGACGCTCGAGGGCGCGGGTTTCAAATTCAACAACCCGAACGTGAAGAGCACGTGCGGCTGCGGCAGTTCGTTTACGGTCTGAGCGCGCTCAAGACGAAAGTTTGATTATTCCAGCTCCCGAAGGGCAAAACCTTCGGGAGCTTTCTTTTTTGTAGGCGGGCTGCCGTGGTTTGGTATTGCGTAGCGGCTTGTTCTCCGGATCGAAATAATATTTGCCGTTCGCGTCCGGCAGCATCGCCTGCTCTTCCATGCTCACGCCCACAAAATTATTCGGTATGACGGCGCCCGGCGAGTGCGCATCCACCGTCACGCTCACGGACTGACCGACGCGCACGCGGCCGACCGCCGTTTCCTTGACGTTGGCTTCCACCCACTCATCGTCCGGGTCATGCAGCATCATCAGCCACTGACCGGCCTGCACATAATCGCCCGCATGGATGAAGGTGCGGTCGACAATGCCATCGCAGGGAGCCCGCAAGGTGCGGTCGGCAATCTCTTGGCGCACCTGATCGGCTTGTGCGACAAGGGCGGCGAGTTCTCCACGCAGCACTTCAATCTGCTGCTCCAACATGGAGACTTGTCCGAGTTGGGCGGTCGCCTGGGTCAGCGATGCCTCTTGCGTGGCGATATTCGCCTGGGCCTGCCGCAACGCCGCTGTCTGCTGAAGCAACGCACTGTGCGCATGATCCCATTCCTGGCGGGACATCGCGCCCGTCTTGACCAGCGAATCGGCGCGGGCAAAGTCGTTGCGGGCGATTTCCACCTGAGGCTCGACCACCGCCGCCGCCGCTTCGGCTGAGGCCAGTTGAGCCCGGGCGTTGGCGATCTGGGCATCGCTTGTCTTCTGCAACGTATCGTGCTGGATCGCGGTTTCGTAGATCTGGGCGTTGTGCGCCGCCACGCTGCCTTCCAAGGTCTTCAGCCGCAGTTGCGTGTCGCGCGTATCCAGTTCCCCCAGCACCTGCCCCTTGTGGACGCGGTCCCCCTCCATTACTAGTCGGGTGAGAAGCCAGCCATCCACGCGGCTGGCAATCGTGATGACTTCGCCCTCCACTCGCGCGTCGTTCTCCTCGACGTGCGTCAGCCGCTGGCGCAGCCAGTGCCCCCCGGCCAGTATGGCCATGAACAAAACGGGGAGCAGCCAAAACACCGGCTTTTTGAGAAGAGCGAAGCGGCGCTTGGGCGCCTTTCTTGCCGCGCCGTCATGAACCGGCGTTTTTCGATGATCCGGCGCCGTTTCGGAAATGGGCTGAGATGTGGATGGAGAAGCTGCTGGCGTGCTCACGTCGTTCAATTGCGAAAAGCTGGGTGGGAATGGTTC
>JARLGK010000195.1 GCA_031296075.1 Candidatus Acidiferrales bacterium
ATCGAAGAAGTTTTCTTCCCACGGAATCTGCGCCGCCGATCCGACCACGAACATCACGTTGTCGAAATCCTTCGAAGCGGCCCGCGCCTGCCGCACCATCTCGTCGGAAATATCGACTCCGACGACCTGCCCAAATCCCTGCGGCCCTTCACCGACCATCCGCGCCAGCAAGCGCGTTGCCCACCCCGACCCACAACCAAGATCAAGAATGCGCTCGCCCGGACGCAGATCCATCCGCCGCATCGTCTTCTCGGTGATATCGAGGTGATGGTTCTCCATCTTCGGGCCTTCGCCTTGCTCGGCCCAGCGATTGAATTCCTGCTGCAGGCGCTCATCGGGAGAGATGGGTTTTTCTGACATAAGAACTCTACTTCCAGTTTGAATCTAAATTAGTTTGATCTAAGCTGCGGCCCACGGATTCACAACCTCGATCCCGCAGTCTTCGAAATCACCGGCATCGCGGGTAGCAACCTTGGCCCCACTTACTCTCGCGATGGCTGCGATCTGCGCATCAGCAAAATTGATGGGCCGGCCGAGACTGCGCCGATGCGCGACAATTTCCGAGAAGGCACGGGCGGCATCGCGGTCGAAGCTAAGAACTCTTCCGCCTAGGTCTTCCGAGAAAACGCCTTCCGCCTCTGACAGTAAGGCCTCACGCCGCTTTCCGCGAGGAAGCAATCTGATACCGTAAAAGACCTCCGCCTCGCTGATGGAGGTCGTACACAACTCCCGGACCGGCTGGTTCCCAACCCAGGTCAGGACGAGCGCTGAAGGCTGGGGACGCATCAACTCCGATACGACGTTCGTATCGAGAATGATCATTCGTCAAACTCTGGCGGAGGCCCGACGGGCTCTCGCTTGGGCAACTCCAGCTCGACGCCGCCGAGAGGCGCAAAACGCCGGCGAATAGCTGCGGCCAGATTTTCTTCCGGCCGCGACGACGCAACCAGCGCTGAGCGCAGAATCTCCCGCGCCTCCTCCTCCATGGAACGTCCATGTTGGGCGGCGCGGACCCGCAGCCTGACCTTCGTCGCTTCATCCAGTTTTCGGATCGTGATCGCTGCCATGCTGTCAATGATAGCATTGATAGCACTGATAGCAATACTAATCTAAATCATTGTTTTGCAATAAGTTAAAGGACGGCAATGTTCTCGAGATCGTGAAAAAACGCCGGATACGACACTCCGGCCGCATCCGCCCCAAGAATCACCGTCTCCCCTTCGGCGCGCAACGCGGCCACCGCGAAGGCCATCGCGATGCGGTGATCGCCGAACGAATCGAGTTCCGCGCCGTGCAGATGCTGGCCGCCGCCCGGGATCCGCATCCCGTCCGGACGCTCTTCGATTTCCGCGCCCATCTTTCGCAGATTGGTAGCAACTGCGGCAATGCGGTCCGACTCTTTCACGCGCAACTCCTTGGCATCGCGCACTTCGAGTCCGCCCTCGGAGTACGGCGCAATCGCCGCCAGTACCGGGATCTCGTCGATCAGCGCCGCCGTGTCAGCGCCAGCGATCACGCCGCCTGTCCACGCCACTCCTCGCGCCTCAATCGTTCCCACCAATTCGCCCTGGTGTTCGTCCAGATGCGCAACCGAAACCTTCAGTCCCATCTGCAGCAGGATATCCAGCAGGCGTGCTCGTGTGGGGTTCATCAGAATTCCCGGCAACGTGATCTGCGATCCGGGAAACAGTGCTGCTGCGCAAAGAAAGAATGCCGCGCTCGACAGGTCTCCGGGCACGTGTGCCTCAATCGCTCGCAGCCGCTGTCCTCCCGCAATTCGCGACACATTCCCCGCTCGCTCGACATCCGCTCCAAACGCCCGCAGCGCAATTTCGCCATGATCGCGCGTACGGATCGGCTCCTCAACCACCGTTTCGCCGTCGGCGAACAGTCCCGCGAATAGGATGCACGACTTCACCTGAGCGCTCGCGACCTCCGGCTTGTAGTGGATTGCCTTGAGCGCGCCGCCCTGAATCTTCAGTGGAGGCCGCCCGCCATCGCTCGCCGAAATCTTCGCGCCCATCTCGGAAAGCGGTTTCATGATGCGCGCCATGGGACGGCGCGAGAGCGACTCGTCTCCACACAATTCGCTGGTAAACGATTGCCCGGCAAGAATCCCGCTCAGCATGCGCATGGTCGATCCGGAGTTTCCGCAATCGAGTACCTCCGACGGAGCCTTCAGCCGCGGCCCCACTCCATGCACCTCAATCGTCCCATCGTCCAAACGCTTCCATTCGCAGCCGAGCTTAGCAACGCAATCAAGCGTACTGGCGCAATCGCGGGCCGCCGAGAAATTCCGGAAACGGCTCGTGCCCTCCGCGATCGCCGCCAGCATGGCATAGCGGTGCGAGACCGACTTGTCTCCGGGAATACGCACGACGCCATTCACCGCGCGCGCAGGACGGACGATGACCGTAGAACCATCAGCCATGGATTAAATATAACGGAGATTTGTGGAAGGTCAGAAGTGAGAGGTCAGATTGCAGAAGTGAAACGCTGTTTTTTACCTCTGCAATCTGACCTCTTACCTCTGAAATTTCTACTGTGCTCGCACGCGCCCAGAGGCTTCCGCAAGAATCTCCTGCGGGACTTCGCGCAGCGTCACGTGGAATTCGAACATCGGGGTTTCCGTTCCTCGTCCCCACCGCCCGACTTCCCAGTGCGCGCGGATAAACTTGACCTCGGGCCGCGCCGTCAGATTGAGCAGCAGCGGAATCTCTTCGCGATAAAACTTCTGCGGAAACGCCGCGACGGGCTTCGCATCCCAAGTCGCGCCATCGGCTGATCCAAAGATGCTCACGTCGAGCGATTCCTGTTCAAGGATGTTGGTGATGGCCAGCGTGAGCAGAAAAATCCGCCCCTCCGCTCGACTCACATCAAGCGCCGGCCCATCGCCTTTAGCGTTGACCACCGTATTTTCGGGAACGAGAAATGCTTCCATCATGACGCGGAGATTCTAGCAGAGAGACCATGCCGCGGGCTGTGACGCGCGACGGCCGTACCGCTTACCGCGAGGCAGTATCGTCCAGAAACTGCCGAAGCACCATTCCCACCGGCTCCGATTGCTCCCACGGCGCATAATGTCCCGCCTTCGGGATCACCTTCAACTGGCTGCCGGTAATATTCTGTCGCATCAGTTCGCCGTCAGCCACGGTCGAGAGCACGTCTTCTTCTCCAATCACGATCAGTGTGGGCACATTGATCGTCTTCAGATCCGCCACCGAGTCAGGACGCTCCGCCATGCCGCGCTGCACCAGACTGATGTCCTCGGCGGACATCTTGCGCATCATGGCGCGCGCACCAGCCACCAGATCCGGACGCGTCTCAATTGTCGTCCGCCCCATCAGTTTCGGAATCATGGCGTCGAGAAACGGTTCAGTTCCCTGCTCCAAAACGGTGGCCGCTGCCTTCAGCCGATTTGAACGAGCCTCCGCCGTATCGGCCTGAGGACGCGAGTCGATAATCGCAAGCGCGCTCACCCGCGCCCGAAAACGTCGCCAGAATTCGAACAGAATGTATCCGCCGATCGAACAGCCGATGAATGCCGCTTTGCCAATACCAGCGGCAGCGAGCACTCGGGCAACGTCACCAGCGTGCTTGGCCATGAGCGCCGGCCCTTCGCCAATCTCCGAATTGCCATGCCCACGCAGGTCGGGAAGGATCAGGCGATAGCGGGAATCGAGCGCCCCCGCCACCGGATCCCAGAATTCATGATCGCAGGGAAAAGGATGGAGAAGAACGACCGCCGGGCCGTCTCCGCGAATTTCATACGAGATCTCGGCATCGTCACTGCGTAGGCGCTGCATAGAGGGAGATTATATGTCGGCTGCGAATAATGGAGCGCCGGACGTCCCCGCCCGATTGGACGGGCGAGACGCCCGTCCCTCCATAGTATGTGCCGATCTCAGTTCGCCACAGGATATTGCGTCGCTGCAACCGGTAGCATCAGCGGCTGCTCCGGAATAATGATCCATCCCAGGAGGTACGCGACGACGCCCGGCACAATTCCGCACGCAAGAGTGATGAAGAACCAGAGGATGCGAACGAGCGAGACGTCGAGGTCGAGATACGAGGCCAGGCCGGCGCAAACGCCGCCGATCTTGCGGTCCGAGCGCGAACGCATCAACTTCTTCGCCACGGGCAGCGTGCCGACCACGTTGCCGCAGTGGGCGCAATAACGACTGTCTTCTCCGATATTCTTGCCGCAGGCGTTGCAGTACATGGTGTGTCTCCTGTTTAAAGATACGGCCAGCACCGGAAAAAAGTTCCCACCCAGCTTTTGGCTCTTAGCGAACGACGAACGGCGAAAAGCCAAGAGCCGTGTTCCCTCACTCCCGGTACGCATCCTTCATCCTTTTCCGCGCCTTGTCAGCTTCGGCGTTGCCGGAGTTTGCGGCTACCACGGCCTCGTACTTCTTCACTGCCAGGTCGCGCTTCTGCAGCTGGTCATACATTTCGCCGGCGCCCAGATTCGCTTTCTGCAGCAATTCAGGATCAGCTCCTGCGACCTCGCTCACCAGTTCATAGGACGCGGCGGCGGGCTGATATTTTTTCTCGCTGCGCAACAGGTCGCCCAGTCCCAGAGCCGTGATTTCATAGTGCAACGTGCCGTATTTTCCCTCACGACCGTTTTGCCACACACGACGATATTGCTCCTCGGCGTCGGCGTTTTTCCCGGACGCCCGCAGCAGGTTCGCTTCTTCCAGCGGCAGCAGGTAGTTGCGCGGAAGACGCGGAGCGATTGCCCCGGCAATCTGCAAAGCTTCGTCATAACGGTGTTCG
>JARLGK010000196.1 GCA_031296075.1 Candidatus Acidiferrales bacterium
AGTGGCACAGACAATCCTGTCTGTGCTCTTATCGCTTCTGCGAATTCTGATAAGCGCTGGACCATCGCCAGTCCTCGGGCCTCTCAACCAAGCCGGCCGTGACCGGGTTTTGCTCGATGTATTGCCTGATCTGCACGAACTCGACTTCGTTTCGCACCCAATGATCGAACGACTCGTCTTGCCAGAAAGGCTTGCCGGTCCGGTGAAGGGTCTGATTCGCTTGGCGGGCAGTGACTCCCTTGATTGACCTCGTAATCCTGCGCAATTCGACTTTGGGTGTCAAAAGCAGGTGGACATGGTTTGCCATTACGACATAGGCGTGCAGGTCGTAACGATCGAATTGCGCTGAGCCGCTTTGGAGGGCACCGACAATGAACTCAGCGATTTGAGGATTCTTAAGCCAATGAGGGCCAGAATCGGCGCTGTCGAGTATCGCGTCAGTCTTGCGGAATTCTTCGTCGGCTGACGTCGCGACGGGTTTGACCGGTGGACGTTCCTGTCGTTTTGAGAGCGAGCCATAAAGTCTCCATGTTATGAAAATTGCTTTTTCATCTGGAAGCCAATGCGGAAGATTTCTGCGGTAGAAAGCCACGCTGAACAATTAACACGCGAGACGGGATTGGGCAATGACTGCGCACAGACAAGATTGTCTGTGCCACTGAAACCAAGAGCAAGTGCCATGCAACAGGCTAAGTCATGCGCGGGGCGGGGGCCGGCGCGGGCGCGGCGGAGCCGTCGGAGGCTTTGGCGGCGATGTCGCCGGTGATGATGGCGTTGCGGAATTGCGAGAAGAGGTCGGTGAGCGCGTTGGGAGTGTGCGGCATCATGATGGTGTTGCTGCGGTTCGTGCCGGCGACTTCCTTGAGCGTGTCGAAATATTGGGTGAGGAGAACCATGGCCATGGCGTCCTTCGGCGTGGCGCCCTCGACGGATTCGGAAAATTTCGCGACGGAATCGCGCAGGCCTTCGACGATCGCTTTGCGCTGATTGGCGATGCCTTCTCCTTGAAGGCGCTTCGATTCGGCCTCCGCTTCGGCTTTCTTCACCAGCAGAAGTTTTTCGGTCTCGGCTCGCGAGACGGTGGCTTCGCGTTCACGCTGGGCGGCGTTGATGTCGTTCATGGCCGCCTTCACTTTTTCGTCGGGGACGAGGTCGGTGATGAGCGATTTCACAATGGAGTAGCCGAACTCGCTCATGGACGCGTCCAGATTATTTTTCACGTCGATGGCGATCTGGGCCTGCTGGTCGAAGGTTTCGTCGAGCGTGAGCTTGGGGACGTGGCCGAGGATCACGTTGTACACGAAGGATTCGATCTGCTTGATGGGGTCGGAAAGCTTGTAAAAGGCGTCGTAGACTTTGTCGGGCATGACTTTGTACTGCACGGAAATGGGAATCTGGACGAAGACGTTGTCTTTGGTTTTCGTTTCGACTTTCACGTCGAGCTGCTGCACCTGGAGGGTGAGGTTGGCAACCACCGCGTCGATGAAGGGAACCTTGAAGTTCAGGCCGGGCGCGGCGATGCGCGAGAACTTCCCCAGGCGCTGGACGACTCCGGCGTGCGCCGTGTCGATTGTGAAGAAAGAGCCAAAGAAGACGGACAGCGCGAAGAGGACGACGACCGCGCCGACCACCAGCATGATGATCGAGGAAATTTCCATGTGCGCCTCCAGATGTGGACGAGAAGATACACTATCCGAGTAAACACAGAAAGACTTAACACAGAGTGCACAGAGAAGGCACAGAGAACACAGAGAGAATCCAAGACTTACCGCAGAGACGCAGAGGAAGCGGACTACAGCTCGAAGGGGCCGAGGGGGACGTGCTGGCTGGCGATGTGCAGCGTGCCGCGGAAGGCGAATTCCGCGGGCCGGCGATTCAAAGCTTCTTCGGCGGAGATGCGCGCGACTTCGGGGTTGTTGTTCTGCTCGGAGAGATGCGCGAGGACCAGATGGCGCGCGCGGCCGTCGAAGAGTTCGGCATCGGCCAAAAATTCGCTGACGGTGGCGTTGGAAAGATGTCCCGTGCGGCTCATCACGCGCTGCTTGATGTGCCACGGGTACGACCCGACCTTGAGCATTTCGAGATCGTGGTTCGATTCCAGGACCAGGAAATCGGCCTCGCGCAGGTGCTGCTTCACGAGCTCGGGAAGATAGCCGAGGTCGGTGACGATGACGATCTTCGTGCCATTCATGCGGAAGGCGTAGCCGACCGGATCGGCGGCGTCGTGCGGGATGGCAAAGGGATTGATGTCGATATCGCCGATTTGGAAACGCTCGCCCGGGCGGATGTGCTCGACGCGGTCGATGGTGGCTTTCCTTCCCGGATTTTCGGGATCCTCCGCGTACATTTTCACGATTTCGCGGTGCGTCGGCTCGGTCAGGTACGCAGGGCAGTCCCAATGGCGCGCGAGTTGCGCGACGGCATTGGAATGGTCGGTATGCTCGTGGGTGATTAGGATGCCGTCCACGCGGTCCGGCTGCTGGCGGCCCAGCGCTTCGAATCGGCGCAGCAGTTCCTTGCGGCCAAGTCCGGCGTCGATGAGGAGGGTGGTGCGCTCGGTTTCGAGCAACGTGGCGTTGCCCGCGCTGCCGGACGCGAGAATGGATATGCGGAACGAGATACGGAGTGTCTCCGGAAAGGATGATGGCAAAGTGGCGCGGCGGCGTCAAAGGAAAAAGAAAGCCACGGAGCCACCGAGGCACAGAAGAGGGATCGGATTAGCCACAGATGAACACAGATGCCGGAGAAGAACCGCGAGGCGCAGAACACCCCAAACACGAAAATCGATTCCTTCCTCCCCTTTTCTAGAAGGCTAGATTATCGCGGGTGAGCTGGAAGCCGTTGAGGTTGCCGACGACGCTGGCGGCGATGCGGCCGGGCTGGAAAAATTCGCGCGCGATCGCCTGCACTTCCTCGGCGGTGACGGCCTCGAGCATGGCGATCAACTCCTGCGGCGTGAAGTGGCGGTCGAAATACATGTGGTAGCGCGCGAGGCTGCTCATGCGCGCGCCGCTGCCTTCGAGCGACAGCAGCGTGGCGCCCTTCAGATGATCTTTCGCGCGGCGCAGCTCTTCGTCGGCGATGGGCTCGTCGCGCATGCGGCGGAATTCCGCGAGCACGGACTGCACGACCTTTTCGGTGGTCTCAAGCGACGTGCCCGCGTAGACCGAGAGAATGCCCGTATCGCGATACGGATTCAGGTCGCTGAAAATCGAGTAGGCCAGTCCCTGGCGCTCGCGAATATTTTGAAACAGCCGCGACGACATTCCGCCGCCGAGAATATTGTTCATCACCGAGACGGTAAAGCGGCGTCGATCGGTAAGCGGCAGCGCGGGAACACCCAGGCAGAGGTGCACCTGCTCGAGTTCGCTCTTAGAGCGCTGCGTGATGTGCTGCATGGGCACCGGCTTCGGGTCGGCGAAGCCCTCCTCGGCGCGGGGCAACCTTGCAAAGCGCTCGGAGACCAGGTCCACAAGCTGCTGGTGCGTCAGATGGCCCGCCGCGGTGATCACCAGGCGATTCGGCGCGTAGCATTGTTTGAACCAGGCCTGCAAGGTGTCGCGCGTGAATGCCGAAACCGTTTCGGGCGTGCCCAGGATCGGTTTGCCGAGCGCGTGCGGATGCCAGAAATTCTGGGTGAAAAGCTCGTGGACGAGGTCTTCGGGATTGTCCTGGGTCATGCGGATTTCCTCGAGCACCACGGATTGCTCGCGCGCGATATCGTCGGCGGCGAATTTCGGCTCGAGGACGATATCCGCGAGGACGTCGAAGGCTTTCGCAAGGTGCTCGTCGAGGACGCGCGTGTTGAAGCAGACCATTTCCTTGGACGTGAATGCGTCGAGCATTCCGCCGAGGCGGTCGATTTCGCGCGCGATGTCTTCCGCGGTGCGGCGCTCGGTGCCCTTGAACACCATGTGCTCGATGAAGTGCGAGATGCCGTTGATTTCGGCGGGCTCGCGCCGCGAACCCGAGCGCAGCCAGATCCCTACCGAAACCGAATGGACGTGCTCCATTGGCTCCGTCAATATGACGAGCCCGTTTGGCAGAATTTCCTTGTGCACGGTTTGCGTTGTGTTCGCCATGTTCGTTTCTATTGTTGCACGCCGCCGCGTGTAATGTCATTCGTACTGGTGCGGGCGATGTGCAATTCCTCGCGTGTTATGATGGTTGCAATATGTCCTCGCAGGCCTCCATTGCTGGCGTAAACGTGCTCGGCAAATCCGCGGAAGAGCTGCGCGAATTCATGCAGGCGCTCGGCGAGCCGGCGTATCGCGGCGCGCAGATCTATCACGCGCTGTACGCCGAGCGGCGATTCGATTTCGCGGCGATGACGAATTTGCCGGCGGCGCTGCGCGAACGGCTGTCGCGCGAGGCGGCTATCGCGTTGCCGCAGGTGGTGCGGCGCTACCATTCGGCCGACGGCACGGTGCGCTATGTTCTGGCGATCGGCGCGGGAGAAAGCGGATCGGCGAAGGCCGCGAACATCGAGACCGTGTTCATGCCGGAGGAAAATCGGCAGACGATCTGCATTTCGACGCAGGCGGGCTGCGCCGTGGATTGCCGGTTTTGCCTGACGGCCACGCTCGGCCTGGTGCGCAATCTGACGGCAGGCGAAATCGTGGGGCAGGTGCTCGTTGCGCTCGAGGACAATCGCGCGGCGCTGAAGCCGCAGACGAACATCGTGCTGATGGGGCAGGGCGAGCCGCTGCTGAACTACGATGCGGTGATGGCGGCGCTGCGTATCCTGCTCGATCCCAACGCCATCTCCATTTCGCCGAAGCACGCCACGCTTTCGACCAGCGGCATCGTCCCCAGCATCGAGCGGATGGCGCGGGAAAAAGTGCGGCCGAAGCTCGCGATTTCGCTCAATGCGTCGTCGGACGAGCAGCGCGACAAGATCATGCCCATCAACCGCAAGTACCCGCTCGAAAAACTTCTGGGCGCCTGCCGGAACTATCCGCTGCGGCCGTGGGAGCACCTCACATTCGAATACGTGCTGCTCGGCGGATTCAACGATTCGCCCGACGACGCGCGGCGCGTGGTGAAACTGCTCGCCAACCTGCGCGCGAAGGTGAACCTGATCCCGTGGAATCCCGGCGACCTGCCGTACGAAAAGCCGGACGCGAAGCGCGTCGCGGAATTCAGGGCCATTCTCGCGGACAAAGACCTGCCGGCATTCGTGCGCGACTCGCGCGGGCAGGATGTGATGGCTGCGTGTGGGCAGCTCGCATTGGCGGAATCGGCCGCAGCCTTGTAGCGCCGGAGTCGCGATTGTAATTAGCCCGGCACGGAGCGCAGCGGAGTGCCGGGAATCCCGTGCGAAAAGAATCGAAGTCCCGGAGGGACGATTGACGTGCTATCGTCGCGGTCATGCCGGATTCCTACGTTGCGAATCGCGTGCATTGCGTCTTCAGCACGAAGAATCGCGCCAAGATCATTCCTGCTGAAATGCAGCCGCGCCTCTGGTCGTTCATGGCGGGAATTGCGCGGCAAAACGGCATCATGCCGATTGCAATCGGGGGCTTCGACGATCACGCGCATGTCCTGATTGTCCTTCCACCCACGATGGCGTTGGCCAAGGCCATGCAACTCATCAAGGCGGGCTCGTCGAAGTGGTGCAATCAGAATTTCGCAGCCGGACGGTTTGAATGGCAGGCGGGCTATTCGGCTGCCAGCGTCAGCACGTCGCTGCTCGAGAAGACCAAAGCGTATATCCGAAATCAGCGGGAACATCACCGCAGACGTGATTTTGCGGAGGAGTGGCGGCTGTTCTTGCAGAAGAACGGATTTTCTCCTGGCGAGGACTGATTCAACCGTCCCTCCGGGGCTTCTGAATTTTCGCACCCGATTCCCGGCACTGCGCTGCGCTCCGTGCCGGGCTAATCACAATCGCGCCTCCGGCGCTTGAGACGGCCCTCCTGCGGCGGAACCGCGGAAAGTGGTTTGTTTAAGGACAGGCAAGCCGGGGCTACGAACCATCTCCAAATTTTCAGCGGATGCCAATCGCGGCCATGAGGCGGCCGGTGGTGCGTTCGCGGCGATAGCTGAACAGGACATCGGTGCGGCAGGCGGTGCACAGGCCGGAAGAAGAGATTTGGCGCGCGGGGATGCCCGCACCCGCGAGGATCGCACGATTCGCGGCGATGAGATCGAGATGAACGCGCAACGGCGGGGGCTGGTGGCCGGGCGGCATCATGGTGAGCCAGGGCAACCAGTTCGGATCGTTTTCGCCGGAGGCGAGCGCGTCGAACGGGCCATCGAACCATTCGCGCGCGTTGGGAAACTGCGCGTCGAAATCGCGCGCGACCTCCGAGCCGACTTCGTAGCAGCAGCGGCCGATGCCGGGACCGAGCGCGGCGATCACGTCCTCCGGACGTGTGCCGAATTCCATGTGCATGCGTCCGAGAGTCTTTGCGGCGATGCGGCGAAGTGTGCCGCGCCATCCGGCGTGAATCGCGGCAATGGCGCGCCGCTTTGGATCGGCGAGAAGGATGGGAATACAGTCCGCGGTCTGCACCACAAGCAGCAGGCCGGGCTCGCGGGTGAAGAGCGCGTCGCCCTGGGGTGCGTCCTTCGCGCCGGCGTTCGACGAATCCACCCGATGCGCGACATCCGAGTGAATCTGGCGCAGCGTAATGGCGCGTAATTTGTCCGCGCCGATCGCGCGAAAGAATTTCTTGCGATTCTCGAGCACGCGCGCGCGGGGATCCCAGTCGGTGAAGCCGAGATTGAGCACGCGCTCCCTTTTGATTTTCGGCGCGCCGCTGAGTGACGCGAGCTCGCTTACGCCTCCGGGGCGGGTGCTGAATCCGTGAACGAGCCAATCGAGCGGCGCGAACGCGGGCGCTTCGAGGATTTGCAGGCCCGAGGCGCGACGCACTTTCCATTCGTCGGCGCTGCCGCGCGGGGCGGATTTTTTCTTTGTGGCGGCTTGAGGCATTGAATTGAATCAGTCGGTGCAGCGAAAGCCGAAGAGAGATCCCTCACTTGCTTCGCTCCTTCGGGATGACAATACTAAGAGCGTCGTCGAGTATAATCTCCCCGCAAAGGCGCACAGACAAGATTGTCTGTGCCACTCAAAGAACTGTACAGGCACCCCAATGATCGTCGGACTGGGACTAGATATCGCCGAAATCGACCGCATCGAGGCGGCCATCAAACGCCACGGCGCGCCGTTCCTCGAGCGGCTATTCACGCCCGCCGAAGTATCTTACTGCGAGCAGCACAAAAACAGATTCGAGCGCTACGCCGCGCGGTTCGCCGCGAAAGAAGCGGCCATGAAGGCGCTGGGAACCGGCTGGAGCCGCGGCGTGCGCTGGCGCGACATCGAAGTGGCGCGGCAGCCGAGCGGAAAACCGACGCTGCAGCTTGCCGGCGCCGCTCGCCAGATTGCCGACGGTCTCGGCGTGAAGAATATCTCGCTTTCGATTACGCACAGCGGAAATCTGGCGCTCGCCCAGGTTATTTTCGAAAGCTAGCCTCGACCCGACACCATCTTGATGTGTCATCCGGAATCCGCCGCGGCGGATGAGGGATCTCTCTTCGGTTGACCGCTCGGCGAACCCTTCACACGAAGAGAGATTCCTCGCCCGACTGAACTGCGTCGGGGCTTCGGAATGACAACGTGTAGCCGGGCCGACGCATTCGACTCCGCCTCTGGCGGAGCCTCAGTGCGAGACTGCCTCACCCCGGCTTTGCCGAGGTGAGCTACATAACCACCTCGTGCCATTCGTTCGCGGGATGGCTTCCCGGGATTCGCACCTTAAGGTAATTACCCGTCAGCGCTTCCGTCCAGTTGTCTCCGCCGCGCGCCAGCGTCAACGCGCGCACTGCGCGGCCGGCCTGCGCGGCGCGAAATGCGTCGGATTTCCGTTGCGCGAGATCTCGCAGCGCGCGGGCGCCCTCGCGAATCGTTTGCAGCGGCACGCCGTACCCGAGTGATGCCGCCGCGGTTCCTGGACGCTCGGAAAACGAAAAAACGTGCAGGTAGGTAAACGGCAGGCGCTCGATGAATTCAACCGTGGCACGGAAGTCGGCGTCGGTTTCACCGGGGAAGCCGACGATGACGTCGGCGCCGATGGCCGCGTCGGGTAGCAGGCGGCGGACGAGATTCACGCGCTCGGCATAATGCCCGGAGCGGTACCAGCGGTGCATGGCGCGCAGGATGCGGTCGGAGCCTGATTGCAACGGGATGTGAAAATGCCGCGCGAGGCGACCCGAGGAAGCCACCAGCGCGACAAAGTCTTCCGTGACGTCCTGCGGCTCGATAGAGCTGAAACGAAGTTGATCGAGACCGGTTTCGTCCAGGATTCGCCGGACGACTTCGCCGAGGGCAGCGCGCGGAGCGAGATCCCGGCCATAGCTTCCGAGGTTGATGCCGCTGAGGACAATTTCTTTCGCCCCCGCGCCCATGAGCGCGCGCACTTCCGCGATGACTTCATCCGGCGGCAGGCTGCGGCTACTCCCGCGCACAAACGGAATCACGCAGTACGAACAGCGATTGTTGCAGCCGTCCTGAATTTTCAGAATGGGCCGCGTGCGGTCGCCGGCCATCAGCGTGGCAGGCGCAATCTGCACCGTGGATTGCGCGAAAATGTCGCCGGTCAAAATTTTCGCCGCCCCGCGTGCGAGGGACATAGGGTCGTCATCCAGCGCTGCCGCGGGGACGAAATCCGCGGTTCCCGGGCGCGAGGCGAATCCGCGCACGATTCCCGGGATTTCCGCCTGATGCGAATTCCCGACGACCCAGGCCACGCCCTGGATTGCAGCAAGTTCCTCGGGCGCGCGTTGCGCGTAGCAGCCGGTGACGACGATCCGCGCGCCGGGATTTACGCGGTAAATTTTTCGCACCGCTTCGCGCGCCTGCGAAT
The DNA here is from genome assembly GCA_031296075.1 of Candidatus Acidiferrales bacterium. Taxonomy (GTDB): domain Bacteria; phylum Acidobacteriota; class Terriglobia; order Acidiferrales; family UBA7541; genus Palsa-295. The sequence goes on from JARLGK010000196.1 coordinate 8,871, forward strand.
CCGCCGCGGCCGTGACCGTGCAGGTGTTCAACACGACGACGTCAGCTGAGGCGTGCTCGCCGGACTGCGTCAGGCCGCCCGCGAGCAGTTCGCGGCGAAGCGCGGCCGCATCCGCTTCCGTGGCGCGGCAGCCAAAGTTTTCAATGGAGAACGTCGCCATCTGGCTTGGGGTGATTCCGAAAATGAAGCGAGAGAATTATAGCAGCGAACGAAGAAGGTTCACATTCTCGGCTGGGGAAAAACCAGGCGAGGAGAAGAACCCAAGACTTACCACAGAGGACACGGAGAAGGCACAGAGGGCGCAGAGAAAGAAAGAAGGAAAGCAGAGAAAACGAAGCGTACTAGGCGGCGCCGCGGCGCTGGTAGCATAGGAGAATCAGGTCGGCCCGTCGGCGCACGCCAAACTTGGCAAGCAGGTTTGAGACGTGAAACTTCACGGTGCGCTCGGAAATGTGAAGACGCTCTGCCACTTCCTTGTTGGCGAGATTTTCGAGCAAGCCGGCAAGCACTTCTTGCTCGCGCCGGCTGAGTTCGTTCGGAGAGTCCACGCGCAACCGGCGCCCCTGCGTGCTGGTCAGGATGGAGTCCACGAATCGCGAAAGCACGGGGCGCGATACCCATATGCCCCCGGCGGCGATTTGCGGCAGCGCGCGGGGAAGCTGTTCTCTGGCTTCGGCGTAGCTCATGATCCCCTTGGCGCCCTGGCGAAGGAGGGCGAAACTGTCGGCTTCCTTCATATTGTCCCCAACGACCAGGAGCCGCGCAGTCGCGAACCGATCGAGGATATTGCCGAGCAGCGCTCCGGTAGCCTGGCGCGCGGCATGAGCGTCCACCACGTACACCGACGCCTTCGGCACATCGAGATTCCGCAGATCCGGCGCCAGCATCGAGTCGAGCTGTTTGGATGTGATCTGAAAGCCCGAATCCTCGAGCAAACGATGGAATTCATCCAGAACCATCGGATGCGGGGAGAGCAGACAAACTTTCAGATTGGACTTAGCGTTTGCTTTGGCCATCCTGAATTTAGGCTAGCCGAATTGACGCGCAGGGGCAAGCCGCACGGAACCAGTGATTTCATACCAGACACGGGTGAAATGGGCGGGGAGGACTCGATTGCCGGATCGGGGGAAACCGCCCCGCTCGAGGCTCAATCGGCTTCGAGCGAAGAACTCGCGGGGAATTCAGGTCCCGCGTCCGGCTTGCGTCGGGGGCGCTTGGCAGGAAGGCCAGCTTGCCGGACCTTATACAGCAGGGCTCGGTAGCTGATTTTCAGCACTTCGGCGGTTCTGCGCCGGTTCCAATGATTGGCCTGCAGAACTTTCAAGATGACGTCGCGCTCCATGCGCCGTGTGACTTGCTGGGCGATTCGCTTGAGAGGGATATTACCGTCTTCGTTCGTCTCGTAGGTAAAGTGGACCGGCGCCTTCTCCGTGCGCTCGGAGTAAAACGTCTCTTCGGAACCCAGGACCACGTAGCGTGCCATGCAGTTTTCAAGTTCCCGCACATTGCCCGGCCAATCGCGCTGTTTCAGCAGGTGGAGCGTCTCTTTGGAAAGTGGAGCAGCCTCGCGCTGGAAGCGGCGATTGAACTGCACGCGCAGGTATTCCACGAGGTACGGAATGTCGTCGCGGCGCTCGCGAAGCGACGGAAGCGTGATGCTGATCACGTTGATGCGATAGAAAAGGTCGGCGCGGAATCCGCCGCTTTCGATTTCGCGCGCGAGATTCCGGTTCGTCGCGCAGACGACGCGCGCGTCCATGCGCTTCTCTTCGTGATCACCGATACGCGTGAAATGACCGTCCTGGAGAACGTGGAGCAATTTCGCCTGCAAGCTCGAATCGAGCTCCGCGATTTCGTCCATGAACAGCGTGCCGCCCTGGGCCATTTCCATGCGGCCGGGTTTCGTGGCGTTAGCGCCGGTGAAAGCGCCCTTCTGAAATCCAAAAAGCTCGCTCTCTATCAGCGTGCCCGGAATCGCCGGGCAATTGACTTTCACAAAGGGTCCGCCGTGCCAGGGCGAGGCGTTATGGATGAAGTGCGCCAGAACCTCTTTCCCGGTCCCGCTTTCGCCCAGAATCAGAATAGGGACGTTCAGGCCCGCGGCCCGCTCGACCTTCTGCCGGACGGACTGCATCGCCTCCGACGGACCAAAATAGATGTGGTCGGGCGGCAATTCGGCTGTATTTATGGGTGGCTCAGGCTTGAGTGAGGCTGCAGATGACATTAAGATCGCAGGCCGAAATGCGTTGCCTGGAATTCTCCCGCAAGGTACTTTGCACCCCGGACGCCAAACACCAAGCTCCGCGTAATAGTCGGCGAATTCCCACGAATCGCCAGGAATCTCTCTATAGGTTTGATTCTACGGGGCTTTCCTTTCAGGCGACGGGTGGACCTGCGTTCCGGAACTGGCACAGCTGACCGAGTTTTACGGCCGCGCGACTGTAAATACTTGGCACTTTAGGGAACGGGCGTTCCCAGCTCGGCCATCCGAGTTATCCGAAGATTTCCACAGCGGTCGCCCACAACCGTCGTGCGGGCGTATCGCGAGGCCAGTACCATACTGGCAGTGCTCGCTTCTAGGACATTAAACGAAATTCGAGAAATACGGCCGCACGGAATACTGCAAGAGACAGGAGGCGCGCAGGACGTTCACTCGGCCGGCCGTGCAATCGCCGGACTAGACGCGAGAACCTTCGCCGCGGACGATGTCGTAGCGCTCGATCACGGCAGCGACGCCAATCGTCTCGTGATTGTCGTCCGAGCGCTTGTCCACTCGAATGACTCGTCCGTGAGCGCGGACGAAGACCTCTGAACCGCGCGTGATTTCGGCGGGCAGCGTCAGCGTAAAATCCACTTCAGAGCCGGGAGGCAGATCGTCCTGCATCATGAAGTACACGCCGCGCGTGGAGATGTCCCGGGTCTGGCCGCTGTGCGAGCGGGGCTCTCGGTTGATGGGCATGCGGATGTTGACAGGTAGAGATAGATCGTACCGCCGAGCCAAGCGACGTTCTGTCATTCCCGATGCTCCCCCAGGACTGGATTGAACTCTAACGCGTTCACTTCAAACAGGTTCAGCAATCCCTCTTCCAAAGGCCGCGTGCCTCAGCAAAGCCGGCCGTGATTGAGGCTCTTCGCATTCTCGCGCAAGTGTTTCCACGACCGAACGCAGACGCGATCAACAACTCCTTTGTAAACAACAAAGGATACTCGTAATTTTGATTGAGTGGCGATGACCACCCAATTCACACGCGACAGATATTCGCGTGCGGCCTGTTTCGGTCACGAATACTAGACCACGCAGGAGCGGGATGGGTAGTGCTATTTCGATGGTTGTGCTCTACTTGTGCAACTCTTTGCAGGGGCCCAGGACTACGCACCCACCCACGACTCACTAAACTTTTGGATGGGATTCAGGTACGCCACGCGGATTGCTGCCCGCGCGGACGCGCACGCGTATGGGAGAAACAGAGGAATCACGCGATGAGAACGAGCCGCGTGGCTCGTTGCGCCGATCCGTGCGAAGATTCGACAGTTCGCGCGAGCGATCGAGCGTTGCTACGAAATGCGAACGCCCGGACCCGCGGGGGCCACTTCCTGGGGTACCTCAGCCGGCTCTGCTGATTTCGCCGCGGCTTCTTTGGCCGCTGCGGCCGCTTTCGCCGCTTCCTTCGCGGCTGCCGAGCGCGAGCCCCGGCCCGAGTCGAGATTGAACTGGCGCATTTTGTATAGCAAAGCCTTGTAGCTGATTCCCAGCATGCGCGCCGCGTCCTTGCGGCACCAGTTCGTCTTCTCGAGCGCGTCGGCGATGGCTTCCATTTCCGCTTCGTCCTTCAAGCCGCGCACGAGCGCCTTGAGTCCCTGTTCCTTCGGCGCGGGTGCTTCGGCGCGGGGAGCGACGCGCTGCTGTTGACCGGTCATCTCCAGAAGCTCGCGGAAGCTGCCTTCGTCGTCTTCGAGAATCACGTAGCGTTTCACGAAGTTCTCGAGTTCGCGCAGGTTGCCGGGCCACGGATAGCGCAGCGCCGCTTCCAGCAGGCTCTTGGAAGGATCGGGCGCCACCTTCTGGTATTTCTCGCTGTACTTGACGAGAAAGTGCCGGAACAAAAGCGGAATCTCAGAAGTGCGCTCCCGCAGCGGCGGAATGTGAAGCGAGAGCACGTTCAAACGGTAATAAAGGTCCTCGCGGAAGCGGCCGGTGCGCATGGCTTCCTTGACGTCCATATTCGTCGCTGCGAGGACGCGGACATCCACATTGATCGCCGATCGCGCGCCCAAGCGGGAATACTGGCCGTCCTGCAATACGTGCAGGAGTTTGGCTTGTAGATGCGGGCTCATTTCCGCGATTTCATCGAGGAAGATCGTGCCTTTGTTCGCGAGCTCGAACTTGCCGGGCTTCGCGCGGACAGCGCCCGTGAAAGCGCCCTGCTCGTAGCCGAAGAGTTCCGATTCCAGCAGTTCGCCGGGAAGCGCGGCGCAGTTCACCTTGATGAACGCCTGGTGCTGGCGCTTCGAGCGGAGATGGACCATGCGCGCGACGACTTCCTTGCCGACGCCGCTTTCGCCGCTAATGAAAATCGGCACGTCCACCGGGGCGATCTGCAAGATCTGCTGCCGGATCTTGATCATTTGCGGGCTGGCGGCCAGGAAGGAGATGTCTTCCGTGATAGCCTCGCAGTATTCCCGCAGGGCCTGGTTTTCCGAACGGAGCTGCTGCTTCTGCTTGCACTTCAGGAAGGCGGCATCGAGTTCCGGCTTTTCAAACGGTTTCGTCAGGTAATCGAGCGCGCCGACCCGGATCGCCTCGACGACCGTGGTCACTTCATTCGTGCACGAGAGCATGATGACATTGAGCCCGCGGTCCACCTGCATCAATTGCCGCAGCGTCTCCAGCCCGTCCATCTCGGGCATCAGCACGTCGAGAATGATGAAGTCCGGCCGCTCGCCTTCACCGATACGCTGCAGGGCTTCCTTGCCGCTGGGCAGCGTCTCGACTTCGAATCCATCCAGTTCGAGCAGGGTCCGGAGATACTTCCGGATGCTCGGCTCGTCGTCCACGACCATGATCTTTTCTTTGATCTTCTCTTTAGTCGCCATCAGTTATCTATCCTAGGGAGCGAGATGTCGCCGCTCCTGCTTATTCGACGTAGATGGGTAACAGGAAGGAAAACGAACTTCCGCGACCCATCTCACTATCCACCCAAACTTTCCCGCGATGTGCCTGAATTAATCGTTTTGTGATCGCCAGACCGAGACCCATTCCCGACGAAGATGGATCCACACGCACGAACTCCTCGAAGATCTCCTGATGAAACTCGGCCGCGATTCCCGCGCCCGTATCCGTGACTGTGATCAGCACGCTGTTCGGGCGCTGACCGGTGCCTCGGCGCCGCTCTTCCAGCGGAGATCCCTCGGCGAGCCGCCGTTCCCAGAAATGCGGCTCGGCCCGCAAGGCTACGCGGCCTCCCGCCGGTGTGTGCTTTAGCGCGTTATCGATCAAGTTCACGATACACTGCTGGACCTTCTGATAATCGAACCGGAAGAGCGGCAGTTCCGGGTGGATAGTGACATCCAGGCGGACCTCGGCGCGCTGGAACGCATCCTGCCAGCGGCCCACCAGATCGTTGACACAATCTCGCAGATCGTTTTCATGGAACTGCAGTACGAGCTTGCCGCTCTCGAGCGCCGAATAATTCAGGAACATGGACACCAAGCGTACCAGCCGGTCGCAGCTTTCCTTCGATTCGCGCAGAATTTCGCGCTGCTTTTCGCTGAGCTTTCCGAGCGAGCCTGAAAGCAACAGTTCGTAGTAGCCCTTCATCACGGCCAGCGGCGTTTTCAGTTCGTGCGCGGCGGACGCAAGAAATACGGTCTTTTGCCGGTTCGCCTCCTGGAGACGCAGGTAAGCGGCCAGGAGATTCCGGTACGTGATTTCCCTCTCCTGGATAAGGTCCTGCACCTTCTGACGCATTTCCGCGTGGTCGGCGGTAGGTTCGGCGGGAGATGGCTCTATAAACACGGCGAGCCAGTCGGGTTCCGGCAGCCAGCGGACGCGTGCCCGCGTCTTGCCATCGGGCGATTCCAGCGGAAGATGGACTTCCTGCTCGCCGCGTTCCAGTTGGCTCAGAATTTCCTTGCGATCGGCGTGAAGAACATCCTGAAACAAGTTCAACTCGGGCTTGGTGTCCAGACCTTGTGCCTGGAGTGCATCTTGTGCGTGCAGGTTTGTGAACAGAATCTGTCCGCGGCGGTCCGTGACTAGGAGCGGGCGATCGAAAGCGTCCAGCAGGCTGGCGACGAGCTGAAAGCCGGCCTGGCGGCTCGCCTGCTTCTCCGCTGTCATCGACTTCGGCAATTCGGCCTCCCGGGCCGCGCTAAGCGCGAAAAGACACCACTCTCTTGATTACAAAGAGAATTCAGTGGGGTCCGCTTGAGGAATTGTATGCTCGCAAAGGCGGCAAAAGGTGTCAATGGTAAATGCGTTCCACGTTTGCACATACGTGGAAACCAATTACCGAAGTTTTGCATATTCCCATGCACGAACGGCACAGTCGCATTATGAGAAAATTCGTATACTGCTGATAACGAATCTGTTACATCTATTCTGTTTTCGTATCATGGACTTGCATTAAAATTGCGCTTCAATCGAGTACTAATACTTGGGTACCAATGAGCGCAAGAGAAAATGTAGTCCACCAGAGGGTAGCTGTGCCGCCGCTAGAAGACGAGCGTCGGCGCTTCCTGCGGATCCATCTGCAAATTCCGCTTTTCATCCGTGGCAAGGATGCTCACGGCGAGCAGTTCATGGAGCTCGCTAAAACACTGGATATAAGTGCTTTAGGAGCTTTCTTGGCAAGTCCGCGCCCACTTGCAATCAACGGGTTCGTTACGCTGACGATTCCCGCGCCGTCTATCACCTCCTCCGGCCTGGTTCCGGCCGGAATGGCTCCGATCCAGGCTAAGGTCAAGCGCCAGCAGGAAGCTGGTGACGTATACCTCGTCGGCGTTGAGTTTCTAAAGCCGATTGGCTAAAGATTATCCCTTGTCCAGAACGCCCTTCCACCGGACCAATTCGCACTTAAAGTGGAAGCTGTTTTCACTTTTGTGCGCTACGCAGGGGTGCTCCCACCCTGGTACTACGGCAATTATTTAATTGCCGGCTTTACAGCAAGTTACAGACGACCATTCAGCGCCTTCCAGCCCCGATTGGACTGCCCCGTGCTATAACCGCATAGCCCCCGCAGGTGCCCCTGATTTAAGGGTAGGCCGGTACTATTTCGGAACAATTGATGCCCCAGTCAGGCGAAGCTTACTCAACGCAGCCTCCGGTGGAAGATTCGTTCCTGGACCTGCTTGTGGAGACCCTGGAAGGTCTCGACGAGTCGATCCGAGGACAATTTCTGCGCCAGTTCTTCCGCACCGTTGCGCAGATTGATGTCACCGAAGAACAGAGCAACGAATACTGGATCCGCATCCTCAAGCGGCGCAGCGATCTTGCCGATCATCTGGGAAGAAAGATTTCGCTGAAGACCGCGATGGTGGACGTGCTTTCGGCCGCAAATCTTCTGCGCGTTCCCGTGCTCATCGAATACGACGAATTAAAGAAACTGCAGGTCAATGCCGCCACCGACGCTCTGACGGGACTGCACAATCGCCGTCTGTTCGACGAATACTTCGACAAGGAACTGAACCGCGCGAAACGTTACGGGCAGCAGCTCGCAGTCGTTATTCTCGACCTGCACAAGCTCAAGGAAGTAAACGACCGCCACGGACATCTGCAGGGCGATCAGGTTCTGCAGATTGCCGCCGCGACGCTGCGCGGGACCCTGCGCAATTCCGACTTCGCCTTTCGCATTGGCGGAGACGAGTTCGCCGTGCTGTTGCCGCAGACCGACTCCGACCAGGCCGTCACGCTCTGCCGACGCGTCCGCTCTCAATACGAAAATGAGCTGCGGCCGCTCGCGCTCGAGATCGGAGTGACGCTAGATTTCGGAGTAGCTGTTCATCCGCAGGACGGCGATCAGAAGAGCGCCTTGATGGGTCTGGCGGACAAGAGGCTTTACGAATTGAAGCATTCCGGCCGTGCGCCGTCGCGCGTGGTTCCGCTCGAGCCGCCCGCTGCGCGCGAAGCGGCTCCTGCTCCGCAGCCAGCTCCTCCGCCTAGTGTTCCTCAAACTGCCCCGCCGCCTAGGAGCGCCGCTCCGCCACCGCCGGCTCCCACCATCGTTCCCCCGCCCGTGCAATATGGCGAGCACCGTAAATGGGAGCGCGTGTCGCTCGCAGGAACCAAAGCGCATGCAGTCCTAACGGAAGGCAGCCAGAAGTCCGCCAAGGTGATTGACCTGAGCTACGGTGGCGTGGCCCTGCAATTCGACAAAGTGGAAGACCTCCCCAGTCAATTCAATGCCGTGCTGCACGTGCCGATTCTGCCTCCGGTACGTGTGATCCTTCGCAAGGTGCACACGCTTCGGATCGACGGCGGCCGCACCCGCGTCGGCTGCTCGTTCGTTTCCTGATCCCGCATAGATAAGGGCTATCTTGCGAAATATTGGCTGACGACTTGATTGCATAACAATGTCGACTCCTCGCCCCGAGTAAACTGTGGTTTGTCGAAGACCAAAGGCTCGGGAGAGAGGAGCCGAACATGATGATTATAGGCGTAGATTACCACCCGAGCTTTCAAGCGATTGCATTTTGTGTAGAGGAGACTGGCGAGTGCGGTGAACAGGAACTGACCCACAGTGATGGACAAGCAGAGAG
>JARLGK010000197.1 GCA_031296075.1 Candidatus Acidiferrales bacterium
CCGCGGGCAATTTGAAGAGCGGCTGAAAACCATCATGAAGGAATTGATGGAGAGCCAGAACGCGATCGTCTTCATCGACGAGCTGCACACGCTGGTGGGTGCGGGATCGGCGGAAGGATCGCTCGACGCAGCCAATATCCTGAAGCCCGCGCTGAGCCGCGGCGAGATTCAGTGCATCGGCGCGACGACGCCCGGCGAATACCGCAAGTCGGTCGAAAAGGACCGCTCGCTCGAACGCCGGTTCCAGGCCGTGAAGGTCTCCGCGCCGAATGAAGACGAAACGATTCGCGTGCTGCAAGGTGTGCGCGACCGCTACGAGAAATTCCACGCCGTCAGCTACACCGAGGAAGCCATTCGCTACGCGGTGTATCTCTCGAACCGGTACATTCCGGACCGCTTCCTGCCGGACAAGGCGATCGATCTGCTCGACGAAGCCGGCTCGCGCGTCAAGCTGCGCCAGGCGATGCTTCCCGACGAAGTTTCCGAAGTTCAGAAACGCGTGAAGTTCATCACGCACCGGATGGAGACCGCGATCGCGAACCACGAATTTGAGAAGGCGCGGTTCTACTCGGAGGAAGAGCGCAAGGAAAAGGAACATCTGCGGGTGCTGCGCGAAAAACTCAAGATTGACGACTCCTCGACCGGCGTGGTCACGCGCGAAGACATCGAGGAGGTCGTGGCGCGCTGGACCGGCGTTACGGTGACCTCGATCAAGGAAGACGAGCAGCAGAAACTGCTGCGCATCGAGGAGGAGCTACACCGGCGGATCATCAGCCAGGAAAAAGCGATCACGTCACTCGCGCGGGCCATTCGGCGCAGTCGAGCTGGATTGAAGGCGCCGGGCCGCCCCGTCGGATGCTTCCTGTTCCTGGGGCCCACGGGCGTGGGCAAGACGGAAGTGGCGCGGCGGCTGGGCGAGTTCTTGTTCGGCAGCGAAAAGTCGCTGATCCGTTTCGACATGTCCGAGTACATGGAGAAGCATTCCGTGTCGAAATTGATCGGCGCGCCTCCGGGATACGTGGGCTATGAAGAGGGTGGGCAATTGACGGAGCGCGTGCGCCGCACGCCATATTCGGTGATCCTGCTCGACGAGATCGAGAAGGCGCATCCGGATGTGTACAACATTTTACTGCAGGTTTTCGAGGACGGCCAACTCACCGATGGATTGGGCAACACGGTGGACTTCCGCAACACGATCATCATCTTGACGTCAAACCTGGGAGCGCGGCAATTGCAGAAACAGTCCGGCCTGGGTTTCCAGTCGTCGGACGAAGCGGTGCAGGCGAAGAGCCAGGACGACATGGTGATGAGCGAGGTCAAGCGGGTGTTCAATCCGGAGTTCCTGAACCGGCTGGACGAAGTAATCCTGTTCGATTCGCTGACGGACGAGGATCTGCTGCAGATCATCGACCTGCTCGTCGGGCAAATCAACGAGACGCTGGTGCATCGCCAGGTGCAAATTGCCATGACACCCGAGGCGCGCCAATGGATTCTCGAGAAAACCTGCGGCGATCGGAATTACGGCGCGCGGCCGCTCCGGCGCGCGCTGCAGAAGTACGTCGAAGACCCACTGTCGGAAGCTCTCATTCAGGGCGGGCTGCAGATGCCGGCGACGCTGGAAGTTTTTCTTTCCGGCGAAGGCTTGGCGTTCCGTCCCGTGGTGGAAGCAACCCCGGTGGCCCACTAGGAATCCTACACGCGCGAGCTGGATTAAAACACGTCCGGCGGGGGAGCAAAAAATCTTGGGCGGGGGACTGCGGCCTTGACCAGAACCTTGGCCGCCAGCACGAAACTATCTCTTTGCGCATGCGGAATTCTGGTCGTTGTGTGCTTGCTACCCCTCGCTTCCGGTCAATCCCTTTGGGCTCAACGGGCGCCGGAACCCGGCGGACCGCAATACGTCATCACCCGCATCGAATTTGACGGGAACCGCCGCGTCCAGCGCGATACGCTGCTCGCGCGCATTTTTTCGCGCGTGGGTGATCCCTACACTCTGGACGCAGTTCGCCGCGATTTTCAGGCGCTCTGGAACACGCAGTTCTTCGAAGACATCCGGCTCGAAACGGAAGACGATCCCAACCAGCCGAACGGGAAAATCGTGGTGTTCCACGTCTCGGAGCGGCCGATCATCCGCCGGATCGAGTACAAGGGCAACAAGTCCATCACGGAATCCGACATTCTGGATGCGTTCAAGCAGAAGAAAGTCGGGCTCACCGTGGAAAGCCAGTTCGACCCGACAAAAATCAAGCGCGCTGAAGTCGTGCTGAAAAGCCTGCTGGCGGCGCACGGCCGCCAGTTCGCCACGGTCAAGCCCACGTACGAGCGCATTGCCGCCTCCAACGCCGTCAAATTGGTTTTCAATATTGATGAAGGCCCGAAGGTGAAAGTCGGAAACATCTCCGTGGTCGGGAACAAGGCGTTCTCGAGCAGGAAAATTATCCGCACGATGAGGAACGACCGGCCGTACGGGGTTCCGCTCGGCATCACTTACATTCCCGTGATGAGTAAGACGTTCGACCGGCCGAAGCTGGATGAGGACCTCGAAGTCGGCGTCCGGGGCCTGTATCAGGACAACGGCTATTTCAAGGTCGTGGTGGACGTGAAGGAATTGAAGACGGTGGATGTTTCCGGCGGGCTGCCCCTTATTGGAAACCGGAACGGCAAGGCCACCAACATCGTGATTTCGGTCTCAGAAGGCGAGCAGTATCGCATGGGCAAACTCGCTTTCCGCAGCTCCGATCCCGATCAGGGGCTGATCTTCAAACCGGAACTGCTGCAGCGGGCGTTTCCGTTGAAGGAAGGCGACATTTTCGACGCAGACAGGATCCGCAAATCGCTCGACAGTTTTCGCAAGCTGTATGGCGAATACGGCTACATTGACTTCACGGCCGAGCCCGAGTTCGATGTGAACGATGCGAAGAAAGTGGTGAACCTGACGCTTCAATTCGACCAGCAAAAGCAATTTTTCGTCCGCCGGATCGAATTTTCCGGCAACACGACGACGCGCGACAAAGTGATCCGACGCGAGCTTCTGCTGGACGAAGGCCAGGTCTTCAACAACCGCTACTGGGAATTGAGCCTTCTGCGACTGAATCAGCTCGGATACTTCGACCCCATCAAGCCGGAAAACGCGGAGCTGAAGAAGAACGTGAAGGCCGGCACGGTGGACATCAAGCTGAAGGTGAAGGAGAAAGGCAAGCAGTCCGTCAGTTTCTCGGGCGGCGTCAGCGGGCTTTCGGGGAGTTTCGTGGGCTTCTCGTATCAGACGAACAACTTTCTCGGACTGGGCGAAACGCTCACGCTTTCGGCGCAGATTGGCGATATCCAGCGCAGCATCAATTTCGGATTCACGGAGCCGTATCTATTCGACCGGCCCATCTCGACGGGCTTCACGATTTTCTCGCAAAAGTACGATTACAACACCGCGCGCCAAGAAGGAATCCTGGTGGGGCAGCAAGTCGCGATCGATCCCGCGCTCCAGGAGAACTACAACACGGACTCGAAGGGCTTTACGATTTTTGCCAGCTATCCGCTGCGCCGGCTGTCGTTCACGCGCCTGGGCCTAAGTTATGGCTGGTCCACGACGGACATCACGCCCTTCAGCCAGTCGGCGACTCTTCTTTTCGAGTTCACCAAGTTTACGAGTCTGGCGGGTCCGTCGGCGCTCAATGGAATCCGGCAGAGCCAAATCACTCCGACTCTCAGTTACAACACCGTGGACAGCCCGGTCAATCCGACGCACGGGAAAAGCTTTTCGTACGGTGGGAGCTTCGTGGGCGGCCCGCTGGGGGGGAACGTCAACACGTTTAGCAACGTGTTCGACATGTCGTATTTTCGCCCTCACCATCGCCATAGGAACGTGATTGCGCTTCATCTGAACGGCAGCATGATCACGGGCTACGGCGGAAAGGAAGTACCGCCGAATTCCCGGTTCTACGCTGGAGGCGAACAGGACGTCCGGGGATTCGACTTTTATACGATTTCGCCTTTCGTGTTCATTCCGTTTTCGACGACGACGAACGTCACCTTCTTCAATCCGCACAACCTGGGTCCCAACGGAGTTCCGACTGCGGAGAGCATCCCAGTCAACGTGCTGGAGTTCATACCCACGCGTCCCGGGGGCGATTTGAAGTTCGTGTCGAACCTGGAATACCGAATCCCGCTTGTGAAATCCTACGTGACTTTGAGCTTGTTCCACGATTTCGCGGTGAATGGAATTTTGCGGAAATCGCAACTGCAGCTCGATCCCTCGGCCATTAGTTCCCTGCGGCAACAGTATCCGAATCCTGATTTCCCGTGCCAACCGATTGGCGCTCCGTGCGTGAACGTACCGAACAATTTGCCGATCGCTGCGGGCACCGAGTTCAGGCCGCACACCTCGGCGGGAATCGAGATTGACATCCAAATTCCTATCATCCAGGCGCCGTTTCGCATCTATTACGCGTACAATTACCTGCGCTTGAGCCAGACGATTACGCCGCCGCTCGGAGCCTTCTTTGTGCCGCCGGCCGAGCGAGATAGTTTGAAGCAGTTGGGCGTGTACGACACGCAGATCGTACCGGCGCTGCAAGATTTCTTGATCCATACGCAGTCCTCGCAGACAATCCCGCCGGGCCTGTTCGAACCGAAGACGACTCTGCGGTTTGCCGTGAGCCGCACGTTCTAGAAAATCGGCCGGAGATGCAAGGGGAGTTGCGCGAAAGTAGTTGTTGCCCAGCGGGCGTGAAGAATCGAGCGGAGATGGCCGGAGGGAAGCAAATGAGAGCGTGGAGAGTGGGAGCGCTTGGGCTCCTCATGGTGGTGGTGTCGGGTTGCGGTGGGAACTCCACGCCGGTCGGGGTCGCGATTACAGGACCAGGGCTGTCTCCCCTGACCGTGCTCGTGAATCGCACGGCGCAATTCGCCTCAAACGTTACTGGCGCGTCGAGTTCCGCAGTGTTCTGGCAAATTTGCGAACCGCCTGCAACGCCTTCGACCACGATCCCGCCGACCAATTGTATTGCGGGTCAGGGCCCGACGGGATGCACGATACCGGCGGTTTCCAACCCGATCAGCGGTTTCGGAACAATCACCCTTAATGGTCTGTACGCGGCGCCGCCGACAGTCCCCAATCCAGCCACCTTTCTGATCGTGGCCACGAGCTGCATCAAGTCGAATGCGTTTGCCACCTTTACGGTGACGATTGATTCCGGGATAACGGTCCAGGTTACTCCGCCAACCGCTTCGATGGGTCCGGGTGAGCACTTTCAATTCACGGCGACCGTCAACGGCACGGCGAACACGGCCGTCGTTTGGCTGGTGGACAATATTCCCGGCGGAAACGCCACCGACGGCTTCGTTTGCCCGTCCTCAGCCGTAGGCTCGCCTTGCACGATGGGGAGTGCCCCCGGGGAATACTTCGCCCCGTTGACTTCTCCCGGACCGGTGACCGTGACGGCGCAATCCGGCGCTGATCCGACGCATCAGGGGTCGGCGACAGTCACGGTCGGAAGCGGCAATGCTCCGGCGTTTGCGCCCGCGAATCCGCTCGAACCAACGGTCGCCGCGCAAGGCTCCGCGCAGCAGGACGTGTATCTGACGGGCACCAACTTCTTCACGACGAGCCAGGTTTTCGTGAACGGTGTGGCTCTTCCGGCCACGAATCTAACTTTTATCGGCGGCGGTGCGCTCGTCCGCGCCACCATTCCCGCGGCGGAATTGACGCAAGCCGGAGACATCGGCATCGAGGTAAGGTCGCAAGATGGCTTGAACAGTAGCGGGACTCAGACGCTGCACGTAGATCCCGTGCGGCCGGCGCTGATTGCCTCGACACCGGATAGTGTGCCGCTATCCAACACCGGCGTGAGCGTAAGCGTAAGTCTGACGGGCGGCTATTTTGTCCCCGGCAACAAGACGACAGCAACATTCGACGGAATCGGGTGCGGCGGAGGGGGCCAGGTCTGCACGACATTCGTGGACAGCCGGCATTTGACGGTTTCCGTTCAGGACCCGACCCTGCTTGTGCCCGGGCTCTATCCGCTCATCGTCCAGAACAGCGACGCTTCTACGCCTGGCGCACCCTCGATTACTGGGATTAATCTGGCGGTCGTACCGGAAGCCAGCTCGATTTCAGGCGCGCCAAATCCGTTAATCGCCGTGGGTTCGAGTCCATCCGCCGTGGCCATTGACTATGCCGACGGGTATGCGGTAGTCGCGAACCAGTCCACGAATAACGTCTCGATCATTTCGCTCGTGGCTCCGACCGCAAACACGGTCATCGCCACGATCAATGTCGGTTCGCAGCCCACCGGAGTCGGAGTGGACGATTTGTTGTCGGACCACCAAGCATTCGTCGTGAACAGCGGCGAAAATAGTATCTCCGTGATCGACCTGAGCGCGAAACCGCCTGCGTTCCTGAAAACGGTTTCACTGAACAGCTATGAGCCCGGGATCATTCCGCTTGGCACGGTGCCATTCTCGATCGGCGTCAATTCGCTGACCCATCGAGCCTTCGTGGCGAATCAATCCACCAACGTCGGAACGATTCTGAATTTGGCCGATGCAAACGTCGCGGCCGGCTGCGCGGCTCCGCCTTGCCCGGTCTCCACCGTTACCGGAGGCATCACGCCTTACGGAACCGGAGTTAACCCCGCCGTGGCGATCGATCCGCGGTTGAATTGGGCGATGGTCACGCCCGGAGGCACGGGAACGATCGCGCTGGTGGATCTCGGCCGGGCCGCGATCCCGGGTGATGTCGGGCGGTTATCGGAACTCATCGGGAGCTTGTCTATCTCTTCGACCATGCAGGGCGTCGGCATCAACTCGGAAACCCATCAAGCGTTGTTGACCGATCCGTCAGCTCAGACGATGACGGAGTTCAGCCTTCTGAACGATGGCGTCACTCCTGTCACTTTTACCTCTGGTGGGTCGATTCTGCCGACCGCAAAACTAGTAGCCTCGGCGGTGAATCCGCTCGAGAACGTCGGGATTGCGGTGCAGCAATCCGCGATGGGTGGCGCGGAGGCCTTTGTCGCCGATCTGCAAAGCGGCGTGATACTCACTTCGGTAGGTGTGGGCGGCACGCCGATCGCGGTCGCGGTGGATCCCGCCAGCAATGAAGCCGTCATCGTGAACCAGTCGGCCAACAATGTCGGCATTGTTTCGCTCGGTCCCGCGCCTACCTCGCCGCAGATTCTGGAGGCCAGCCCAGCGGTCGCGTTCGGGGGGTCCGGAACAGCCGACCTGCCGCTGACGATCACGGGCGCTGGCTTTAACGGCGGCTCGGAGGTATTGCTCGACGGATCGCCGCTTGCGACCGTGACGGTTGTGAGCAGCCGCCAAATCGTGGCGACGGTGCCGGGCTCAATGCTGAGCGCCGCCCATCGCTATATCGTACAAGTCGAGAATCTGCCGAGTACTGTTTCCAACATCACCGATCTCACCGTCATCCAGGCGGTTCCAGTCGGAAATTCTCCGGTCGGCGTGGCAGTGGATACAGACCGCGATCTAGCGGTCGTCACGAATTCCCTGGACGACACCGCCTCGCTGGTTTCGCTCACACCGGTAATTCCGGATTTCTCGCCTGAATCGCTGGGGGACACCGGAATTGTGGGGCAGCCGATTCCCGTCGGGACGACGCCGGAAGGAGTCGCCGTGATTCCGCGGCTGGGTGTGGCGATGGTGACCGACAATGGCAGTAACAAGGTAACCGCCATTGACCTGACCTCAACTCCGGCTACGCCGATACCGGACGTGGCTCTCTGCGCGACGTGCTCGGGACCGGCCGGTGTGGCTTTCAACCAGGATACGGCGACCGCGGCGGTGGCCACCACGAACGCGGGCACTGTTTTCAGCACGGGCAATCTCGATTTCCTGTCCGTGACACGTTCGACGACGACAACGCCGCAGGTCGCGGTAGCCCTCGGGGCTTCTCCCTCTGTGGATCAGGGGCCCGTCGCGGTCGCAGTGGACCCAACGCTGAACTTCGCGGCCGTTGCAACGGCTTCCTCGACGAGCAGCCTGGATATTGTCTCCATGGCAACGGATGGGATTGTCGGGCGAGTCAGTTCGCTTCAGAATCCAAGCGGCGTTGTGTTCGACCCCGTCAACCAGGTGTTTCTGACAGTGAATAGCCTGGTGAACAACATCGTCATCACCAATCCGGCGACGTTGACGTCGTCGAATGTCAGCGTGGGCATTGCCCCGACGTCCGTCGACTACGATTTCCAGACGAGCTCTCTCGTCACGGTCAATGCCGGAAGCCACGTCATGTCCGTGCTCGACTACGCCTGCCCGCCGACCGTGCCCGCTCCCGCGTGTTCGGTGCCTCAGGTCCGCGCGGTGCTCGGATTGGGAGGAGCGCAGACGTCATCGCTCGTGCTCGGCCCGAACGCCGTCGCCATTGATCCGAAGCTGGGTCTGGCAGTCCTTGTGGACCCGGACAATAATCGCGTGCTTCTTGTTCCGCTGCCGCACTGAGGTGGCCCGGTCGACATGCGGCCAACCGAGCTTGGGAGCAGCGCATCGGAATGTATTGGCGAGCGGGGAAGAGAGTTCTGCTGGTCGCGGCCGCGAAGTATTCAGCGCGGGGCTTCGCGAAACGTCACTGACCGAATCCGATTGACCATGCTCGCAGATCGAAGTTATAATCCGCGATTCGCGCTTATCACAATACTCTGACTACGTTTCAACGAGGAGTGAGAATGAAGATTCGAGCGGTAGTCCCGGTTTTAGCAGCCCTTTTGATGACGCCCGCGGTCTGGGCGCAGGCCAGCAGCGCAGGCGCGCCGGCGTCGGCAAAGGTAGGGGTTCTCAGCGTTCAGGCAGCCATTGCCAGCACGGCGGAGGGCAAACAGGCCGCGGCTGAATTGCAGTCGCAGTTTGCACCGAGGACGACCGAGCTTCAAAACCTGCAAAAGCAGATCGAAGAGCTTCGGAACAGGCTGCAGACCGGCCAGTCAACCTTGAGCGATGAAGAAAAGGCCCGGCTGGCGCGTGAAGGCGACCAGTTGAGTCGCGCGTTCCAGCGGAAACAACAGGAATTTCAAGATGACACCAACGATGCTCAGCAAGACGTCGTGAACCGAATCGGGCGGAAGCTTGTTGACGTATTGAATAAATATTCGAAGGAAAACGGGTACTCGATCATCTTGGACACTTCCTCGCAGCAGAGTCCGGTTCTGTACGCGGCGAACCAGATCGACGTCACGCAGGATATTATCCGCCTCTACGACCAGAGCTATCCGGTGAAGGCTGCCACCACCGCGACGCCCGGCAGACCCGCGCCGAAACCCGCCACTCCTGCTACCCCGAAACCGTAGCGAGTTGCGCAGTCGTGAATTTCAAAAAGCCTTTCCGGCTGAAACCGGGAAGGCTTTTTCTTTTTGGTCGGCAAGATCCCCTTTGATTCATTGACGCGTAATTTGTCGGCCGGGCCGGGTTCGGCTATCATCATTGCCCGAAGCGAACCGATCGAGTTGATCTGAAAAACCACTCGCGATAGCGAACCAGGAGGATGGACATGGCACTTTCCGTTGGGGCTGCGGCTCCGGATTTTTCGTTGAAGGATCAGAATCAGAAGGACGTGAAGCTCTCGGATTTCCAGGGCAAAAAGAACGTCGTGATCGTGTTCTACCCGCTCGATTGGAGCCCCATCTGCACGAATGAACACGCTTGCTTCGTGAACGATATGAAGCGATTCGAGCAGCTCGATGCAATTGTGCTCGGCCTCAGCGTGGACAGCGTCTGGTCGCACAAAGCCTTTGCAGAGAAAATGGGCATCCACTATTCGCTGCTCGCCGATTTTCAACCCCGCGGAGCTGTCGCCGATAAATTCGGCGTCTATCTCGCCGACAAGGGGATCACCGGGCGCGCGATCGCCATCGTGGACCGCGCCGGAAAGCTCGCCTGGTTCAAAAACTATGACATCCCGACGGTGCCGGACATGAAGGAAGTTTCCGAGGCGCTTGCAGCAGTGAAGTAAGCGGAGCGGCGGACGAAGTGCCGGACGGCTTGTCGGCAAAGGCGCGTATGTAGTCGACCACCTGCCAGCGCTCTTGGTCGCTCAGTTTGTCCGCGAAGGCCGGAATGGGAAGCCGCCCCCGGGTGATTTGCCAGAAGAGTTCGCCATCGGTTCGGCGGCGCATGGCCGGCGCGTCGGTGAAATCACCGGGCGCGACGGAAAGCTCGGCGGCTTTTTGGCCTCTTCCGTCGCCCTTCTCTCCGTGGCAGCTCCGGCAGTGTTCTCCGTATACCTGCCGGCCGGCGGCGATGGCATCGTCCGTCGGCGGCACCGGGTTCTTGAGTCTCCGCGCGGCCGCCGTTGCGTTCCAATTCTTGGCCGTATTGATCGCGGTCGCCAAGCCCGCCCCCAGGACCACAAGCAAAGCCAATATTCCAAGCGGTCGAATTCTTGATTTGTGTTGGCTGGGTTGCACAAGTTCTTCCGGTACCCCGCGTGTCGCCGATGGGAGGTGTGGCTACGAAGGGAATTTTCCCACAGCCGATCAGGATTTCCCAGAAAAGATCCTGTCCTCGAAGCGATAAATCGCGGATGTCTTCACGAGGCGCACGATTCAGTGCATTGGATGGAGGGCGCGAAATACCGAAATCACGACGAGCACCAACATGACCACGACATAGATACGCATTCCCCAGAGCAGCACCCGCACGCCAAGCGAAAGTTCTTTTCGGCCAAACCGAGTTTTCTGTTTGGCGGCGACGACCTGGTCCGTTTCCAGCAGCGACAGAACCACGCGCGGATCTTCAAGATCCGGCTTCACCGTGGCGCCCGCGACGGGATCCACACCTTGCGAGGCTTCTACGAAATCGCCGCTGCCAGATTTCATATCAGCGACCTCCGACCAGCCGCAGCAATTGAAACTCCAGAAGATCGTCTTGAACTTTTCGCAAATCTAGCCACCCAGTAAACGCGGAAAAACCGTCGCGAGACCGAATCCAATGCCGACGCAGATCAAGAGAACGGTAACCGTAATCCCCGCGGCATTTCCCCAGAAACCGTTCACATATTCTCCCATGATGTCTCGATCATTGACCAAAAGCATCAGGAAAGCGAGCGCCGGAGGCATGGCGAGTACGGCTATCACATTCACAGTGAGCACGACAAACTCGAGCGGAGCGCGGGGAATCAGCACGAGACCCGCCGCGGCGCATGCGGAGCCAAGCAACGTCGAGTAGAATGGCCAGGCGTCGCGCACAGGCCGGTTGAGGCTGTGACCCGTTTGCATGACTTCGCCGAATGCGTAAGCCGAGGACGTCGAAATCGCGATGGCAGCCACGATTCCGGCCTCGAAAATACCGAGTGCGAAAAGTGCGGCGCCCGTATGCCCAATCCACGGATCGATCGCCTCGGCGAACTGGGCTGCCTGGAATTGAGAAGCGTCAATACCGTGATGAAAAAGCGGAACCGTGGCGAGAATGGCGGCGATCGCGAACACAGCGGCCAGCACGCTGCCGAGAAGCGTATCAAACCGCCCGGCATTAATGTCGCGCGGCTGCATGCCTTTATCCACAACCGCACTCTGCTGGAAAAAAATCATCCAGGGCGTAACCGTCGCGCCGATATCCGCAAGAATCAGCAGCAGAATCTCCGATCCGCTTCCTTTCGGTAGCGGCGTCCAGGTCAGCATGGCGTGACCCACCGCGGACCAATCCGGATGCGCCAGGATGGCGGCCGGAATGAAGAGACCGTTGAAGATCGCCAGGCCCAGCGTGATTCGTTCCCAGGTCCAATATCGTCCGGTGGTAATCGCGGCCATCACGACAACCAACCCCACGCCCACTGCAATCACCGGTCGAACGCCGAAAAAACCCAGGCCGGCGCGAATGCCGATGAATTCCGTGATGAGCGTCAGAAAATTCCCCAGGACCAAATCGCCCATCGAGAAGAATCCCCAGAATCTTCCGAAACGGTCGAAGATCAGTTCGGCGTGCCCCCGATGCGTGACGGCGCCCAGCCGGACAGTCATCTCTTGCACGACAAGGCCCATCAAGAACGTGAGCACGACAAACGGGATAAAAAATCCGACGCCGAATCGGGCCCCTGTCGCCGAGTAAGAAAGCATGCTCGGGGCGTCGTTCTCGCCAAGAAAAACCAGCACGCCGGGCCCGACCAGCAGCCAGAGCACCCGAAGCCCTCCAAATCTCTTCGCTCCGCGTCCTTTCCATCGAGCCCGCCTGACTCGCCAGCGGTCCCGGGCGCGATCCACATCCTCATGTGTCAAAAGGCCGGCTAAGTCGCGGGCAACGGGGGACGCGGAGGCAATTTCCGTCGTCGGATGCGCCGAACCGAAAGAGGGTGCTTCCGAATCCTTTTTCCGGATGGACATAGGTTAACTGCGCTAAACTTCTTATATAAACTACGCTTAACATTGGCGAACGTCAACCACGCATCGCAGCCGTGATGCATAAAAAGCACCGTGAGGTCATTTATGTCTCTGCTATAGTGAACGGCACGTTACCGGAAAACGAAGTGGCAGCGGTTCGCAGCGGGAGGAGAGGCCGATGGCTGAAGCGCCGAAGCAGCAGCAAGCGCAGATCAAGGCCGATGAGAAGGAATTGCTCGGCCAGTACTCGAACCTCGTGGTCGTTCACCACAACGCCGAGGAGTTCACGCTGAACTTTGTTTATATGTTTCCCACCGTCGCGCAGGGGAAGTTGGTGGCGAGCTTGATATTGAATCCGCGCCACGCCAAGCGGCTGTTGCGCGCGTTGCAGGAGAACGTGGCCCGATACGAGGCTCAATTCGGGACGTTGCCGGAAGGTCCGGGTCCGGACGCTGAGCCCAAAGTCGGGTTTGTGCAGTAAGCGGTCGCCACGAAGCCATCGCGGTTCGCAAACCCGCCCATTTCCACGACGATTAGCGCGGGAACCCGCTGCCCACGATCCAGCCTCCGCTGGGCTCGACGAACTCCAAACCTACGGCGAAACCAGCTTGCGGCACGGTGTGGCAATACGCGACGCGGGCGACGCACTGAAAAGAACCCGCGAACGCTGTCACCATCATCCGGTCATTGATCTTCCAACGGCGAGTGCTCAGCACGCGCGCCCCGCGCGAACTTATATTTTCCGTGAAGGTGGTTTCCGTGCCCGGAAGCGCGCCGTGACCGCTGATGTGCACTCCGACTTCCATGGGAACCCGCGTTTCGCAACGCACGGCGTCAAACGTCTTGGGGCCCCCTATCCCAAGCCGCATGTCTTATGTCCCCCTTTTTTCGTCATAAGCAGGCTGCTAAATGCCGCAGGTGCGATTTAACGGTGCCGCGCCTCTTCATCTTGTAGAGCGCCAAATCAGCCGCGCCAAGCAGTTGTTCGATGGAGGTTCCGTCCGTCGGATATACGGCCTGACCGACACTGACCGAAACGAACGGCTCCTGGCCATCCTGTGCGAGCTGTTCGCAGATGCGCCCGGCGGCTTGCTCGCCTTCGCGGGCGCCGGCTTCGGGCAGCACAAGGGCAAACTCATCGCCGCCGTAGCGCGCCGGCGTGTCAATTGTTCGGCTGCTGTTCCGCAGCACGGTCCCCAGGCGCTTGATGGCTCGGCTTCCCGTCAGGTGGCCATACTTGTCGTTGATCTTTTTCAGGCCATCGAGATCGAAGAGCAACACCGCGAATTGTCGCCCCGTACGGCGGGATCGCTGGATTTCGTTGTCCAGGGCTTCGAGCAGGCGGCGATGATTCGCAAGGCCGGTAAGCGAATCGGAAGCCGCCAGCCGGCTTACCTGGTCGAAGAGCTGGGCGTTGTCGAGCAGCGTTCCGCACAGGACAACCACATAACTCAAGACCATCAGCGCGTGCGCCAGCGTGTAGGGTGCGTCGAGTACCCGCTGCGACTGGCTCATCGTGACGTGGCAGATCACGTTCAGGGCGGCGGCGATGAACAGCGCCCGGTCCAGCGCGGCGCTCGCGCGCCTCAGCCGCCAGCCGTATCCCACCGCCGCGACGATGTAGATTACGGCAGGAAGCAGGTCCCATCCGCGCGGCACCAAAGCGCCGGGATGAATCTTGGGCGCGCGCGGCAGCATAAAATAGAAGACGCTCGTCAGATACGCCACAGCACCGACGATCAGCGTCACGCCCGCGATTTCTTTTCCGGGATCGCGCGATACCGGGATTCGCCGTTCGACGATCAGCGCGGCCAGCAGCAACACTCCTAGCAGCGTCCTCCCCGCCAGCCACCCGAGTGATATCTCGGTCCCAAAGGTGGGAGTCACAAGTACGCCGCGATAGAACGCCATGCTGCTACCCGCTTCGATGAGTCCCGCGAGCACAAACCCGAAGGCCAGAATCAGCGAAATTCGATCATGCGTACCTCGAAATCGCACCATGGCATTGGCGGCAAACGTGAAGGCAATCAGGCTGCCCGCCATTTCGAGGTAGGCGTCGAAGAGTGGGTCGCATACGTACATAGAATTACGGAGAGCCCACAAAAGCGCGCAGAACCCCACCACGGCAATTGTCCCGAGCAGGACAAAGCCAATGCGGTAGCGTCCCCAAGATTTGCCCAGATGCCCCACACTACCCCCAGAACACAAACGAATCCCCACAGTTAAATAGCAACTACTGTACCGTTTTGCAGCTGTGAGAGGTGCCCTCTAACTATACTATTTCCCATGGAGTTTGCCGGGCGAGCAACAAGCGAGTCGCAAAAGGATACACAGCCCGTCTCACGCGGGGTGGAAAAGTTACCGACACGAGAGAATCTTACCTAGAGGCAGAGCTAGGCCTTGGGGGGCGGCGGGGGTGGGATAGCCGGCAGATCAAAGGCCTGGATGACGCTCTGGAAGTTCACTTTCTTGTGGGCGCCATCGCAGAATGGCTTGTTCTCGGAGTGTCCGCAGCGGCAAAGACCGATCTTGGTACGACCAGCCAGGCCGAATACCTTGCCGTCCTGATCCACCACTTCGAAGTCTCCTTCGACTCGAATCGAACCATCGGTACGGACCGTAATCGTAGTCGCAGCCATTCATTCCTCCGATAAGGTGGAAGCGTGGGGTTTCAACCCCACGAAATGTCGGCGCCCCTTCCCGGGCGTTAGCCCTGGAGGGTCGGCGTCCATCCAAGCCTAATACTTCGGCACGTTCGGATCCACCTCGTCCGACCAAGCCACAATACCACCTTTTAAGTTCGAGATCTTTTTGAAGCCCGCGCCACGCAGGAATTCGACCGCCTGGGCCGAGCGTTTTCCCGATTTGCAGTGCGCCACGATTTCGCGCGAGCTATCGAGCTCGTGCACCCGCCGCGAGAGTTCGCCGAGCGGGATCAGATGCCCGTTCAGGTTGCAGATCTGGTACTCGTGGACCTCGCGCACGTCGAGAATGTAAATGTCGTCACCGCGGTCGAGCCGCGTCTTCAACTCGCGCGAAGTGATTTCCGGAACATTCGTCACGGTAGTGGGACCCTCCTCGCCGCGTATGCCGCAGAATTCGGCGTAGTCGATCAGTTTAGTCAAGGTCGGATGTTCGCTGCAGACGGAGCATTCCGGATTCTTCCGCAGCTTCAACTCGCGGAATTTCATCGCTAACGCGTCGAACAGCAGCAGGCGGCCAATTAAGGGTTCGCCCTTCCCGATGATGAGCTTGAGTGTCTCGGCTGCCTGAATCGTGCCGACGATTCCCGGCAGCACGCCGAGCACGCCGCCTTCAGCGCACGAAGGCACCAGGCCCGGCGGAGGCGGTTCGGGATAGAGGCAGCGGTAGCAAGGGCCACCCGGATAGCCGAATACAGTGATCTGTCCCTCGAAGCGGAAGATCGAGCCATACACATTGGGCTTGCCGGTTATCACGCACGCGTCGTTCACCAGGTAGCGCGTCGGAAAGTTGTCCGTTCCGTCCACGATGATGTCGTAGTCGTTGAATAACTCGAGCGCGTTTGCGCTGCTCAGGTGCGTATCGAAAGTGTCGATCTGGATTTCCGGATTCAGGTTCCGCAGGCGATCGGCTGCGGCCTCTGTCTTTGGACGTCCAACGTCGCTGGTGCCAAACAGAACTTGGCGCTGCAGATTGGTCGAATCGACCACGTCAAAATCCACCAGGCCGATCCGGCCCACGCCGGCCGCGGCCAGGTAGAGTCCCAACGGCGCGCCCAATCCGCCCGTGCCGATGCACAGCACTTTCGCCTGCTTGATCTTGAGCTGACCTTCCATGCCCACCTCAGGCATGATCAGGTGGCGGCTGTAGCGCATCACTTCTTGTTTTGAAAGCGTCGCGGCGGTTTTGGTTGTCGCCGACCCCGTTGGAATTCCCGTCTTCGTCGCCATCGAAAAATCTCCCGTTGCTGCTGTTACCGCGATCGTCGCGTCAGTCGCGCGCGCCGCCGGCGATTGAGGGCACGATGCTGATCGTGTCTCCCGCCTTAACGGCCGTCTGGTCCTTCTGGAGGTAGCGAATGTCTTCGTCGTTCACGTAGACGTTCACAAAGCTGCGCAGCCGCCCGTCGTCGGCATAGAGGTGCTTCTTGAGCTCCGCGAACTTGCCCGTCAGCGCGGCCAGCGCCTCACCCACCGTAGCCGCCTGCACCTCGACGCTTTCCTGCTTGCCCGCGTACGCCCGCAGCGGCGTCGGAATAATCACCTTAACTGCCATTCGCTTTCCTCCCTAACGTGAACTTGGCGCTCGCTATTAGATGCCCGCCGTCCTTGAATTGACTTAAGCGAATTACCTAGGAATGCCCCACGGTTTCGATCTCTTCGGCGTCGTACGCGGCCCGGTCGTCGTGCAGGCGCCACGACGTGGTATCGCGCGGCTCGCCCTTCTGAACGCTCACGATGATGTAGCTATACCACGGCCAGGCGTGATCGCGGTCGTATTCGCTCGGCCGCGCCGGCGCATCCGGATGCGAATGGTACCATCCGATCAGCTCAAGCTTCTTCTCCCGCGCCGTCTTCTCCGCCAGCCGTACATCGTCGGGCGTCACCTCGAAGCGGTTTCGCGGCGAATCGTCCCGGCGATTCGCGAGAGGCAGCAGGTCAATCACCTCCCGCGAGCCTTCGCCATCGTGCCCCAGGAGCGCGCCGCAGCATTCGTGCGGATACGTCTCCACGCCGTGCGCGTGGATGCGGCGGACCATCTCTTCTCGCACTTTCAAGGGTGGCACGCTCACTCTTCGCTCCAAAATCGTTCGCTCAGATACTTTTCGCCGGAATCGGGAAACACGGTCACGATCACGGCCCGCTCATCCCGCTTCAGCCGCCGCGCGATTTCCAGGCACGCCCACAGAGCGCCGCCCGCGCTGACGCCCACCAGCAAGCCTTCTTCGCGGGCGAGACGCTTCGCCAACTGCTGCGCGTTTTCCGTCTGCACCTCGATATTTTCGTCCGCCAGGCTGGCATCGTAAATCGGCGGAACGATCGCCGTGGCCATATGCTTGAGCCCCTCGAGCCCGTGGAAGCTGGAGTCCGGCTGAAAGCTGATGCACCGAATCTTGGGATTCAGCTCCTTCAGCCGCCGCGTGGTGCCGACGAAAGTTCCGCTCGTGCCTAGCCCGGCGACAAAATGCGTGATCTGACCGTGCGTCTGTTCCCAAATTTCAGGAGCGGTCGTCGAATAGTGCGCCGCGGGGTTCGCCGGATTGCCGTATTGATCGGGATAGAAATATTTGTCGCGGTCCGCTTCGTAAATCTCGCGAACTCGCCGGATCGCGCCATCGGTGCCTTCACCACCTGGCGTCGAGACGATCTCGACGCCGTACGCCGCAAGAATCTGTTTGCGCTCCGGCGACGCACTCGAAGGCAGGCACAGTTTCACGCGATAGCCCAGCGCCGCGCCGATCATCGCGTAGGCGATGCCCGTGTTTCCGCTCGTGGCGTCGAGGATCACTTTGCCCGGTCGCAGGTCGCCGCGCCGCTCGCCTTCGCGGATCATCGAGTAGGCCGCGCGATCCTTCACCGAACCGCCCGGATTGAACCACTCCGCCTTCGCGCAAATCTCAGCGTTCGGGAATTCCGCGGCGGTCCTCTCGATCTTGATCAGCGGCGTGTTGCCGATGCACTCCAGCAGACGTTGGCCTACACGTCCACCTGTGCCCGGCTGGGCAGCCGTTTCCGTTGCCGACACAAGCGGCTTGTTCGCTGCCGTCATCTTCGTCGCCTGATGCTGGAATGTATGCCGTACCCCGCTAATTCAATTCAGTTTAGCAGATTTTCCGGGCCTTCTCTGCGCCCTCTGCGTCTCTGCGGTGAGGCCTCGTTTTCTCCGTGAACTCTGTGCCTGCTCTGTGTCCTCTGTGGTTAAGGACTTAGGGTCTAGGCCACCATTGGATGCGAGCAGGCACCGTGTGGAAGCACGCTCGACTAGTGAGGCGGAAGCTCGAAGGCAAGCACCACATTTCCCGGCATCCCGGCAGTCACAGTGAAGCCGGACGCCACAAACACCATCCGGTCCGAGACGGTCGCCCCGCCGCCGCTCATTGATCCGCCGTGCGCCGCGACTCCATTCACCGTCTTGAAATCTGGCTGGGTGTCAAAGTCCCAGAGGATCTTGCCGTCGGCAGCCGCGTACGCGCGCAGGTGCCCGTCCATCGCGCCCGAAAAGATCACGTCGTTCGCCGCCGTCACTGCCGCAAGCTGTCCTCCACTGCATCCCGGCTTGCCCTCGCACGGCGTCTTGGGCGGCATCGTCTTCCACAGCAATTTTCCCGTGCGGATATCAATCGCCGCAAGACCTCCGGGCGGCGGGGGAGTCGCTCCCGGCGAAGTCAGCGTCGAAATATCCGAATTCGCGGCGTAAACATTCCTGCCGTCCGTCACCGAGCCCCACTCGATGCCTCCGAGTCCGCTGCCTTTGCCCACGCGCGCCTGCCACAGCTCTTTCCCGCCGTCATCCGGATCGAGTCCGTACATCACGCCGGTCTTCTGCCCGGCGAGCAGCACGCGATGTCCGCCGCCCAGATCCACCAGGATCGGCGACGATCCGAAATCCACGTCCGGGCCGATCTGCGGCGGGCAATTGAGGTGGCGCGGATCGAGGCACCCGAAGTTGAACACATCGTTCGGCGTTTTCTGCTGCACCCAAAGCCGTTTCCCGGTCGCCAAATCGAAAGCGACAACCGCGTCCGTCCCGTCCGCCGCCGGATCGACGTACGCGTCGCCCGTTCCCACGTAGAGCCTACCGAGTTTCACGTCGATGGTAGGTGTGTCCCAGATCGCTGCGCCCGCCGGATGGAATTTCGCGTGGCTCTCGCCATTCGCCGTCGCATGCGGCACTTCGGTGATCGCATACCCGCGCCAGATCAGCTCGCCGGTCAGGCCGTTCACCGCCACCACGTTCCCGCGAAACGTACAGCAGGGATAATCGGGGTCGCCGCCGCTCAGCTCCTCGTTTGACGCGACGGGGACGTACAAAATCCCGCCGTAAAACTGCGGCGCTCCGGTAATCCGCGCCGAGCGATGCCCGCCGACATTCACCCTCCACGCCAGTTTCCCGGTGTCCGCATCGAGCGCGTAGAGATTCGCTTCGCCATCCCCAAAATAAGCGAGCGCGCGATTCGCTCCGGCTGCGGCCACCGTGATCGCGGTTCGTACGGTTGTCTCCGCCCGGTAGGTCCAGATCGTGCATCCGCTCTCGGCGCTCAGCGCATACACCGTACCGTCACCCGAGCCGAAAAACACGCGCCCGCCAACCACGGTGGGTTGTCCGTAAGCCGTGCTCGCATCGGGTATTCCGAACGCCCATTTCAGTTTCAGGCCCGCCACATTATCTGCGCTGATGGACGTGTGCGCCTGATAGCGGGAGTTCACGGCGTCGACGCCCCAGCCGCTCCAATTCTCTGGGTCTTGCAGGCCACTGGATGTAATCGGTTTCTTTGTGGCGCAAAGGTTTGCCATCGCCAAAGCCGCGCTGTTCGAGGTATTGGACGAAAGAAACGCCGCCACCGCCCGTCGCTCCGCCTCGGCCATCCGGTTGCCGTAAATCACCATCGCGCCCGATTCCAGCGCGCGCAGGATTTCTTCCTGCGTCTTCTGCCCCAGCACCTCGATAGCCGGAGCCGCGTTGCCCTTCGCCCCGCCGCTGATGTGGCACATCGAACAGTGCTCCTTGAACAGCGCCCCACCATCCGGCTTCGCTTGCTTGTCCTGAGCGGAGCTGAAGGGCGCCGCCAGCGCCGCCGCTCCTGTTTGCGCCATCGCGCCGCCGGCGCAGACTCCGGCAGCCCCAATCAGCCCAATCACGAACGCAGTTACGCGCGCCAATCTCATCCCGCCTCCGTTCTTGCGTAGCGCCGGCGTCTCGTCGGCGAATTTCGGTTTGCCATTCCTCGTAGGGGCGTAGCACCGCTACGCCCGGCAAAGTTCCTTGCCTCGGATAATACGATCCGCCTCAACTTCGATTGCACGATGGTTTTGTAGGGGCATGGCATGCCATGCCCGGCGCAAGAACTTAGCATTCTGTCGCCTATTCGCGATGCCTTGTCGCGATTCGCCGAAACACCTTATATCGGGTTTGAGTCCGTCGCGCAATGCGGCGGGGCTAAGGAAGAGGTGCCGCTTCGCTACGCGGTCATTCTGAGCGGAATGACCGAACACCTCTTCCGTCCCGCTCTTGCGGGACGTCCGGTCATGCCGTCGAAGAATCTCTCTTCGGCGGCACCAAAAGGGCAGTCCATCAACAAAACCAGACGGCCTGGGGCCATTTTTGCCTTTACAGACGGGCAGTAGAATTCATATCCTGAACATCCATGTGGTACGTCGACAAGCTCTTCACTCAGCCTCAGGTCGAATCCCTTGCGGCGAAAGGTTTTCTGGTTCGCAGCTCGGGCGGCGTCGTCCGCATTGAGAAGTATGGCTGCGGCGCGGAGCTTCGCAAGGAACCGCACGGTGGCTACCGCATGACCATCATCCCGTCGATCATGCTTCAGGGCCAGTTCACGCGCCTTTGGGACGCGGGCTACCAGAAGTTTCTCCTTACCAACGAAGGCCAAAAGTGGCCCATCCGCGTCGCACAACTCGGCGACCTGCGCCGCTTCAACGAAGAACTCCGCACCGCGCTCGGCGTTTCGACCTATTACAACGAAGCGCTCGGTTCAACCTGCCACTACAGCGTGTACGACCGCGTTAAAGGCCGCATCGGTGACGTGCCCGACGAAACCGTCGGCGCGCACGAAACGCCCAAGCACTAAGTAAGTCGCCATTCAGGCAGGTTTTTCTTAGTAGCGCCGGCGTCTCGCCGGCGAATTTCGGTTTGCCGTTCCTCGTAGGGGCGTAGCACCGCTACGCCCGGCAAAGTTCCTTGTCTCGGATAATACGATCCGCCTCAATTTCGATTGCACGATGGTTTTGTAGGGGCATGGCATGCCATGCCCGGCGTAAATGCTTGGCGCCTCCCCCTACATCCAGCGCTGGTTTCGTTGTTCCATGTAGCTCACCCCGCCTCGTTGAGGTGAGGCTCTTCGGCCCGCCTTTGGTTTCTGCTAGCACTGAGACTCTGCGTACTCCGAGTCTCAGCCGAGGAATTGATTTTCCCACGGTGGAAGCGCGGGGTTTCAACCCCGCGACCTTGACCGCCCCACCTCAAGGGTTTTAACCCTGGTTCTCGCGCAAACCAATTTGGTGCAGGTCTCCCTTTTTCTGCCCTTCCGTACAGTTCTAATTCCTCCTGCAAAATGCTATGTTCGAACCGCAGACCAAATGCCCCCGATTTGCCCCGGAAAAAGTCCGCAGTCAGAAACAAAAACTAAGAAGTGAAAATAAAGAAACAAAGAAGAACGAAGGACGAAAAATTGACGGCACTACGAGGACGCCCGCAAGATCCCATCGCTGCCACTGCGCCCAACTTTGGGTCTCTCGAAATCTTTGATCGTCCCTCTGACAGCGCGGCGTCTGCAGTCGGCACCTTTTCGCACAAATTAACCGACACACCATGCCGAGTAATTTCCCTTGTAAGTCACACAAAACAAACGAAACGGACCTGCATTAACCGACACACTTTTGCGAGGTCCCCTGGTCCGGTTCTTCACCCTCGCGCGACTCGATTCCCCGCGTTCTCGTGCGAGCGCCTGTCCCTCGTTGACAAACAACTTCCCGTGCGACTAGCATTCCCTCGAACAAACCGGCTCAAGCAATCGCGACGGGAACCAAAGAAGGAGCCCATCATGGGCAGCATCTACTTGGAAGAGCTTTCAGCCGTAGGCGCAGTGCGCTTTCCAGATATTCCGCTTTACCAGGGCTTCGGTGCTCCCAGCCGTCTCGAGGCCGACCTGCGCGATTGCGAGGTCACCTACGGCGCTGTGCCCAAGGATTTGAACGGCATCCTCTACCGCTGTGGCCCCGATCGCCAGTATCCGCCGATGGGCGGCGACGACATCTTCATCGATGGCGAAGGCATGGTCGTCATGTTCCGCTTCGAAAACGGCCACGTGGACTATCGCAGCCGCTACGTGCGCACCGAGCGCTTCAAAATGCAGGCCGAACACCGCCGCTCGCTTTTTGGCCGCTATCGCAATCGCTACACGCGCGATCCCATCGCCCGCCAGTGCAATCCCGGCACCGCGAATACGAATATCGTCTGGCACGCCGGCAAGCTCCTCGCCCTCAAAGAGGATGACATGCCGTACGAGCTCAATCCCTACACGCTCGAAACGGTCGGCCGGTACGATTACAACGGCGCCGTCAAATCCGTTTGGATGTCCGCGCATCCACATCTCGATCAGACCACCAACGAGCTACTGACCTTCGCGTACCAGGCCAAAGGCGACGGCACCACAGACATCGCCTATTTCGTCATCGGTCCCGATGGCAAGGTCAAGCACGAGGTTTGGTTCAATATGCCGTGGGCGGGAATGGTGCACGACTTCGCCATCTCTGACAAATACGTGATCTTCCCGTTCTTCCCGTTGCTCACCGATGTGGAAGTGCTGAAGAAGGGCGGACCGTTCTACACCTGGCATCGCGACCGCCCGACGGTCGTCGCCGTCGTTCCTCGCTACGGCAAGGCGGAAGAGGTCCGCTGGTTCCGCGGGCCCACGAGCTTCGCCGGACACATGATGAACGGCTCGACCGAAGGCTCGAAAGTCAGCCTCGACGTCTGCCTCTCGCACGGGAGCTCGTTCTTCTTCTTCCCGAATCACGACGGTACGCCGCCTGACGCCTCGAGCGCTATTCCGCATCTCACACGGTTGACTTTCGATCTGGCCGGCAACACGGAGGACTACAAGACCACTCAGCTCTACGATTGGATGTGCGAGATGCCTCGCGCCGATGATCGCTACTACGGCAACGGGACCTACCGCAAAGGCTACGTCATTTGCCGCGATCCCAACACCCCCGGGGCAGGGAACATCGGATTCGGTTGCGTCGGCCAGTTCGATCACAAGACGGGCAGCTCAAAGATCTGGAATCCAGGAGAAAATTCCGGCGTGCAGGAGCCGCTGTTCGCTCCGCGCAAGCCGAACTCGCCCGAAGGCGACGGCTACCTGCTCGCGCTCGTGAACCGCATGGCTGAGAACCGCAACGACCTCGCCATCCTCGACGCGCAGAACGTCGAGGCCGGCCCGATCGCCATCGTCAAGCTCCCGCACCGCGTCCGCATGACCTTCCACGGCATGTGGGTCTCCGAGGAAGCGCTCACTTCCGGCCGCTACTCCGCCGTCCGTGCCACGTAGCGTGTTGTTCTTTGTAGGGGCGTAGCAACGCTACGCCCGGCGCGAATACTTGGCGTGAGGCTGCCCATCGGCCTCGCTCCCGGCACTTTGTGGGTCGCGGCTTTAGCCGCGACAAAAAGCGACGGCGCGCAGCGCCTTCCGATAGGCTGGTTCTATCGCCGCAAGTAGTCCCCGCGCAGATCGCCCGGCGCGCAAAGCTGAAAATAAGGAGACGCACGCGATGGCC
Source organism: Candidatus Acidiferrales bacterium (assembly GCA_031296075.1). Lineage (GTDB taxonomy): Bacteria > Acidobacteriota > Terriglobia > Acidiferrales > UBA7541 > Palsa-295. The sequence goes on from JARLGK010000197.1 coordinate 23,819, forward strand.
CAGGTCGTGGCCTTGATCGACGACATCTTTTTTCAGGCCAAGCTGCTCGAATCGGCGAAGCAGGTCGGCGTCGAAGTCCGCACGTGCACCACGGCCGATGCGCTCGACGCTGAAATCGCGAAAGCCACGCCCCGGCTGGTCGTCGTGGATTTGAACGCGCGTTCGGGTCCTTTCGAGGCTCTCGAGCGACTGCAAGCTGGTGGCGCGAAGATTCCCATCATTGCGTTTCTTTCGCATGTCCAGGTTGATCTGGCCGAGCGCGCCCGTGCTGCGGGATGCATTGACGTGATGCCGCGTTCAAAATTTGCGCAAAACCTGGCAACCATCCTCGCGCGGACGAAATCCGACACTTGATGAAAGTTGCTTCCGCCTTTTCGGGATTCATTCTCATTGCGCTTGTTTGTGCGGCCAGTGCTTTCGCGCAGGAAGGTCAGGAGTCCGAGCCTGCCGCCGCCCTTTCAGCCGCGATCATGGCTGCATGCCGCGCGAACGACACGCAGTTCGCGAGCTATCTCACCGCCGACAATGCGGCGGCATTTCGAGCCCTGCCGGCGGAAGAGCGAACGGCGTTTCTCGAGCGCCTGTCGCTTTCCGATCAGCCCGGTAAGCCACTGATTTCGTCGGACACTCAGAACCACACGGTGCTCCGGTGCGTCGCCCCGGCGGGCACCGCGGAATTCCGTTTCGGCGACGTGCGCGCTCGCGAGAACCTCGCGTTCGTGCCCGTCACCGCTGTCAACGGACAGCGCACGGATTTCGGCCTCATTCGTGAGAACGGCGGTTGGAGGCTCCTGTCGCTCGGATTGGTGCTTCTCGACATCCCGCAGCTTTCGAAGCAGTGGGCCGCTCAAGACTTGATCGCGCGCGAAGACGCCGCCATTGCGAATTTACGCGGTCTCGCGGATGCGATCCAGACCTATCGCCGCGCGTGGAGCAAACTGCCTGAAGCGCTCGCGCAGCTGGGTCCCGCGCCCAAGGATGAGATCTCGCCCGAGCAGGCCTCGCTCGTGAACGAACACCTTGCCGCCGGCAGCTCCGGGGGCTACCGATTCCGCTACCGCATCGTTCCCGCAGGGCAGGACGGCGATGATTCCTTCGAACTCGCCGCGATGCCCGAGGACTACGGCAAGACGGGCCGACGCTCCTTCATTCTCGATTCCGCCGGGAAGATTCACGCCGCGGACAAGCACGGCGAAGTCGCCTCGCTCGAAGATCCTCTGCTTCCCTAATCCTTCGACCGGCTCGCGCGCGGTGAAAAGGTGCCGCCATGCTCTGCGGCGTCGGGTATAATGCCCGCCGGAAGTTTTCGCACGGGCTGCAATGCGAAGGCTGTGCGATCGCAAGTTCCCGATCTTTTTTGCCGCCATGTCCAAACCAGCCGCGCGCGAAAAGCCAACAACCGAAGAGGAAGCGGTTCGCGCCGCGAATCAACGTTTCTACGCCGCGTTTGAATCCCTGAAGATGGCGGAGATGGAAGCCGTCTGGGCCCACGACGACCGCGTCGAATGCGTGCAGCCCGGCTGGGAGCTGCTTCTTGGCTGGGACGAAGTGCGCGAGCGCTGGGCGCGGATTTTCAAGAACACCAAGCGCGTCCGCGTCGCGCTGAGCGGCCTTTGGGTGCGCGTCGAAGGAGATGTCGGCTGGGTCGCCTGCACCGCGCGCGTCACCACCGCCTTCGCCGAAGGTTTCGACGAAGCGATCGTGCAGGCCACGAACATTTTTGTTCGCCGCGAGGGACGCTGGCTCCTCGTTGCTCACCATGCATCCCCGCTCCCCACCGCGCCGCGAGCCACCGTTCAATAACCAGGAGTTAGCCTGTCAGGAACCTGCGTTTTCGAGTTTCATCCGCTTTTGTCTGAGGTCACCTCCCCGATGGGTTTTGCCCTTTGGTCAGCCGGTCACGTTAGCCGCGTGCGTCGCCTACTCCGGCTGGCATCGACGTTTTTACACAAAATACGTGGCTTAGCGGTGAGCGTCACCCAATAAAGACTTTACGGACGCCTTATGCCTTGCTGATGCCCAGTCCCGTAGACTGGAGGTTGATATGTAACTGCGAGCTCGACGGACTGGACCACTCGTGCGAGGAGGGCTCTGATGGAAGCAATCATTTTCAGCGTGCTAGGCGGTGCGGCGTGCGCGTTCCTGATCTATGTCTTCGTGAATTTTCATCGGGAATTCGTGCGCTTTAAAACAGGATCTGCTGGGGATTCGAACCTGATCTAAATCGGTTCACAGAAGACTGAACCCGGCTTACGGCCGTTTAGGTCGAATCACTACGCGGGCGAGGAGCGGCTGGCGAAGACTGAAGCAGTAATGCGAAGAGAGATGCTGATCAGCGGGATTTTCGGGCTGTTCGGACTCTTAGCGCCATTCATCTTCGTCATGCTGCTCGCCTCGTAGGGTAGGTAGCATCATTAATCTTGGCGCTCGACCGGCCGGCATAACACGCTTAGCTCTTGATGTAGTATCGGTGTCCGAGGGCGGCATTGAGCGGTCCCAATCTCTTGCAGTACGGATTTTTCTTGGTCGTCGTTGCGGTGCTGGTAAAGTCGCTCGGCGGCTACATGGCCCGCGTATTTGCGGGCCAGCCGACCTTCCTCGATCGAGTGCTACTCCCCGTTGAACGGATCATCTACCGGCTGACCGGAATTGAACCCGGCTTGGAGATGGACTGGAAACAGTACTCCTCGGCATTCATCATTTTCGGGCTTGTCGGCACACTCGTGCTCTACGGAATCCTGCGTCTGCAAAGATTTCTACCGTGGTTCTATCCCGCTTACCAAACCACACCTGTGACTCCCGACCTGGCGATGAACACCGCCGTTAGTTTCTCGACAACGACCACATGGCAAGCCTACGGCGGGGAGAATACGTTCAGCTACGCGAGTCAAATGATCGGCCTGACCGTGCAGAACTTTTTAGCAGGAGCTTCCGGGCTGGCCGTTGGCGTGGCATTCATTCGAGGATTCGCGCGCCAGCAAACCACAAAGCTTGGCAACTTCTGGGTTGATTTGACTCGCTCGCTTCTGTGGATTCTGCTTCCGTTGTCTCTAGTGGGCAGTTTGCTTTTGGTCTGGCAAGGCGTGCCGATGAATTGGCACCCCAACGCCCATGCCGCCACTCTCGATGGCGGACAACAAACGATCCCCCAGGGCCCGGTGGCGGCGCTCGAGATCATCAAGAATCTTGGAACGAACGGTGGCGGATTCTTCAATGCGAACGGCGCTCACCCGTACGAGAACCCCACGCCCCTGAGCAACTTTCTTGAGATGCTGGCGATTGTGATGCTCCCGGCGGCATTCACGAACACTTTCGGGAGGATGATCGGCCGGCCTCGGCAGGGCTGGGTGTTGTTTATCGTGATGGCGGTCCTGTTTGTGACGGGGCTCTTGCTGTGCGGAGTTGCGGAACAAGCGGGCAATAGACGACTCTCCGACGTTCCAGGGCTCTCGCAACGCGCAAGTGAAGGGCAGCCGGGCGGAAACATGGAGGGCAAGGAAGTTCGCTTCGGAATTGGCGCATCTGTGTTAACCGCAATCGTCACTTCGAACGGCGCGACCGGCTCAACGAACTCCATGCATGACAGTTACATGCCGCTAGGTGGCGCGGTACCCCTCGTCAATATGTTGCTGGGGGAAATCATCTTCGGCGGGCTGGGCACTGGAATTTACAGCATTATCATGGTGGCGCTCATCGGGATAATTCTAGCTGGGCTGATGATTGGCAGGATGCCCGAGTACCTGGGGAAGAAGATCGGCCCGCTCGAAACCAAATTCATCGCCCTCTATGCGCTTGCGTGCCCACTTGCGGTACTTCCGTTCACGGCAGTCGCTCTCGCCACGAAAGCTGGACTTTCGGGCTTGGTTGTCAACCAGGGATCGCATGGACTCACCGAAATCTTCTATGCCTATTCGTCCTGCTTCGCCAACAACGGGCAGGCCTTCGCGGGCCTGAGTGCGAACACGGTCTTCTATAACGTCAGTACGGCGGTTGCCATGATGATGGGCCGCTTCGGGCTGGCAATTCCTGCGCTTGCACTGGCCGGACTCCTCGCTCAACAGATTCGAAAAGACGAAGTAGGAAACGCGGTTCCTACCGACGGACCTTTATTTGCAGTTCTGTTAGTGGCCACCGCGTTGATTGTGGGAGGCCTCAGTTTCTTTCCTGTGCTGACACTAGGACCGATTCTAGAGCACTTACTCGGTAGATAACGCCCACATGACCCCACGAATTTTACAGAATAGTTCGCCAGGCGAAGGCACGGATTTATGGTCGCAGATTTCCCTTGCGTCATTCGGGCCGCGGAATTTTTCTTTGGGAGCTCAACACTGAATGCTCACTCGGATTTCGATTGCGCTGCTGGCTTTCCTTTTGGTAGCACTGGCGCCATTGCAGGGCCAAGATCAGACTGCAACCACTGCCGCTTCGGCACCGATCGCGACGGATCGCCCCGCAGTTACCAACTCCAGCGTCGTCGTCCCTTCTGGCAGCCTTCAGGCGGAGAATGGATTCCTCGAAACCGGCACCCAGGGGCAGAGCATCTTTGACGGCCCGGAGACCCTACTACGTTTGGGTGTCGCCACGAAGACTGAGCTGCGTTTCACCGTGCCGGACTATTATTACAACCTGAACGCCGCTGGCGACGGCGGTACGGGATTCGGCGACTTGGCCATCGGAGTAAAACAACAACTCGGCCCCACGCCGGGCGGATTCGATGTGTCCGCTACTCTGTTCCTCAGTTTTCCGACCGGCGCCGATGGCGTGTCCAGCGGCGAGTACGATGGGGGGCTGCAGGTGGCCTGGTCGCGCGGGCTGTCCGCCAAATGGACGGCGGCCGGAATGCTCTCGATGTACTGGCCCACTCAGGGCCGCGCGCGGAATCTGACCGGAGAGTCCACGATTCTTTTGGATCGACAACTGACAGGACCGTGGGATGCGTTCGTCGAGTATGCGGGTGACTTTCCGGAACGCGGCGGTTCGCGTCACTTGCTGCACATCGGAACGGCATTAAAGATCGCAAAGCAGCAACAGCTCGATTTTCACTTCGGCGTGGGCTTGTCGCCGGCCTCCGTGGATCATTTCATTGGTATCGGCTATTCATTCCGATTTCAGGCGTTCCATCGCTAGTGACGAATTAACCATTGGGAAGCCACTTCGCTCTCAACCAACCGCGGCAGCTCAGGTAACTCCTGAAAACCGGACGGGTGGTTCGTCAGCATCCGGGTCCGGCAACGAGGCTCGGAACAGGGAACTCGCGGATCCTCGGTGGAGGACTGGCCCGCAACGGATTTTCCCAGCTTCGTTGACACCCCGTAGCACGGCTGCTAGATTCCTGTGTTGGTGCAGGTAACTCGACCCAAACGGAAGCTTCAGAGATTTCTGCCGGTAGTTTCGGCGGCCATGGCGGCAGTGCTGGCCGCAGGCTGCGCCGTCAGCCACACGACAGTCGTCAAGCCATCCGGACCTCCCGTCCGGCTTCAATCCGCGACTAAGCAGGAACTCATCGCGCGCTACAACGAGCAGGCCGGGGCGGTCACCTCGCTGAACGGAACCGTCACGATGACGCTCACCGCCGGGTCGGCCTATACGGGCGTGATCAAGCAATATCATGAGATCAAGGCATTCATTCTCGCGCAGAAACCCTCGAGCATTCGCGTGATCGGCCAGGCGCCGGTGGTGGGAACGAACATCTTCGACATGGAAAGCGACGGGGAGACGTTTCGCATATTTATTCCGTCGCAGAACAAGTTCCTGACCGGCCCGGCGAGTCTGGAACGGCCCTCAGCGAAGCCGATTGAAAACCTCCGGCCGCAACATATAACCGGCGCGATTTTCTGGGATTCGATTCCGGCGCAATCGGTGGTGCTCCTGGAGGAAGCGAGCGACGACACCTCGCGGTATTACGTGCTGACGGCAACTCGACGCAACGGCAATTCCGGCGCGGACGCACCGGATCTCGACTGGGAGATCGCGCAAAAGGTCTGGTTTGACCGCGCCGATTTGAGCGTTGCCCGCCGGCAATCGTATGACCCGGGCGGCAAACTCGCCTCGGACGTTCGATATGGCAACTGGGATGGGTTTGGAGCCGTGCACTATCCCCGGCAGATAGTGCTGGTCCAGCCTGGTAACGACTACAAACTACAGATCGGTATCACCAAAGCGGTGTTCAATGAGACGATATCCGCCGACCGCTTTGTGCTCCGCCAGCCGCCGGGAGCGGAGCTGGTCAACGTGGGCGAGGAGCCCCAAGATATGAAACCAGTGGAACCGAAACCGGAGCCTAAAGATTGATCGGGCACATGATCGTGCAGAACACCCTGCACCGGCCAGTCCGTACCTTTATCACGGTAATCGCCGTGGCCGTCGAGGTCACGCTCGTCATTATGGTTGTGGGGCTAACCAGCGGACTACTCTCGGACTCCGCCAAACGCACCGAAGGCGTGGGTGCGGACATCATGGTCCAGCCTCCTTCGGCGTCCATCTTCATGGCGTTCAGCGGCGCCCCGATGCCGATCGCGATCGGCGACAAACTGCAGCAGCTCGAATACGTGCAGGCCGTCGCTCCTGTGCTCGTGCAGTTCAACTCGGTCAACGGGCTCGACATCGTTTACGGAATCCAGCCGGAGACGTTTCGCTCCGTGTCCGGGGGGTTCGTCTTGCATGACGGGACCGAGCTTCGGGACTCGAACGACATTTTGGTGGACGATGTATACGCGAGAGCCAAGAAGATTAAGGTGGGGCGGACGCTACACATCCTGGAGCACGATTTCCATGTCGCAGGCATCGTCGAGCACGGCAAGGGGGCGCGGCTGTTCGTTCTGATGTCCACGCTGCAGGAAATGTCGGGCGCCCATGACAAGGCTTCCGTGTTCTTTATCAAATGCGACCGCTCCGACCACACTGCTGCCGCGGCCGACGAGGTCCGCGAGCTGCTGCCCCATTACGAAGTTCGGCCGCTCAAGGACTATATCTCGCTGATGACATCCTCGAACTTGCCGGGACTCGGTGCCTTTATCAACGTCATGATCGGTATTGCCGTCGCCATCGGATTTCTGGTGACGTTTCTTTCCATGTACACCACGATCATCGAGCGCACCCGCGAGATCGGCGTGCTGAAATCGCTCGGCGCCTCGAAAACCTACATCGTCGAGATCATACTTAGCGAGACCACTCTGCTCTGTTTTGCGGGAGTCGTGACCGGTGTGGGGCTCAGTTACCTGACGCGTATAATTCTCCTCAAGGTTTTTCCGTCGCTCCCGATTCTGATCACCGTGAAGTGGATATTTCTCGCCGGGTTGATCGCCATTCTGGGCGGTTTGCTGGGCGCAACCTATCCCGCATGGCTCGCCAGCCGCAAGGATCCCGTCGAAGCACTCGCCTACGAATAAGTCGCTGGAATGAAATACCCACCGCTGCCGCACTATGCAGAAACACATATCGCGGCTAGACTATTTGTATCCTGACAGGCATGATCGCTCGCGGGGAGTAGGCGTTGGAGCCGATACTCAAGACCGAAAATTTGTGGAAAATGTACCGCACCGGCCGGATGGAAGTTCCGGCGCTGCGCGGCGTCAGCATTTCCATTCTCCCCGGCGAATTCGTTTCGATCATGGGACCTTCGGGCTGCGGGAAGTCCACGCTGTTGCACGTGATCGGCGGTCTGGCGCAGGCTACCAGCGGGCGCGTGCTGCTCGACGGCAACGATCTGACGGAAATGAGCGATGCCGCGCGTACGCTGCTGCGCCGCCACAAAGTCGGCTTCGTCTTCCAACGATTTAACCTGCTGCCGACGCTCGACACCTATCACAATATCGCGCTCGCGCAGCACATCCACGGAAACGGTTTCGATCCGCACCGCTTCGAAGCCGTCGCCAGCCTGCTGGGGCTGAGCGAACGCCTCCGCCACAAGCCTTCGGAACTTTCCGGCGGAGAGCAGCAGCGCGTGGCGCTCGCGCGTGCCATCATCAGCGAGCCGAAAATCGTTCTCGCCGATGAACCGACGGGGAATCTCGATACCAAGAGTTCTGAAACGGTCCTCGCGCTGTTGCGCCAGCTCAACAAAGACCTCGGCCAGACAATCGTGATGATCACGCACAACCCGGAAGCGGCGACCTACGGTGATCGCGTGCTACACATGCGCGACGGCATGGTCGTGAACGGTTCGGCCGCCCACTCCTGAGATGCGATCCTTCTGGCGAGCGATCGTCCGCACAATCTTCTGGTCCTACGACCGCGGGAGCTGGCCCTACGACGTGCTGGTCGTGGCGATCGTTGTGTTTGTGCTTGCGACGCCTCGGAGCTGGTTCCACGACCGGCCGCAATCCGGCGCCGGCACGAATGCGAGCGTGCAGTTCATCGCCGAGGATTCCGGCAGCCAGACGCGCATCTATCGCCTTGATGCCGCCGCGCTCGCGCCACAAAAGCGCGCCACGAAGCCGACGCCAGAGCTTGAGCGCGAGACGCACGACATTCTGAGCCGCACTGTCGACGATTTGAGAGACCGCACGTTTCAAGTGCTGCGCATTGATCCCGTGCTCGACGGCGCCGGAGCGGTACTGCACTACGATGTGACCGTCCGGTTGTAGGGAGACAGACGCAACCATGGCAACCGCAAATCTGGCCCGGCCCGTTCATGAACGGATGCAGGATGCCATCCGCGATTTGAAATCCCTGCTCGATCAGCGCGTGACTACGGCAGAGGTGGTTCGCGAGCACCACAGCCACGGCGAGTCGTATCATCCCGCCGCGCTGCCCGACGCTGTTTGCTTTCCGAATTCGACTGCCGAAGTCAGCGAGATCATGAAGATCAGCGCGAAGCATCAAGTGCCGGTGATCCCATTCGGCGCGGGCACATCCATGGAAGCGCAAGTGAACGCGATTCACGGCGGAATCACAATCGACATGCGCGAGATGAACAAAGTCGTGCGCATCAGCGCGGAGGATCTCCAGGCTACTGTCGAAGCGGGGATCCCTCGAAAGCAGCTCGTCAAGGCGCTGGCCAACACCGGCTTCACCTTCTTCATCGATCCGGGCGCTGATGCCACGATCGGAGGAATGACCTCGACGCGCGCTTCCGGCACCACGGCAGTGCGCTACGGCACCATGCGCGAAAACGTGATGGCCCTCACGGTTGTGTTGGCCGATGGCAGGATCATCAAGACCGGTTCACGCGCGCGCAAATCCGCGGCTGGCTACGATCTCACGCATCTGTTCGTCGGCGCGGAAGGCACGCTTGGCGTGATCACTGAAGTTACGCTGCGGCTGCATCCGCAGCCGGAGGCCGTGGCGGCGGCAACCTGCACCTTCGAGAGCATCCGCGATGCCGTCGAGACGGCCATCGAAACTATTCAGCTCGGCGTGACCGTGGCGCGCATCGAGCTGATGGACGAGGCACAGATCGACGCCTGCAACCGGTATTCGAAAACGAACTATCCAGTGGCGCCAACTCTGTTCTTTGAATTTCATGGCGATAGCGACCGCAGTGTCAGCGAGCAGGCGGAAACGGTGCGGAAACTCTCGGAAGAGCACAGGGGACGCGGATTCCGGTGGTTTACTTCACCGGAAGAGCGCGAAACGCTCTGGAAAATGCGGCACGAGGCCTATTTCGCAAATATCGCCGTTCGCAAGGGCGGGAAAATGTTCACGACCGACATCTGTGTTCCCATTTCCCGTCTCGCCGATTGCATCGTGGAATCAAAAAAAGATGTGGCGGGGGCGCCTTTTCCGGCTCTCGTCGTGGGCCACGTCGGCGACGGCAATTTCCACATGTCCTTCATCCTCGATCCTGAAAGTCCTGCCGAGCTTGCCGAGGCGCGAATCCTGGAAGAGAAGATTATTCGTCGCGCGCTCGAAATGGGCGGCACGTGCACCGGCGAGCATGGCATCGGAACTGGCCGGAAAAAGTATCTCCGCGAGGAGCACGGCGCCGGGCTTGACGCCATGCGCGCGATCAAGCAGGCGTTCGATCCGGATAACCGCATGAACCCAGGGAAAATGGTCGATCCGCAGGCGCTATTCGGCGGTTCAGACGGAGCTTGATTGCGCGCAGCCTGTTCCGCTTCGAATTCACTC
>JARLGK010000198.1 GCA_031296075.1 Candidatus Acidiferrales bacterium
CAAAGCGCCGCTTCCAGCAATAAAACGTCTGTCGGCTGATTCCAAAGTGCCGACAAGTCCGCCGAGCGTTCCGGCCATTGAAAAGATAGAACAGCATCCACTGGAGCCGGACCTGCGCGGGCCGGCTCCGCATCTTCCCGAGGCCCGCCAGCTCGCGGGCCTCGGGAAGCTCACACCACTTGATTCTTCTCATCCCGACACTCTACCGAGTGTCACCTATCATTCTGAACGAGCACAGGAGGACTCGATAGCGCAACAGAAGAAGTCAACGGATGGTTGGTCAGCAGAAGCTTTCCGCCGCTCTCCACCACCACGTTCAATTGGGCCGGCCCGACCAGGTTCTGGTAGCGCGGCAAAGCGGAACGGAGCGTAACGAAATAATAGCGGCCCGGATCCGTCCACAGACTTTTGAACTGCGAATCGTCAATGAAAACCTGGGGCGCGCCGGGGGCGTAGGAACCGTACTCGAGATTGACGCGGCGCCCGGACAAAAGCAATCCCGTGCGGTTGGCGTAAAAGAAAACCGACGAAAACTCGTAGTAATGGCCCTCGGCGATCAATGGGCCTTCCGGCGCATGGATCAGCGCAGTTGCCAGCGGTCGCGAAGACAGGTACGGATCGAAAACGACCATGGCGATCCTCGCAGCATGAAAAAACAGGACCATCATCAATGCGGCGGCCAGAAACGCACGGTGCGCGGCGGCTCGAAAGGTCCCCAAGGCGCCAAGGAGAAACGCGAATCCGGCAATTGCGAGCGGCAGGCGCAGGTACGCAAATGAATCGAAGGTCAGATCCTGCATATGGCCAAGTGACAGCGTGTAACCGCCGTGATGGTGGCTGAGCGCCGACGAAATATCTCCTGGCGCAGGGATGGCCCGCACGTGAATCAAAATGGCAACGATCGCCAGAGCGGCGCATGCGGCGAGGACCGAAAGAGTGCGCGTGCCCCGGCGTATCCAGTCGCCTCCGGCCGCCATCGCGGAACTCAGCAGCAGCGCCATGGCCGGATAACACGGCATCGAATAGTATTCCTGCGTCGTTGAAAACGTGAAGAACACGAGAATGAAGCCTGCCCAGCAGAGCGCAATCAAACGAACTTGCCCGGCGCGGTCAACTGGCTTGAAGGAAAGTTTCGCGATAGCGGGGAAATAGACGCTCCAGGGAAATAGCCAAACCAGGTGCAGCAACCAGAACGACAATCGCGGGACGGTGTTGTAATCGCGCGGGTAGCGCAGATTCAGGAAACGGAGAAGCTGCTCGTTGATAAAGAAGAACCAGAGGAAACCGTGGTACTGGCCCGGGCCACTATACAGCGTGAACGCGAAATGCGGCGGATTGCGCAGCGTCGCCAGAATGTGCCAAGGCGCGGCAATGAGGATGGCAATCAGCGCGCCACTGAAGGGATGGAGGCGCTTCCACGTTCTGGCGGAGAAAAGTTGGCGCGTTACGAGGAGGTAGATCAGGCCGACAGCCGCTGGGAAAACCACTCCAATCAGGCTCTTGAGCAGCAGGCCTGCGCCAAGATTGGCAGCCAGTACGATGGCCCAGAACCGAGGATGAGTTTCCTCCTCGTCGAGGGTTCGCAGGAGCGCCCAAATCGCCAGGGCGATCGTGAAAGTTTGCATCACGTCCGGGATCAAGATCCGAGTGAAGAGAAATAGACCGATGGACGTGGACATGCATAAACCGGCGTAAAAGCCGGCGCGCCCTCCAAAAGCCCAAGTGCCAAAAGCCGCGGTCAGAAAGCAAAGCGCGACGGCAGAGAGAGCGATCGGCAATCGCGCGGCCCAGTCGTGGACTCCGAACAACTCGTAGGACGCCGCGATCGTCCAATACATCAGCGGCGGTTTCTCGAGGTAGGTGAGTCCGTCGAGCCTTGCCGTAACCCAATCTCCGGACACGAGCATGTTGCGCGCTATCTGCGCCTGCACGGCGTCTACGTCGTCCATCAGCGACGGCGGAGAAACGATGCAGCCGAGATACACGGCGCCGGCAAAAAGCAGTACTGCTAGGTAGAGGTAAGAACTCTTTCGGTCACTTTTTGGCTCAGTGCGGAAAGCGGTTCGGTTTGGATCTGCCATTTCCTCATCCATAAGAAGAGAATCATCAAGCCCCACAGGTGATAGCCGAGATTGGCGCGCCTTTCGAGATGATCGTTTACGCACGCGTCAATCACGCTTTTCTGAAAAAGTCCGACATGGTCCGCCATTCCGCTCCCCAGCGCATCGAGCATCAGCGGCCGGAGCGGCCCTCGGAGCCATTCGTGGGAGGGGATGTCGAGTCCGGTCTTCTTTTTTTGCAGAACGGACGCCGGCAGCTTTCCTCTCATCAATTCCTTGAGAATCAATTTCTGGCGCGAACCGCGAATTTTGAAAGACGCGGGCAGCGACGCTGCGAATTCGACAATGCGATGATCGAGGAAGGGAGGCCGCACCTCCACTGCGTGAGCCATGCTCATGCGGTCCACCTTCATGAGGATGTCGTCCGGCAGAAAGTACTTCTGATCGAACCACAGATAGGGGGTCACACCGTCACCCCCTGGAGAGCGCTCACGCAGCTCGCCTAGGATTCGATCCAGTGCATCGGGGAGCGGCAAGTGAAGTAGCGCGCCTTTCTGCGCCGACGAGAAGGTCCCGTTCCAATAGACGTGGGCCTGATCGGCAGGCATCAAACAACCTTCGAGGAAGCGCTTGAGCTTGTATTCGAAACTGATTTTGTCGTCTGAGACCGGCCAGGCGCGCAGTCCAACGAGAGCGAGTCGCAGCGCACTGGAAGGCAGGCATCTCATGCGCCGCGCGAACTGGTTCGCCCGATACGTGAGGTAGCCGCCGAAGACTTCGTCGGCCCCTTCCCCGCTCAAGGTGACAGTCACCCTCGTCTTGCTCATCTTGGAGAGAAACCAAACTGGCAACGCACCGGCGTCCGCAGTGGGCTCATCGGAGTAGTACGCGAATTCTTCGATCGCTCCGGAAAGATCCGCGTCCGCGTTGAGGTCGAATTGCTCGTGCTCGGTCCCGTATTGGGCGGCGACCTGCTGGATATAGCTGGATTCGTCGAAGCTGCGGCCTCGAAAAGAAATAGAAAGCGACTTCAGTCTGGAACTGGATGCCTCCGCGGCGTAGTGCAGGATCGTGGAGGAGTCGATCCCACCGCTGAGCCACACACCCAGAGGGACATCGGACAGAAGGTGCTCGCGCACCGCTTCCCGCAAGAGATGATCCAACTCCTCCTTCGCAGAATCAAACGTCCGCTCCTGGGGCGGAACTAACGGCAATGTCCAGTAGGATTCGGAACGGACCTGGCCGTTTCGCCATTCGAGCCAGCATCCCGGCGGGAGCTTTTCAATGCCGTCCACGAGCGTCCACGGGCAAGGGACATAGTTCAAGGACAGGTAGCAATCGAGCCCCGCCATACTCAGGCGGCGGTCGATTTCCGGGTGGACCAGGATGGCTTTCAGCTCGGAGCCAAAGAAAAGGTCCCCTCCGCGGCGACTGATATAGAGCGGCTTAATGCCCATGCGATCGCGGGCAAGGACGAGGCGCTGGCTCGATTCGGTCCAGAGTGCGACCGCAAACATTCCGCGCAGCCGGGAAAAACAGGCGGTATCCCACTCGAGGAAAGCGTGCAGAATCGTTTCCGTATCAGCGCGGGAGTGGAATCGGTGTCCTAGTCTTTCCAATTCGACGCGCAGTTCCGCGTGATTGTAGATTTCGCCATTGAAAACGATGACCATGTCACCGTTATCTGATTTGATGGGCTGGTCGCCGGAAGCGAGGTCTATGATTTTAAGCCGCGTGGCGCCCAGCGAGACGACGTTCGACCGGAAGACACCCTGTTGGTCGGGCCCACGATGGAACAGCGTAGCCACGGCGCTCTGAATTCGATCGGCGCCTGGCGACCAGTTCTTATGGGTGAAGCCGACGATTCCGCACAAGTGGCGATACTCCTCGAAGGAAGCGACACCGGGAATCTACACTCGTCCCGGCGGTTCTATTCATAGCGCAGAGATTCCACAGGCTGAAGCTGGGCGGCCGTCCTGGCCGGCAGGTATCCGAAGAGCACGCCCGTCGCACAGGACACTATAAAGGCTAACACCACCGAAAGCCACGAAATCGGAATGCTAAGACCGGCCGGCAGCGGCAAGAATCGCGCGAAAATATTAACCAACAGGGGAATCGCCACGGCCGCGAGGATGCCGATCACCGCGCCGACGCCGCTGATGAGTATGGCTTCGAACAAAAACTGATAGAGAATTTCCTGCGGGCGAGCGCCGATAGCCTTGCGTATCCCGATCTCGCGCGTGCGCTCTGTGACGGTTACCAGCATGATGTTCATGATGCCGATGCCGCTGATGAGGAGAGCGAGCAACGCGACCAGCAATAGAACGATGGTCAGCGCGAACGAGATGCGGCGCGACGTGTCGAGAATGGACGAAAGATTCTGAACGCTATACTCCGCTTCGGGGCGATGGCGGCTTTTCAGTGTCTGAGCGACTCTCTCGGTGACCAGCAGAACGTCCTCCGGGCGGTCCGCCTGTGCGTAGAGCGTCACAACGAAGGAGTCGCCTGTGTAATAGCGGACCAGCGGAAACGGGACGAGCAAAGAGTCCGTGCGGATTTCCGACTGGCCAAACGTGTCAATGCGCTCGCGGAAGACGCCGATGACGGTAAAGGTTAGCTCGCCGACATGAATGTTTTGCCCGACCGGGTCCTGGCCAGGCAAAGCGATCTGCGCCAAATGTTCGGACACGACGCAAACCTTGCCGACACTCGAAAAGTCGTCGTCGTCGAAATAGCGGCCGCGCGGGATGATGAGATTGCGAATCTGCTGGAAGTCGGGCGTCACGCCCACGAGCATCACGGGCCAGGTCTTCCCCGCCGCCACGATGGACAACGGAAGATCGTTTGTGCCCGCCGCGCGCACGGCCTGGGGGATTTCCTGGCGCACGGCGTTGAGGTCGGCCAGGGAAATTCGGTCGCTCAAGGCAACGCCCTGCGAGGCGCTCTCTTGCTCGAGGGACGCAAAGACGATGTTCGATCCCACCGCTTCGATCTGGTGGCGAACGAACGTCCGGCCGGTAAGCCCCACGGTGACGACCAGCACGATGCAGCCGCTGCCGATCACGACACCGAGCATGGTGAGCGCGGCGCGCACGCGATTGGCGCGCAGCGCCTCGATCGCCAGATGCCACGTCTCGGACCATCGGATCGCGGAAGCCGCCACTAGCTCACTTTCTCCATTGAATCCTTCAAATGCACCGAGTTAGTTACAGCTTTGTTCCGCACAAAATGGCGCCATGAAATAAACAGCGACCGAGCGCCGCCGAGATGGATCGCGAACATCGTGCCAAGCATCCGCGCCGGGCACGATATATCGTGCCCCTACAAGGGCACCGCGCTCGGCGCCTAAAAGGGTGCCGACTCGACGGTTGCGAGCTCGGGAATCTCGATGCGAATCTGCGTGCCCTGGCCCGCCTGACTGCGAATATCCATTTCGAATTGATCGCCATAGAGAAGCCGCAGGCGCTCGTGGACGTTGCTGATCCCGATGCCGCCGCCGTAAACCTCCCGCAGGCGCTCGGGCGACATGCCCATGCCATTGTCATCTATTTCGATCGCCAGCCGGCCGTCGCGGCGATGGGTCCGGATATGAATTTGACCTCCGGCGAGGCGCGGCGCCAGGCCGTGCTTGATGGCGTTTTCAACGATGGGCTGCAGCAACATGCTGGGGACGAACGCTTCGAGCGTCTCGTCGTCGATTTCCTTGAAAATCTGGAGCTTGTCGGGGCCGAAACGAATGACTTCGATATCGAGATAATCGTCTATGAAATCGAGCTCCTCGCGCAGCGGCACAAACGTCTCATGTTTGCGCAACAGGCGCCGCAGGATGTTCGAAAGCTTCAGCACCACGCCGCGGGCCATGTCCGGGTCGAAGCGAATCAGCGACGAGACGGTGTTGAGCGTGTTGAAAAGGAAATGCGGATTGATCTGGCTGGTCAACGCGTCCATGCGCGCCTTGAGCAAGTACTGTTGATTCTGCTCGAGGTTCATCTCGATGCGCGTGTTGTTCCAGATCTTAACCGCCATGGCCACGCACATCACCGAAGAAAGCACCACGAGCGCCGCGTAACCCCAATTCCCCGCGCGAATCGAGAAGATCCAGCGCGAGGGGACAACGTCGGCCAAAGCAATCAGACCGACCTCCAGAGCGGCGCAGCAGAACAGCGGCAGCATCGCCCAGTCGCCCTTTCGATCGCGAACGAGTTTCACGAGCCACTGCGGAATGTTTAGAAACAGAAACGGCCCGAAATGCCAAATATCTTCTTTTTCGGGCATGCCTTGCCGGATCACGCCGGCCAGCAATCCGACCAGCGCGGCCATCGGCGCGGATAGCCATTCGTGAAATCCGAAAGGCAGCAGGCTGATCAGCGATCCCCCGAGCAAGCCGACGATCCGCCCGCCAATCAGCCCCATTAGAAACGAGCCTTCAAAGGTCAGATCGAAGAAGTTATAGCCGGCGACAAGACGCAACATCGTCCCGATCGCCAGAGGCGGCACCAGGAACAGGAGCAGCATCACTTTCTGGTCGGAGTCGCGATTTTCGCTGAAGACCAGCTTGCGGAACGAGCGGAAACGAACCAGCAGCGCCGCCAGCGACGCCGCCCAGCCCACCTTCAGGACCAGCGTGAATAGCAGGTCCCGTCCTTCTAAGAGTGTGCCCATGTCGTTCGCAAGCCGCCGTGTGGAAATCCTGAGGCTAAGTTAGCCAATGCGGGCGGGGATGTAAAGGGAAGCTACACGCGAGAAACACGCGCGATAAGCGTCTACGTGCTGCTGCTACTGCTGCTGTTGTTGCTGCTGAGCGGGCTGCTGGGCGCGCTCGATGACCGAGGGCGGCGGGACGGTGCCAGCGGGGATCTCGCTAAGCTGTTCGCGGCCCGAATCATCGATGGCCGGGCGCACGCGCACGTCCACCGAGAGGCTCTGCCCGGCATGGCCTTTGTACACGCCGCGCACGGGAGCCACATCTCCATAGTCGCGCCCATAGGCGATGCGAACGTGCCGCAGACCCACCGGATTTCCCAGCGTGGGATCGAATCCCGTCCAGCCACAATTGAGTATCAGGACCTCCGCCCATGCATGCGAGGCCTGGCCGCCGATCACGTCCTCTTGCTTGGCCTCGGGCGCGGCGGTGCTACCGGGAACCAGATAGCCGGAGACGTAGCGTCCCGGAATTCCGCGCATGCGCATCGTGCCGAGGAACACGTGGGCGAAATCCTGGCAGACGCCGGCGCAGAGGGACAGCGAATCTTCAATCGAGGAATGCACGTGCGTGGCGCCCTTCACGTAGCGGAAGCGCTCGTGAATCAAATCGGAAGCCGCCTGCGCAAATCCAGCCACCGTCCCGTCGCACGATCGTTCGGCCGTGGTAATGATTTCCTTGAGCTGAGCGAGATGAGGGACGTAGACAGTGGGAGCCATGAAGTCAAAGTGCTCCTCGTCCATCTGATTGCTGTGCGCGTCGAATTCGGCGAGCGTGGTTCCGTCGGCGAGCGCGTCCGAAGCCTCGTGCGCGAGGACCACGGACTCCGCCTCGACCCTGAGCCGGCGGTGCTCGGCGAGAACGTTGAATTGATGCACCCAATTCCCATGGGCGTCGCGATAGGCCGTGCCGCGCGAGCCGGGATTCGTGGTGAGGCGGAACGAGAGGCAGCTCTGCCGCTCGTCGTGCAGCGGACGCAGGCGGACTTCGTTGTAGCTTTCGGAGACGGGCCCGTCGTACACAAAGTCCGTCGTATGCACCAGACGATATCGATTCATGCCACCACCGCGTAGTAGAAGTAGGTTCGGGCGATGTCTTGTCCAATCGCTCCGCACATCCGTAACAGTTCATCCAGATAACTGTGCAAACCCTGCTTGAAGATTTCGTTCACTCGGTCGTACCGCAGCCGCTCGACAACCTTGCCCGCGAGTCTTTCAGCTTCATTGACGTAATCACCCGCCAGGGTGCCACTGACCGCTCGAAGACCCGCCTGCACCTCGGAAGCGCTGAAACGGATCGAGCGCGGGTGCCGATGGTGCAGGATCAGCATCTCGGCCACTTTCTCGGGCTCGATGGCCGAATGATACTCGCGGTGATAGGCTTCATAGGCACCCACGGACCTCAGCACGGCCATCCACTGGTGGTTATCGGGAGCGCCGACAGAGGGCAGCGCGTCGAGCAGATTGTGGTATTGCACGTCCACCAGCCGCGCGGTCATCTCCGCGCGCTCCAGCGACCAGCCGATGCGCAGAAATTCCCAGCCTTCATCGTGCGGCAGGGTGGCGTCCGTCACGCCGTGAAAGCGGTGCGCGCCGAACTTGATCTTGTCGCAGAAGCGGTGCGGGCCCGCGGCGATCTCCTCCTGCGGGTGGAAGCGCGTGACGGTGTAGTACAGGCCGTTGATGTCCTCCCACATCTCCCGCGAGATTCGGTCGCGAATGGTGCGCGCGTTTTCGCGCGCCTTCGAGATGCACTGGACGATCGAGCTGGGATTGTCCTCGCTGAAGGCGAGAAATTCGAAGACGTTTTCGGCGTTCACTTCGCTGTAAAGCTTGCTGAACAGCTTTTCCTCGCCGGCCATGATGATGAGCGGCTCCCAGCGCAGGCGATAGGATTGCTGTGATTGCTCGAGGAGCATGTGGTAGTTGACGTCGAGAATGCGCGCGGTATCTTCGGCGCGCTCGATATAACGCGCCAGCCAGAAGAGG
>JARLGK010000199.1 GCA_031296075.1 Candidatus Acidiferrales bacterium
TCGTTTACGAGAGTTTGAAACGCGGCGGACAACTCGTCGTAGGTGCCTTCGAGAGTGGTGAACTTTTGCCCGTCGATGTAGACGGGGCAGCGCGGGGCCTCTCCTGTGCCCGGCAGGCTGATGCCGATGTTGGAGGCCTTCGATTCGCCGGGGCCGTTGACGATGCAGCCCATGACCGCGAGTTTTAATTCCTCTACGCCCTCGTACTCGCGTTTCCACTCGGGCATTTTGTCGCGGATATAGCTCTGGATGCTTTCGGCTAGCTCCTGAAACGTGGAGCTGGTGGTGCGACCGCAGCCGGGACAGGCCGTGACGCTCGGCGCAAACGCGCGCAGGCCGAGCGATTGCAGCAGCTCGCACGCCGCATAGACCTCGTCGCGGCGATCGCCGCCGGGCCGCGGCGTGAGCGAAACGCGAACCGTGTCGCCAATGCCTTCATCGAGCAGAATTCCCATCGAGGCGGCGGACCAGACGAGTCCCTTGGCGCCCATGCCGGCTTCGGTCAAGCCGAGATGCAGCGGCTGGTCGGTTTTCTCGGCGAGGTCGCGATAAATGGCGATCAAATCGCCGGGGCGCGAAACTTTACAGGAGATGATGATCTGGTCCTTGCGAAGTCCGCACTCAAGCGCCAGCTCGGTTGACTGGAGCGCCGACAGCACCATGCACTCGTTGATGATCTCTTCGGATGTTTTGCCGAGGTCTTTGTCGGTGTTTTCCTGCATCTTGAGCATGACCAGCTCTTGATTGAGCGAGCCGCCATTGACGCCGATGCGCACGGGCTTGCCGTTGTAGCGCGCTACCTTGCAGATGGTCGCGAACTGTTCGTCGCGGCGCTGGCCGTGGCCGACGTTGCCGGGATTGATGCGGTACTTGTCGAGCGCGCGGGCACATTCGGGATATTTCGTCAGCAGGACGTGACCGTTGTAGTGAAAATCGCCGATGACCGGAACGTCGCAGCCGGCATCGAGCAGGCGCTTCTTGATTTCCGGGAAAGCCGCGGCGGCCTCAGGCACGTTGACGGTGACACGAACGAGTTCGGAGCCGGCCTGAGCGAGTTCGAGGCACTGCTGCGTGGTGGAGGACACGTCGGCCGTGTCCGTGTTGGTCATGGACTGGACGACGACGGGCGCGCCGCCGCCGACCTGGATTTTGCCGACCTTTACGCCGACCGTGTTGTGGCGTTTGCGAAGCATCGTGAGGCTATTGTAGCGAATCGGTGGAGTTGGGCGCTAGTGCGGTGATGCAGGATTCGCCACAGATGAACACAGATCAACACAGATAAAGAAGCAGGGAGGCAGAGAAGCAGGGAAAGATTGGTGGCGCGATCGCGGCAACCGTTGGTCAAGGGCGCAGCAAGCAGCGCGCCTACGAGCCGGTGGCGGATGGGTGACGCGCAGGCAAGCATCATCGCCGGGCACGGCATGCCGTGCCCCTACAAAAGCGAATTCGGGAACGGGAATTTAGAGTTCCGCGCGGTGCGCGACGCCGACAGACTTGCCGTTGCGCGCGGGCGGGACGATCGTGGCCATTTTGCGAATCATGGCAAGAACGAGACGCTTGTCGTCATCGGAGAGGCTGGTGGAGTAGCGCTTGATGTCCGCGAGAAACCGAATTTCCTCTTCCGAAAGCTCGCCGAGCATCTTGCGGGTTTCGCGGTCCTGCGGCGTGTCCGTGCCGGGGAAAAAATCCGCCAGGCTGATTTCCATGGCCTCGGCGATCTTCGCCAGAGTTTCGAGCGAAGGTACGGTGTGGCCATTCTCAACGCGCGAAAGATAGCAACGGAGGAGACCGGTGCGGCGTTCGATATCGCCTTGAGACAGGCCTCGGTCATTCCGATAAGACCGGATGACCTCGCCGATGTTTACTTTGGGCTTTTCTTTGGGCATCGATTCTTTTCCTGCAACAGGCCGTATCTTACGAGTCATCCCCGTAGGCCGCAAGAAAATTATCGGCGGGTGTTCCTGGCAGGAACATTGGGTAAAACCGTTAGTTGGACGTACCGGGCATCGGCACGGTGACGTCTTGTTCCAGTTTGAATTCGAGGAGGGTTTCGCTCGGTATTCGTACCTGCTCGCCGTGGGTCATCACTTGCACGGCGGTGCCAGCTCCCGCGCCAACTCCTGCGCCGATCGCGGCACCTCTGCCACCGCCCGCGATCGCGCCGATCACGGCCCCGAGTACTGCGCCTCCGCCGATGCGCTCGGCGCTTTGCGTACCGCGTCCTTTGCCGGCGACGTCGTACGTGGTCGAATCCACGGGCAGCATTTTGCCGTTGATGCGAATACCAGTGAGTTCGAGCGTTAGCTGCGCCGCGCCCGAAATTTTTCCGCCTCCTTTTGCTTGCGAGAGCTCGCCGAACACGTCCGCGCCCTTAGGCGCGACCACGGTGTCGCCCACGACGAGATCGCTTTCCAGGCTGGCCTGGAATGGATCGCCGACCCTGCTAGTTGAGGAATCCACGCCGTCAACCATGCGGACGAGCAGCGATGTACCCGCGGGAATCGTAATGGCCTGCGCAGCGGGAGGGTTCCGTCGCGCCGCTGAATTTGCCACGGGCGCGTCTGGCAGATCTGAGCGGGTGGGGGGTGGGGCGGCGGCTGATTGCGCGACCGGTGCAGGAGTCGCCGGCGCTGCCGCCGAATCCGCAGAAGGAGCAGGAGCGGCGGGGGGAGTTGGCGCGTTCGATGCGTCGCTTACGTCGCTGAATCCGATGTTCAGCACGTCTTTCGTGGCGAAAATCTGTTCCTTGCCGTCCACCTCAAACCGGATGTTCAGCGGCGATCCGCCGACGAACCGGCCCTGCACGATTTGACCGGTCCGAAGTTCGAGCGTGTCGCCGAGCGCAAATCCCACCAGTGCGGTGCCGGAGATGGCTGCTCCGACGAAGCCGAGTAGCAACAATTTCAGCAATCGTGATTCAGTGCGGGATCTTCCGGATACTTCCGCGCGTGATTTCATGATGACTTCCCCAGTCTCGCGAACCAATCACGTTGGGCGATCAAAATCCACGAGGTGTTCGCCACGGCAGGTTACGTGGCCCTCGCGATCATGATACCGCAAACCAATGCGTTGAGTAGGCAGAGGGACACACACGGCCGGGGCGAGCGTTTTGGAGGTCTCTCAGGGATGCTCCTGCCCGGAGAGCTATCGAACGGGCTGTGGTGCGGGTTTGAGTTGCGAAAGTTCCGCGGGTTTCTTGCCGGAGCGTTTATCGGCATAGAGGGCTTCATCACCGCGCCGCAACAACTCTTCGGCCGATTCACCGGGCTTGTAATCGGTCCAGCCGCGCGAGAACCGGCAGGGTACGCGGGTGGACTCGTATTCGACCTCAAGCCCATCGAGACGATTGAGGACGTGTTTCACTTCGTCCGCGCGGCATTCCGGCAGGAGGACCATAAATTCATCGCCACCGAGACGCACCGCGAGATCGGAGCCGCGAATGGCCTTGCGCAAACGATCGGAGAAACCCTTGAGCACCAGGTCACCGGCCGCGTGGCCGAGCTTGTCGTTAATTTGTTTTAGGCCATCGAGGTCCATGAGCAAGATCGTCAGAGGCCGTTCATGACGCACGGCTCGGCTGATCTCTTCGGCCAGGCGCTGCTCGCCGGAGCGGCGGTTGTAGAGGCCGGTCAATTGATCCAGCGCCGCGAGTTTGTAGACCTCATCGGTCAGGCTTTCGACTCTGGCGAGCGATTGGATTTGATCGGCCAGTTGATTCCGCATGCGAACGATCATCGTCTGTTGGTAAACCACGTAAACGCAGAAGACGAGAACGATTCCAACAAGAGCTCGCACGGCCTGGTTGAGGTAGAACGAGTACGTCACCTCCTCGATGCTAAGCATCTTGGGGAATGCAAACGACGCCACGGCGATGGTCAGCAGAGCTAGGACAAGTACGGTGGAGGACCACAGCCACCATTGGCGGCGGTCGAGCGTCCGCAAGTGCTCGCGGAACGCGTCCGGCCGAATATTCGCGGCGTCTTGAGAGGGATTCGCTTCAACCATTGTGCTCACCGACACAGATTGCCTGACTACCTTTAGTACCGCGATTCCGATGTGAACTCCATAAGTATGTTCCGCAGAGGTTTCAATGTCGTTAGCGGCGGATTCGCGACAATCACTGGATGAGTCGTGAGGGAATTCACACACTTCCCGCGTGCGGTACATTCGAGGATCGGACGGCCATGGGAGCTATTAACTATCATGTAATCTCGTTCTTGCGTTCCCGCCCAAGCGGTTCCCGGGTGGATGCTGCCTGAACCCCCATCCTCTTTATCTTCAACATGCCGTTTTGGGTCCCATTACAACTCAGAGGAGAAAACTATGAAACTCGGGAATTTCACTTGTTTATTGGCTGTCGCACTGGCGGCAGTTGCGGTGGTTGCGACCGGTCAGGTGTCACGAACCGCGCCGCAGGAATTTGCATTCCAGGGAACGAAGCCGATGCCACCGCCACCTGGAGGGGGAGTAGCGTTTCAGGGCACGCGTCCGATGCCACCGCCACCTGGAGGGGGAGTAGCGTTTCAGGGCACGCGTCCGATGCCACCGCCACCTGGAGGGGGAGTAGCGTTTCAGGGCACACGTCCGATGCCACCGCCGCCTGGAGGGGGAGTAGCGTTTTAGGGCACACGTCCGATGCCACCGCCGCCTGGAGGGGGAGTAGCGTTTCAGGGCACGCGTCCAATGCCGCCGCCTCCGGGTGGAGGCTTCGCAGGCTAGAAGGCAGCTATTTCGGGACTTCCGAGCATAAGGGCCGGGAAATAAGGAGTTAAGTGATTAGCAAGCAGGGGAGAATGTCCAGCTTCTCCCTGTTTTTTTGTGCTAGCATTTAATTTGATGTGGACGAGTACGCCCATATGCTGAGTTTGATAATCTGGTCCTGTGGGGTTTTCTTAGAGGCGCTGCTCCTCTTTAGAGGCTTGCGGGCAAAGCTCTTTTTGCGTTATCCGAATTTCTATATCTACGTTTTGAGTCTATTCCTCTCCGACGGTTTGCTGTATTTGGCTTACCTGGCGAAGCTAGCCTCGTACGATAAATGGAGTTGGTACGCGGGTTTCTTGAACCTCTTTCTCGGGTGCGGAATTCTCCTCGAAGTCTTCCGGCACGTTCTATCGCGGTACGCAGGTGTCGAAAAATTCGCAAGAATCGTCAGTTTTGGGATCATGGGTGCTGTACTTTGTTTCGCCGTTATTTATCTGATGTTCGCACCCGACGGATCGGCGGCGCACGCCCTGTTTGTCCGGTTGCAGCGGGATTTCTTGATGGTTCAGGCAATTCTGCTTTTTGGCCTTCTCCAGCTTGTGTCTTATTACGGCATATCGATGGGGAAGAATCTAAAAGGGATGATTCTCGGGTATGGGCAAACTCTCGGAGTGACGCTAATTGCTCTAGCTCTAAGGGCTTACATTGGGCCTCGGTTTCAGTCGGTGTGGACGCTAGCGCAGCAGCTTACCTATTTGGCCGCTCTAGCCATTTGGCTGGTTAATCTTTGGTCCTATTGCGCGAATCCGGTGCCTGAGTCGAAAATAGGGGTTGAAGCGGACTACGAGGTTCTTGCGGCGAAGACTCGAGATATGGTGGGCGCGGCGAGCACGCAGCTCGTTAAGGTGAATCGTCTGTGATTCAACTGATTTCATTTCTGGTAATCGGAGCGCTGCTCTTAGTTTCGCTCTATTCCTTCGCGCGGAGCAGCAACCGCGCCGAGGGCGGCTCCGGCGCGATGGTGCAAGCCAAGCACGCTCTGAACGCGTTGCAGGCGGGATTATTGCCGCCGGAGCTGGTCGGCCGGATCTTCAGCCGGGAGGATTTGGAGTACGTTGAATCGGAGACATCGGAAGAAATTCGCGAGTTGTTCATGGAGGAGCGCAAGAAGGTCGCGCTTTTCTGGGTGAGCCGTGTTCGCAAGCAGGTGTTGAGTCTCAAGCGCTTTCACCTCGGATCGGCGAGATTCTATGCGCGGCTGAGTCTCCGAACGGAACTGGCGCTTGCTGTGGATTTCGCGACTCTTCTTTTTGCGTGCCGCGCGCTGCAGGTTTTCCTATATCTTCGCGGGCCGTACGCCGCGCCCGGGATCGTGGGTTCTACGGCAGCCACAGCTGCCAGGGTCTGCAAGATCTCGGAAAAGTCTCTTTCTTTCCTGACGCCAGCGTACGCTGGCACAGTCGGCGACCGCGCGACCAGACCGGCGCGCCCGTAGGCACAACGGCGTGGCTTCTTTTCCAAGACGCATGGATGTGCAACAGGCGGCGGAAGACCTCCGTCGCCGCTCGCTATCGGAGTTCCCTAGGCCGCTGGATCGGCTGATTTACCTGGCTTCCTTGCGTGATTACAACACGGGTCTCTATTACCACGACGGCCTGGCGTCGCGCTTTAGTCAGGAAGTGGCCTGCGAGGCGCTGGCCGATTGCCACCGCGAGGCGTTTCGGCAGTTGGTCGGATCTTCTCTCGAGGACCTGGTAGCGCAAATGGAAGCCTACATGGCCTCGACACACACGAGCCCGGCTGACTTTCTTACCGCATGGAAGGGGCTTGAACCGTATCGAGTTGCGGTTCCAGTGGAAAGTGACCCGCTTTCGGCGCAGTTTCTGTTTTCCAGCTTCAAGATCGCTTTGGCAATCTTGGAGTCTCGTCTGAATCCGCAGTCGGTGGGACTAACCGCATAGCCACACCGGTCACCTGTCCGATGATTTCCGCCTCCGATGGATGGGCGAATTGCCTGATCGTACAGCCCGAAAGCGGGTGTGGAATCAGCGTGAGCTGTGACCCGCGCACTTCGCACCACGAGCACGCATAACCATCCCGCAATTCGACGAAGAAAATCGGCCGATCAAACTCGGTCCGCCATTCTGAAGCCTGCAGTCGGCTGGGGTGGCTATCAATCTGCACGAACGACCCGGGACGAAGCAAGGGGTACATCGAGTAATCGTCGATGCCAACGTAACCGTACTGGCAGTGCCGCACATCCAATTTTTGAATCAATGCGATGGGGACTTCTCCCCACACCTCGACCATTCGGGAAATCAAGCTCGTGGATTCCAGGTTGAAGCTCTTGTCGAATCGAACCGGAAACGTAACGCCCTTTTCGGGGTCGAGCGATTCAAACGCGGTCAGGTGGGTATTCTGGAGCGGCAAGGCGAGCTGATAGCGCGAGGTGGCGCCGAGATCGATGCCAAAAATGGTCAGCAAATCGTTGAACTTCGTCCGGTAAATGACGCTAAGGCTGTAAAGCTTGTAAATGCTGGGAATGGAATTCTTGTTTTCGAGCTGGGTGAGCCACGCGTTCGATATGTAAAATTCTTCGTTCTGGCTGTCTTCGGCGATTGTGCGGCTGAATTCCTCTACTTCACGTGTCGTAACGCCAAGCCGATTACGAAGCTCTCTGAGCTGTTCCCCTGGCCGCATGGATGGCACCGTTGGAGTGTTCCAACTTGAAACATCTTTGGTCGAACGTATCTTCAAATAATAACGATAGTGGTTTCTAAGGCTCGAAGCAACTGATTTGAAGGCGCTTGTGTCCATAGGGTGGCCGGTCAGATCACAAAGATACGATTGTCCCAGGATCTCCGTGCGACACGGCAAACCGGCAGTGTGATTGTGGCTAAAAACGCCGGGATCGGGGCCATGTGGCGCAATTGTCGAAGCTCAGGGGAGGCCTTGTCTGGGAGACCGGTAAACGCAAGGGCGACCTCCGCCGGTAGAACCGGTTTCTCCCGGCGGTCGCACCGCGGGTGTCATCGGGCCAGCGGCAATAGCAGAGTGGCGAAGTGCAAAACTCGACTCTAGTACTGGACTGCTTGCAATTGAAAGCAGGCGGCGGAAGACTGCTGCAACTTAGGTCGGCGTTCCAAAATAAAAAGGTTTTGTCAAATTCGCCGATAAGCATGCCGTTGGCGGACAATTGATGGGATTTTGAGGTGCGTGAGCTAAGCGACGAGCGATCCGCAGGGGCCTCGGATCGCCGCGAACGGATGAGGCGTGTCCCATTTTCGGGAGCGGTTCCCGTTTGACTTATCTGAACGCGACAGTTTCTGAGGCGGTTGGGGGTGAGGTTTGTGCTTTCGCGTCACGAAACACCGTGAGCGTGGCGCTGACAGGGTGGCTATGGCACGCTCAACCCAAGAGCAGGAGTACGATGATGGGCGATTCCGCCGGCTCTACGAACGACCCAGGAAAGTCCTACCGCGAGCGGCGGTCGGTGCCACGCTACGGCTTGATCGCGCAAACCGAGATCGTCGAGCCCGTGAGTGGATTGCGCATTTCCGGCCGCGTTTCCGAGGTGAGTCACAAAGGCTGTTACGTAGATCTTCTTAACACGCTTCCGGTACAAACGGTCGTCGAGGTACGCATCACGCGCGATCGAGGTACGTTCGTCTCGCCCGGGAAAATCATCTACGTACAGGAAGCGATGGGGATGGGTGTTGCATTCTTCGATACAGCGGCCGACCAACTGAAAGTCCTCGATTCCTGGCTCACCGAACTCACCGAGTCGTAGTCCTCCTGCCTTTTCCTCCCTGAATTTGACGAAAGGAGCGTTTCTTTCGGGAAGACGCGCGTGCGCGGGAAGAACAATTCAAAGAAGGGACACTTTCCTAGGACTTCTTCCAGTCGGGAGGCGCGGGATCGATCGGCCAGAATTCCGGAGACGGTTGGGTGAATTCGACGGCCACCTGCGAAAGGCCCGCGTGGATAGGCCCTCGGAACGCGATTCGGCCTTCGCGTTCATCCCGGTTGAACGGATTCATCACCAGAATCTTTTGACCGAGCGCCACATTGGCGGCCAGCATTACCAGCGCTCCGTGAGCGCTCACGGTCACCGTAAAGGTCTCCTCGCGGAAGGCACGCTGATCCGTGGATTCGCCGCGAATCACGACCGGCACATCCATGAGAACGCGCGCGCTTCGTCGTTGCCCCGCTTGCGCCACCGAACCCCAGCCTTTCTCATTGCCTTGCTCATCCACTATCCCCCAACTTGCCGCGCGACAGCACGAAAATGCAGGCCCGACACCGCCAGAGTAAACTTCGCCAAGCGCGCCGGGTGGCGTCGTACTTCCTCGACTTGACATTAGACTAGATATCTGACAAGACAGTAAGTACATGAAGATAGCCAACGGATCGCCGAAGACGAGACCGTCGCCTGGGGTGCGGCTGGATTCAGCCAGCCAGCGCCGCCGCCGGATTGTGGCGTGGATGCGGAGCCATGGAGCCCCCATTCGAGGCGGGGAACTGGCCAGGCACTTCCGGGTGAGCCGACAGTGCGTGGTGCAAGACGTTGCGATCCTACGGGCCGGCGGCGAGGATATCGTGGCCACGCCGCGAGGATATCGGTTGCCAAAGGGCGTGGGGCGAAGACATCGGGCGATTCTGGCCAGCCGGCACGCCCCCGAACGAACCGAAGAAGAGCTGCAGATTCTGGTCGATCACGGCGTCAAGATTTTGGATGTCATGGTCGAGCATCCTCTGTATGGCGAGCTGCGTGGCTCCCTGATGATCGAATCGCGCGCGGACGTGCAGGACTTTCTCGGGCAGGTGAACTCGTCGCACGCGTCGCTGCTTTCCTCGCTCACGGGCGGCGTGCATCTACACACGATCGAGGCTTCGCGGCCGGAGATGATTTCGCGAGCAAAAGCGCGTCTCCGCGCGCGCGGTTTTCTATTGAAATAACTTTCAAAGGCAGGCACTTGGGATGAACGCGACGCGAGATCAGCGCATCGAGCAGGCCCTATTTCGAGGCGGCAGCCTCACGCTCGATAATCCCGCGTATTGCCACGCGGTTCGCACGATCACAGAAGTCCTCGTCCAGACCGATTTGGCCCCCGAGGATTTGACCGCCAGAGCTCTTGGAATGAAGGACGGGCCTGCGTCGGCTGCGATTCTCGCCCGCGAAGGAGGAGTGGCCGCGGGACTCGCGGAGTTTGCGTTTCTGCTGGGGGGGCACGGCGTCGAGATCTCTTTCGAAAAGCAGGATGGCGACGTGATCAGGCCTGGCGATACGCTGCTGCGTGCCGAGGGCTCGGAAATGAAGCTGCTTTCGCTCGAGCGCGTCGGCTTAAATCTCTTGCAGAGGCTGAGCGGCATCGCCACGGCGTCGCGCTGCCTGCAGGAACGCGCACAGCGCCGCAGCCCGACGACCCGGATTGTGGGCACGCGAAAAACTCCCTGGGGCCTGCTCGACAAGCGCGCGCTGCATCTCGGCAATGGCGGAACCCATCGCCTCGGTCTCGGCGACGCGATCGTTATCAAGAATAACCATCTCGCGCTGCTGGCGAGCCGTGAAGAAGATGCCGCTCCCATGGCGATCGAAAAGGCATGGAAGTTCCGCGCGGAATCGGCGTTTATCGAAGTCGAGGTGCGTGGCGAAGCCGCGGCGCGCGCCGCAGCGCAAACATTTCGCCGCTTGCAGGAGGATGCGTCGGAACAATATCCATGCTTGCTGATGCTCGACAACATGTCGCCGGCTGAGATCGCCGCAATTCTCGGAATCCTTCGCCGCGAGGGATTGTGGGATCACGCGCTGATCGAGGCCAGCGGCGGAATTTCAGAATCAAATGTGGAAGGGTACGCCGACTGCGGCGTGGACGCGATTTCGATCGGCGCTCTTACGCATTCGGCCCGCGCGCTCGATATTTGCCAGAGGATTTCATAACTTCATCGAAAGAGGAAACCCGACATGCCAGTAGCAATCATGCAGGACAGTTTTGAAGGGCGTTACACACTCCCGATTATCGAGACCGTGGAGGACACGGCGGAGGAGATTCGCCGGAAGCAGGAGCGCGTGCGCGCGCTTTGCACCGAACGCAATGCCATTTTGCTCGCGCACCACTATCAGCGGCCGGAGGTGCAGGAAGTGGCCGACGCGGTGGCCGATTCGCTAAAGCTTTCGCAGGCCGCGGCGAAGACGAACGCGGACGTGATCGTTTTCTGCGGAGTTCACTTCATGGCGGAAACGGCCGCGATTCTGCTGCCGGAAAAGATCGTCCTGCTGCCGGATTTGCGGGCGGGATGTTCGCTGGCCGCCTCGATCACGCCCGAGGAGCTGCGCAAGTGGAAGGCGAAGCTGCCCGATGCGGTGGTGGTGTCCTACATCAACACGTCGGCCGCCGTGAAAGCCGAAAGCGACTATTGCTGCACCTCGGCGAACGCAGCGAAGGTGGTGCGTGCGATTCCCGCCGACCGGACGATTCTCTTTCTGCCGGACAAATTTCTTGCGGAGGTCGTCGCGCGGCAGACAGGGCGAAGCAACATCGTTGCGTATCCAGGCTATTGCCACGTCCACAAAACGATTCGTCCCGAGCAGGTTGTCGAGATCATGGACCAGCATCCCGACATCGAGCTGTTGCTGCATCCCGAATGCGGCTGCGTGAGTTCGTGCATGTCCAAGGCGCTGGACGGCACCCTGCCGCAGGACCGCACGTTTTTTCTTTCAACCGAAGGGATGCTCCGGCACATCGGGGAATCCTCGGCTCGGGAGTTCGCGGTGGGAACCGAGCTCGGCATCATGCACCAGCTCAACAAGAAATTTCCCGACAAGACGTTTCATCCCGTGAATCCGAACGCAGTTTGCGCGTTCATGAAGACGATCACGCTCGACAAAGTCATTCAGTCGCTCGAGACGCTGACGCCGCAGATTACAGTGCCCGTGGAAATCGCGCAAAAGGCGAAGCGTGCCATTGACCGTATGCTCGAGCTCGCGTGAGAGAGTCTCAGACATGCTAAAGATCGGAATACTTGGTGTCGGAGCTATCGGCCGCGTGATTGCGATGGCTATCGATCAAGGACAATTGGATGCGGAGCTCGTCGCGGTCGCGGATCAGGACCGCGCACGAGCCGAGGCGCTTTCCACGGAACTTTTCGGCCATCCGCCGGTCGTCTCGATTGACGAAATGATCCAGCGCTGCGAACTGGCTGTGGAAGCGGCGAGCCAGGCGGCGCTGCCTGAGTTTGTGCCGAAGGCGCTCGCGCGCGGACGCGACATGTTGATCATGAGCGTGGGTGGGCTACTCGGCAGGGAAGAGTGGTTTCGTCAGGCGGGTGAGAAGAATTGCCGGATCTACGTTCCCTCCGGGGCCATCGCGGGCCTCGACGGGATCAAGGCGGCTTCGATCGGCCGAATCGAATTGGCTCAGCTGACCAGCCGGAAGCCGATCGCGGCGCTGCAGGGATCGAAATATGTGGTGGAACGCGGCCTGCAACTCGAGGGCTTCAAGGAAGAGGCCATTATTTTCGAGGGTACCGCCGAAGAGGCCGCGCGCGCGTTTCCCACGACTTCGAACGTGGCCGCGTCACTGCGTCTCGCCGTCGATCCAGCGGTTCCCGTGCGCGTGCGCGTCGTCGCGGTGCCGGGAGGAAGCGAAAACGTGCACGAGATTCGCGTCCACGGCGAATTCGGGAAGCTGACGGTGAAAGTCGAAAATGTTCCGTCGAAATCGAACCCACGCACGTCTCAGCTGGCCGCGTTTTCCGCGGTCGCAACGCTCAAGAATCTCACGCGTTCGCTGCGCGTGGGAACCTAGCGCGCAGGCCGATCGATTCATATCGAGTAGCGGGCGATGAAAAAGGCCTGCTCGGTGGCGAAAGAGTGTTGGTGCCGGAGGAGGGAGTCGAACCCACACGGCCTTGCGACCAACGGATTTTGAGTCCGCCGCGTCTGCCATTCCGCCACTCCGGCGTGCGGATATCTTAGGCTACCTTGGAAATCGCGGCAACTTTTTGACCGCGCGTATTGCTCGCGGCCCTTCCGCCGCTTGAATCCATCGCGGGCGTGGACTAGGATGCGCCAGCCACGATGATTGCCCGCCAGCGCCGCCCCTTCCTGCGGATGTTTCGCAACCCCGCATTTCTCGCGGGCCTCGCGGCGTTTCTTGCCGCGTTCGTGGTGCAGTCGGGCGAGCTTGGCTCGAGCGACACGGACCATCGCCTGCAGGCCACGCACTCTTTCTGGAGTTCGGAACCGCCCGTTGATCCCCAGGACTACCCTGACTTTGGCGTCCACGGACGCAACGGCAAGCTCTACGGGTGGTACGGCATCGGGCAATCCCTGCTCATGCTTCCCGCGGACGTCGTCGGCACCTACCTGGACCGGCTGCCGGTGTTTGGCGATTACGACGCAGACCCATCCGTGCGCAATATCTTCGTCAGCTTCAGCACGGATATTCTGATCTGCGTCCTTAGCGCGCTGGTCTGCTTCCGCCTACTTGGGCTTTTCGGTTTCAGCACTAACCAGCAGATCGCGGGTGTGCTCGCGCTGATTTTCTGCACCACGTTTCTCCATTACACGCAAAATCTGATGGAGAACAACTACATCCTCCTGCTCACCCTCGCCGGCCTGACATTTCAATACCAGTGGCTGTGCAATGGCGACCGCCGCGCTTTGCTAATTGGCTCGCTCGCGCTCGGCGCAAACTTACTGACACGACTGACGACCGGGATGGACCTGTTCGCGGTCATGCTTTTTCTGGTGTTCGTCTCGTGGTTCTCGGGAGCGCGCGGACCGGACTTGCGTTCGCGATTCACGAGCTATGCGAAGGTGGCGCTTCCGGTGTACGCGATTTTCGTGCTGCTCGATCGCCTGTATCAATTTCATCGCTTCGGTTCGTTTTTCAACACATATATGGGCGTGTTTGCCCGCGAACAGAAAATGCTGAACCCCGCGCTGCCCGCGGCGTATCCGTTCGAAACACCATTCCACGTGGGATTCTTCGGCGCTCTGTTCAAGCCGGAAAAGTCCATTTTCCTGTTCGATCCCTTGCTGGGGCTGGTTGTGATTCTCAGCGCGGTGGCGTGGAGGCGTTTTCGGCCTGAAATCCGCGCTTATCTGATCGCTTTCGGCGCGCTTTTGCTCGGGTACATCTGCTTTTACGCCACGTTCACGGACTGGAGCGGCGATTACGCGTGGGGCGACCGCTACATCTCGACCGCCGCGCAACTGGTGGTGTTCATTTCCGTGCCGCTGCTGATGCGCCATCGCGCGGAGGTAGGCAGAGTCGTCTGGACACTCGGAATGGCGATCGTCGTGGTCAGCGTGGCAATCCAGTTATCGTCCGTGATGTTTTGGTGCCCGCTCGAGATCTATCAAATGGACACGCTCGGCCACCCCACATTTGTCGTCGCGCTGCGCTTGAAGAACGTTCTTGCGTTCAGCCTCGGGAAAATGGATCAGTGGGGTCTGACGAACGATTCGATGACGAATGATCCTTGGGACTATGCGCACATCACGGCGTTCAACTTTCTGCCGTTCCTGTTGGCGCGAATCGGCAAGGCCGCGGGATGGGTGGTGCACCTGATTGCCGCAATCTGGTTCGCCGCGCTGACCGGATTAGTTTCTGTGTTGATCTTTATCCGGAGCCGCGCAGCGACAAACGGATTTGACGCCGCCGCGCCGTCGTGGCCTTCGCCCGCCAAGTGACACATCCGATCAACCGCTGTAAGATGCGCCCAACGCCGAATCTCTACCGGAGGGAAACGTGAAGATTAGAGGAATGCTTGCGAGTTTGATTCTGTGCGCGATTGCCGCGATGCCGACTCGCGCCACCCAATTGCACTTGCAGGTGATCACCTCGCCGCCGGACGGAATCGCCGTCAATTCCACGCTGGTTTACGGCGACAAGGACGCGATCCTAATTGACACGCAGTTCCGGCTGAGCGACGCGCACCGCGTGGTGGCCGCGATCCTCGAAAGCAAAAAGAATCTCACCACCGTTTACGTCACGCATCCGCATCCCGACCACTATTTCGGGATGGTGGTGATCCGGCAGGCGTTTCCGAACGCGAAGTGTGTCGCATTGGCGAAAGTCGTGGACGGAATCAAGGCAAGCTGGCAGAACCGCGTGAATGCATGGAAGCCGCAGTACGGCGATAACATCCCGTCCAATCCGATCATTCCGGATGCGCTCGAAGGGAACACGCTGACACTCGAGGGAGAGACGCTGCAAGTCTTCGGCCCGCTGCAGGGCGACAGCGCGGGAGACAACTCCTTCGTGTGGATTCCGTCGCTCAAGGCGATTGTCGGCGGCGACACGCTTTTCAGCGGCGCGCATTTTGTGTACGCGCCGATGTCGCCGGCTCAAAAGAAAGATTGGGCGGCCACGATTGATCAGATGGCGGCGCTCAAGCCCGAGATCGTCATTCCCGGACATCAGATTGCCGGCGCGCCGAACGATGCGTCGGTTCTCGTGTTCATGAAGAAATACATGCAGGATTCCGACGAAGCGCAAGCGTCCTCCAAAACGGCGGACGAATTCAAGTCCAAGATGACGGCCTTGTATCCGCATCTCGGAATAGACGGGCTCTTGAACATCAGCGCCGGAGCTGCTTTCCCGGTGAAGCCGGCTACTCCCGCGCCAGCCGCACACTAGCGCGGCGTACCTCTAAGCGTATGTCTCGGCGAACCAAAGCGCGGCCGGGATGCGTCTAACCTAACGGGCAACTCATTCCGAGGAGAATACATGCGAACCAATTTCGTTGCCGTTTGCGCGCTGATGGTGCTGGCCGCCGGCTTTTCGACCACGAGTTATGCCCAGTTCGGAGGCCCGGTAGCGAGTCCTCCTGCGAAGGCAGACTGTAAATTTTCAGATGGCAAGACGATTCACGTGGACTATTCGAGCCCGCGGATGAAGGGACGTAAGATTTTCGGAGGTCTGGTGCCCTATGGCGAGCCATGGCGCGCCGGCGCGAATGAAGCGACCACGTTCGTGATTGACGCGGATATGAACGTGGGCGGCAAGGCGGTGCCCGCGGGAAGCTATACGATTTTCACGCTCCCCACCGCGGATGCGTGGACGCTGATCATCAGCAAGCAAACAGGCGAATGGGGCGTTCCATACCCGGGCGAATCGTTCGACTTCGGGCGCGCGCCGATGAAAGTGTCGAAGCTGGCATCGCCGGTCGAGAACTTCACGATTGCATTCGACCAGAGCGGCGCCGCCTGCACGCTGCGCCTGGATTGGGAGACCACGCGGGCGTCGGTGCAGATCACGGAGAAGAAGTAGTGGAGATTTACCGCTGAACGCGGGCCTGGGCCTTCGCGCCGTGCTCTTCCGGGTGGACGATGGCGCGAAACACGCGGCCGCGCCCGATGACGTGCTCGCCCGACCGTACCTCGACTTTAAAGACGAGAAATCGCCCGCGGTATTCGATGAACCGCGCCCACGCCTGCACCGTTGCGCCGGGTCCGACGGCCTTCAAGTGATCCACTTCAATTCGCGTGCCCACGGAAATAGCGCCGGGCGGCAATTCCGAGGCGATGGCCAGCACGCTCGCGTGTTCCATCATTCCGATCATCATGGGAGTTGAAAAAACTGCGGGCAGCCGCGGGTCGAGCGCCTGGATTGTCCATTCGTGCCGCACGACGCGCTCGGTCGTCGCTTCGAGCCCAATCCGTGGTCGCTGCTCCGGCAGCGCGGCAGTCGCTTTAGGGGCCGATTTTTTCGGCGCGCTTGCCGACGCACGTTTCGGGGCACGTTTCGAGGCACGGGCGTTGCGCTTGATTTTGCGAGGTTTCATGGCAGGGGCTCCCGGCGGGCTTGTCGCGTGGTGGTGAGGAACACGCGCGAACCAAGAAAACTGCGCGCGAACTCCAGGAACGTAACCCCGACCTGGTCCCAGAGACGGTGTTTCAGGCTGCGATAATCCTGCGAGCCGCTGAAGACTTCGCCGATCAGATCGCGTAATGCCGGCGAGTGGCTCAGCACCTGTACCATTCGCGTGGTGATCGCTCCGCCCAGAATATTGCCGCGAAAGATTTTCCGCGCGATGCTCGCGGCGAATTCCAGATCGGCGGAGAAAGCCGCCCGCAACCGCTCGGGATATGCCTGCGGCTGCCCTTCCATCAGCGCCTGCGCAAGCAAATCGCCCGAACGCAGCGCGTAATAAAGTCCTTCGCCCGTGAGCGGGTCCACGCACGCTGCTGCGTCGCCGGCCATCGCCCAGTTTTTTCCCACGATGCGCCGGCCGCGTATCGTTTGCGCTTCGGGCGAAGGCAACACGTGGCTGTAAAACCGCGCGCCGTCCATGCAGATGTTTTCTTCCTGTACGAATTCGTCGAGGTGACGGCGCAATTGTTGCGTCGGATTCTGGCCCATCTTCGCGCAGATGCCGACGGAAAGATGATCGGCGCGCGGAAACGACCACATGTAGCCCTCGAACTCCTTCAGGAATTTCACCTTGATGATGTCTTCCTCGGTGGGCACGAAATAGCCGAGCGTCATTTCCAGATCCTGCGCGCCGAGTGCCGTCGTTTCCGGCAGCAATTGGTTTCGCGCTCCCGCCGCGAGCACTACGAAGTCCGATCGGCATTCTTCGCCGCCCGCCATCAGCCGCACCTGCGCGTCGTCCGTATTCACGCTCGTCACGCGCGCGCGCACGGTCGTGCATCCCGCCGCGACGGCCCGGTCAAGCAACAGCCCGTTCAGCACCTTGCGCGCGTAAATTACGATCGGATGGCTCATCTCGAGTCGCGCGCGATGCCCGCCGCCGGAAATCAGCTCCGCCGTGCGTACAATTTTCTTGGGGTAAGGCCCGTCGAGCAGGAAAGGATACCTTTGGATCGCTTTATGAGTCAGTCCGCCGCCGCATGGTTTCTCCCACGCCAGGCGTTCATCAAAAATCGTTACGTGAAAGCCTTGGCTCGCAAGGCGCTCGCCGCAAAGCGCGCCGGCGGGTCCGCCTCCGACAATCGAGATGTCTTTCATGGCCCTGGTGGCGATCCCGTTGTGACTCGAATACCTTCTGCGGAAACACAGTCGCTCTAAGACAGGCAGAAATTATAGCACCGAATTTCCCGGCCGCCGCCGCGAGACGACTCGCAGAGGTCACGTAAGAGTCGCGCCGTAACCACGAGCTTCAGCGCGTCGACTGCGGACCGATGTGCGCGCATGATAGAATTAGTTTTTCGGCCGCTCTCTCGGGATCGGGCCGACAGGCAGAGGTTTGGGACAAGTCGTATCGCAAAGTGAGCTGATTTCCCACCGGGGCGAGTGGAAACGCGCCGGGAAGGGGGTGGTGTGCGCAAGCGGCTGTTTCGACCTGCTACACCCTGGTCACATCCGGTTCCTTGAGCACGCGAACTCCCTCGGCGACGTCCTCGTAGTTTTGATTGAGAACGATGCAGCGATTCGCGCGCGGTCGGCGTCTGGCAACGGGTCGCCCAGGAACGGCCCTTCGCGCCCGATAACTCCTGCCCCCGAGCGTGCCGAAGTTCTGGCTGCACTCGCCGCCGTCGACTATGCCGTGGAATTCGAGGGCGCATCTCCGCGCGAATTCCTCATGCGCCTCGTGCCCGATGTGATCGTGATCGGCGGCAGCGCCAGTTCGGATCCCGCCGCGCATCGCGAAGCCGGCGAACTCGAAGCCCTGGGATGCAAAATTGCGCGTATTCCGCTCGAGCCCGGCTTTTCGACCACTCGCCTGATCGAACGCATCCTGGAGCTGCGCGTATGATTCTCCCGCTCGTCTCCGAGCTTCTCGCGCGGATTGCCCGCCGGCCTGCCGTTGAAGAGGCGTGCCAAAAAATGCGCCGGCTCGGCGGTGAGGTTCGCCTCGCGGGCCTCACCGATTCGGCGAAGGCGCTGCTGGTTCCTCTGGTGTTCTCCGAGCTGGGGCGTCCCGCCATTCTACTGGTGGAGTCGAATCAGCGCGCCGAAGCGCTACTGGAACCGGTGCGCTGGTTCTATAGCGCGGTCACCGGGAAGCCGGGGCGGCGCGTCGCGCATCTCCCTGCGCACGATGTGCTGCCCTACGAAAACCGCTCTCCGCACGCGGAGATTTCCGAAGATCGCGCGGTGGCGCTCTGGCGCCTGGCCACGGGCGACGCCGACGTATTGATCGCGCCCGTCCAGGCGGCGCTCTGGCGGATGCGCGAGCGGGCGTTCTATCCGGGGCTTGCGCGAGTCGTCGAGCGCGACGAATCCATCGCGCACGAAGATCTCATCGGCTTTCTCGCCGCAGCCGGCTACGAGAAGCACATGACCTGCGAGATGCCGGGGCAGTACGCCGTCCGTGGCGGCATCATCGACGTGTTTTCGCCCGAGACGCCTCAGCCCGTGCGCATCGAGCTGCTGGGCGACACGATCGAATCCATTCGCGCATTCGATCCCACTACGCAGCGTTCGACGAACCCTGTCGAGCGCGCTGCGCTTCTTCCTCTCACCGAGCTGCTGCGCCATGCCGAGGTGCTCGAGCGGCAGCACGTCGGCTCCGCGTCCGGCCGCGACGACGATGCGGCTCCCGCAGGTTTCTACGCCGGCTGGGAGTTTCGCGAGATGCCTCAGGAGGAACGCCCGGGCGTGCTCTTCGATCTTGCCGCCGACCCAATCGTGGTCCTGGACGAGCCTTCGCTGCTTGACGCCGCCGTGGCAAAATATCGCACGCGCCTCGCGGAAGCGTTCGACGGAGCCGAGGATCCGCTCGCCGAGCCACCGAGCCGTTACATTTTCAACGAAGACGAATGGTCGCTCGCGCTCCAGCTTTTCCCACGCCTGGCCATCGAGCATCTGGGCCTGGCGCACGAGGGCGTCGCGCCGTTCGCGATCGAATCGCTGCCCACCACGCGTTACCACGGAAACGTCGCTGCGTTCATGGCCGAAGTCCGCAGCCGGCTCGCCGCGCACGAGCATGTGATGGTGTCCGCCGCGAGCACGGGCGAACTCGAACGTTTCGCCGACATCTGCCACGAGTACGAAATACCCTACAGCTTGGGCGAGCTCGCGGAAAACGTGACCGTCACGCGCCTGGCGGAGGAATCGAGCGGCAGCAGTGCGCCGGCCATGGTGCTCGTCAAGGCCCCGCTGAGCGAAGGCGTCGTGTTTCCCGAAGCGCAGCTGGCCATTTATGGCGACGCCGATCTTTTCGAGACGCTCCCGCCCCAGCGCCCGCGCTCGCGGCCGAAGACGGCGAGTTTCTTCAGCGATTTCTCGGACCTGAAGCCCGGTGACTATGTGGTGCACGTTGACCACGGCATAGGCCAGTTCGAAGGCCTGCGGCAGGTGGTTGTCGAAGGCGCGACCGGCGAATTCATGTTTCTGCGCTACGCCGGAGAGGCGAAGCTCTATGTGCCACTCGCGCGCATTGACCTCGTGCAGAAATATCAGTCGCTCGGCGGCGTGGAGCCGACGCTCGATCGCCTGGGCACGACGGTCTGGGAAGCGCGCAAGAAGCGCGTGCGCAAGTCCGTCAACGACATGGCGGAGCAGCTCCTCGCTCTTTACGCCGAACGCAAAACCGCGCCCGGCCACGCGTTTGCACCGGATTCCAACTGGCAACGCGAGTTCGAGGACGCCTTTGAATTCCAGGAAACCCCGGACCAGCAGCGCGCCATCGAAGATGTGAAGCGCGACATGGAATCCACTCTGCCGATGGACCGGCTGCTCTGCGGCGACGTCGGCTACGGCAAGACGGAAGTCGCCATGCGCGCCGCGTTCAAAGCTCTGGCCGACGGCAAGCAGGTCGCCGTGCTCGCGCCGACCACGGTGCTTGCGTTTCAGCACTTGGAAACGTTTCGACGACGCTTCGCCGCGTTTCCGATGCGCATCGAAATGCTCAGCCGCTTTCGCACGGACAAGGAACAGAAGAAAACTCTCGAAGAGCTGGAAGCCGGCAAGATGGACGTGGTCATCGGCACGCACCGGCTGCTTTCCAAGGACGTGAAATTTCACGATCTCGGCCTGCTCGTGGTGGACGAAGAGCAGCGCTTTGGCGTGGCGCACAAGGAACGCCTGAAGGAGATGCGCAAGAACGTGGACGTGCTCACCATGTCGGCGACTCCCATTCCGCGCACGCTGCATATGTCGCTGGTGGGGCTCCGCGACATGAGCGTGATCGAGACGCCGCCGAAGGATCGCCTCGCGATTCAGACGACCGTCGCGCCCTTCAGCGAAACGCTGGTGCAGCGCGTGATCGAGGAAGAGATGGCGCGCGAAGGCCAGGTATTTTTCGTGCACAACCGCGTGGAATCCATCGCCTCGCTCGCCGCGATGGTGAAGCGTCTGGTGCCGCGCGCGCGCGTGGTCGTCGGACACGGCCAGATGCGCGAGGCGGAGCTCGAAAAAGTGATGCTGAAATTCATCCGCAACGAAGCGGACGTTCTCGTCTCGACCACGATCGTCGAGAACGGTCTCGACATTCCGCGCGCGAATACCATCCTCATCAATCGCGCCGACCGCATGGGGCTTGCCGAGCTTTACCAGCTTCGCGGCCGTGTTGGCCGGTCGAACCAGCGCGCGTATGCTTACTTGCTCGTCCCCACTGAGGGTACGCTCACATCTATCGCGCGGCAGCGGCTCGCTGCGCTCAAGGAATTCAGCGATCTTGGCGCCGGATTTCGCATCGCCGCGCTCGACCTCGAATTGCGCGGCGCGGGGAACCTGCTGGGCCGCGAGCAGCACGGTCATATCGAAGCAGTCGGCTTCGATATGTATTGCCAGATGATGGAACGCGCGGTCGCCGAGCGAAAGGGCGAAGCGGTCACGCCCGAGCGCCGCGCCACGCTGAACCTGGGCCAGGAAATTCGGATCCCGCCGGAGTACATCGAAAGCGAAAACCTGCGTTTGCGCATTTACAAGCGCATCGCGAGCGTCACGTCCGAAGCCGAGCGCGTGGAAGTCGCCCGCGAACTCGACGACCGCTTCGGGCCGCCGCCACCTGCGGTCGCGAACTTGCTTGAGTATGCGGTGTTGAAAGCGCTGGCGGAAAAGCTGCTGGTCGCCACGGTGGACCGCCGCGGAGACCAGATCGCCATCAAGTTTTATGACGACACGCCCCTCGGTCCAGAGCGGATCGTTAAACTCATCCATAAGCGCAAGGACATGCGTCTCGATCCCTCGGGGGTGCTTTGGATCGGATGGAAGTCCAGCAAAGGCTCGGCGACGGACGCGGTGAGAAACGTGTTGCTACAACTACAATCGTAGGGATAAACTTTTCCGGAGTGAACACTATGAATAATCGAATCGTCGTCGTTCTGGCTTCGCTGGCCTGCTGCGGCGCGCTATTGCTGGCCCCCGCGGGCGCTCGCGCCCAGGCGAAAGGCGCCGTGGTGGAAGAGATCGTCGCGCGGGTGAACAACCAGATCATCACGCTTTCCGACTATCAGAAGGGCGCAGCGGGCTTGCCGCAGGAGGTCGCCCAGGACTGCCAGAATTGCTCGCAGATCCAGATTCAGTCCCAAGTGGCGGACCGCCAGAAGAATCTGTTGCGGGACATGATTGACCAACAGCTGCTGATCGAGCGCGCGAAGGATATGGATGTCAGCGTTGAAACCGATTTGGTCAAGCGATTGGATGATGTCCGCAAGCAGAATAACCTGACGAGCCTGGAAGATCTGGAGAAGGCCGTCGAGTCGCAGGGAATCGTCTGGGAAGACTACAAGACCCAGATTCGGAACAGCCTGTTGACGCAGGAAGTGATTCGCCGCGAAGTCGGCGGGCGCATGAATATCGGAAGCGACGAGGTGAAGACGTATTACGAAGCTCACAAGCAGGAGTTCAATCGGCCCGAACAGGTTGCGCTCGCCGAACTTTTCCTTAGCACCGACGGGAAGAGTCCCGAGGAGATTTCCGCCGTTCACACGCGGGCGGACGACCTGCACAACCGGCTGGTGAAAGGCGAGGATTTCAACGCGCTCGTGAAGCGCTATTCCGAAGGCTCGACGGCGCAGCAGAATGGGGATCTAGGCGAGTTCCAGCGCGGACAGCTCTCGAAGCAGCTCGAAGATGCCGTGTTTACGATGGACAAGAATCAGTTTACCGACGTAATCCAGACCAAGACCGGTTTTGAAATCCTGAAGGTGCTCGATCACAATCAAGCTGGACTGCAGCCGCTCGACAAGGTCGAAAACGAAATCACGAATACTCTCTACCGCCAGAAGATGGACCCGGCCATGCGCACCTATCTCGCGCAGTTGCGCGAGGAGAGTTACGTGCTTGTGAAGCCCGGCTACACGGACACGGCGGCGGTACCGGGCGCGACGGTGATTCAAGAAGTCGCTCCCACGCCCGATGCGGCGGACAAGAAAAAGCAAAAAAGGAAACTGCCGCTGCCGAAAGCCAACGGCTGATGAAGTCTCCCTGTGTCAGCGATCTTTCGGACGGCCAGATGGTCGCTTCGCTCTTTCTCGTCCGCGAAAAAGAGATTCGGACTTCGGCGCGAAGCGGCAAATCCTGGCTGGAACTGAGCCTGGGCGACCGTACCGGCTCCATTCCCGCTAAGATGTGGGACAATTTCGACGCCATCGCGAAGACGTTTGAGCGCGACGACGTGATCCGCATTCGCGGCCGGGTGAAGCTCTACAACGGCCAGAAGGAACTGACGCTCGAGCAGATCATTCCCGCCGCCGAGCGCGACTACGAACTCGGCGATTTCCTGCCTCACACGAAGTGCGATGTCGAAAAGCTGTACGCCGATCTGCGCGCCGCGATCGCCGGGATGAAAAATCCGTGGCTGCAGAAGTTGCTTGCTAGCGTTGTGGACGATCCCGATATTGCGCCGCGCTTGAAGCGTGCGCCCGCCGCGATGACCATGCACCACGCCTACCTGGGCGGCCTGCTGGAGCATGTCGTCAGCCTGGTGGGCCTCGCGGCTGCCGTGGCGAAGCACTATCCCGAGCTTGATTCCGATTTGTTGCTCACCGGCGTCGTGCTGCACGACATTGGAAAAATCGACGAGCTGCGTTACGCGCGGGGAATTGACTACTCCGACGCCGGCCGCCTGCTCGGCCACATCACCATCGGCGCGGGAATGGCCCGCGAGCGGTGCAAGGCAATCGCGGGATTTCCCGCGCCGCTTGCCGTGCTCGTCGAACACATGATCCTGAGCCACCACGGCACGTACGAGTTCGGCTCGCCTTCGCTGCCCCAGATTCCCGAAGCGGTCGCGCTCAATTTCATTGACGATATTGATTCGAAGATGGCCGGCATGCGCAAGTCGCTCGAGCAGGCATCGGGGACCGAGGCGGCGGACCTGTGGACGGAGCGCAATCCTTCGCTGCGCCGTTCGTTGCTTCGCACGGACAAGTTCCTGGCGGGTGGCGTTGCGAAAGCGCCGCAAAAGGGATCGTGACAGCACATGGTTGAAAAAAAGCCATCGCCGCGCCGTCGGGTGCTGGACCTGGCGCCGCTTGAGCTCGATTGCATGAACACGCTGTGGCCGATCGGCGAAGGTACCGTCCGTGAGATTCGCGACCGGCTCGCCGCGCGGCTCCCGCGCGCCTATACCACCATCATGACGATCATGGACCGCCTCGCGCGCAAGGGCGTGGTCGAGCGAGCCAAGGCCGGCCGCGCATACGTCTACCGGCCGCGGCTGAGCGCGGAAGAAGCTCGCGCGCAAGCGCTGGGGCTAGTCCTTGAGAATTTTTTCGGAGGTTCAAAGGAAGCTTTGCTCGCGCAGCTCGGGAACGGCACCGCCGTACGCCGCGCGGCCGCCGACGTCGCGGTGTCGTCAGTGAGCGAGGTCGAAGCAATTCCAACTGACGCGCTGCATCCGGTCACGGGGTCCGACTGAATGTTTCCCGCCGAACTCAAGATTCGCGATCTGGCGATTCGTCCCGCGACGATCCTCGCGCCCATGGCCGGAGTTACCGACACCGTTTTCCGGCGCGTGATCCGCTCGCTCGGCGCGTGCGGGCTGATCATGACCGAATTCACCAGCGCCGAGGGCATGTCGCGCAATTCGGCGCGCACGCTGCGCTACCTGTACTTCGACGAGGACGAGCATCCCATCGCGGGCCAGATTTTCGGTTCCGATCCCAAGGTGATGGCTTCGGCCGCCGCGCTGATCGAGGATCTCG
Organism: Candidatus Acidiferrales bacterium; assembly: GCA_031296075.1. GTDB lineage: Bacteria > Acidobacteriota > Terriglobia > Acidiferrales > UBA7541 > Palsa-295. The sequence continues at coordinate 24,773 of JARLGK010000199.1, forward strand.
GATTTGATCAGGCCGACATCAATCTCGGCTGCCCGGTCAAGAAAGTGGTCAAATGCGGCGGCTCGGGGCTGTTGCGCGATCTGCCGCATCTGGAAAAGCTCTTTCGCGAGGTGCGCGCTGCGGTGCGCATTCCGCTGACGATCAAGATTCGCTCCGGCTGGGATGAAAACAATATCGTGGCGGTGGACGTGGCTCGCATGGCCGAAGATATCGGTATCGAGGCCATCGCGGTTCATCCGCGCACGCGCATGCAGGGCTACGCCGGCTCGGCAGATTGGAGCATCATTCGCGAAGTGAAGCAGGCCGTGCGCATTCCCGTGATCGGCAACGGTGATATTCGCGCGCCGCAGGACGCGGTGCGCATGATCGCCGAAACCGGCTGCGATGCGGTGATGATCGGCCGCACCGCGTCATCCAATCCCTGGATATTCCGCCAGATCGCCGACTTCATCGCCACCGGCCGCTACGACGAACCTACGGAGGCCGACCGCTACCAGTTGCTTTCCGGATACTTTCAGAGCTTGATCGCCGCCGAAATGCCCGACGCCATCGGCAAAATGAAGCAGTTCGCGACCCTGTTCACCCACGGCGTGCGCAACGGCGGCGAGCTTCGCCAGCAGGTCCACCACGCGCATACCACTGCCGAAATCCTCGACCGCGTGGACGCGTTCTTCGCCCACGCCACCGTTTCCTCCGCCGAGTAGCATTTCGGCCGCCCCAGGTGTTCCAAACTTGTCCGGCTTGTTGCGATTGGCGCTGGCCCCGTCTCTATTTGACTTGCGGCTCTTGCACAATCACCGTCAAGCCATTGTTTGGCTCCGGCAGTGTCCTGTTTACTGGCGTGCCGTCGCGTCCTCGTTCTGCCGGAACAATGACGTATCGCCCCGGAGGGAGCGAGTAGTACCTTCGGAGATCCCGGGAGAAATCGGGCTCGAGTTGCGAGAAAGTACCGTGCACGCAAGAGTGGGGCGGGACAGCGGAGCCGCTCTAGCGCCGTGTGGGACAGGCGATCCCGCCGGCGGAAGCGCCTGTCGGCAAATGCCCGAGGAGGCCACCCGCCCGCGGCGCTTTCTTGCCGATACCAATAA
>JARLGK010000200.1 GCA_031296075.1 Candidatus Acidiferrales bacterium
CGATGACCTTACTCGCCTCGCCTCGATTGCCGATTCCGCCGACGGCCATTCTTGCGCCAGCCAGCACCACGTCCTGTTCTCGTAGTTCTCCCTCTGCTCTCTTCGGTTTCTCTACGCCCTCTGCGTCTCGGCGGTGGATTTGTTTTCTCTTTGTTTCAGCCCGTTAGTCCCCGTGCTAAAATGCCGCGAAGGTCATCCGCATCTCATATACATCGAGGGGATTCGAACGCCATGAAACTCACGCCGGGAAAGCTAAAGGGCCTGAAAGCCGTATCCAACTCGCGCGACGTGATCGCCGCCGCGGCCATGGACCAGCGCGGCTCGCTCAAGAGCGCCATCGCCAAGGACAAGGGCGTGGACAAGGGCGCCGTCACCGCGCAGATGCTTGAGGAGTTCAAGACCGCGGTCGTGAAAGTCCTCACGCCCCACGCCAGCGCGATCCTCCTCGATCCCGAATATGGCCTTCCCGCCGCTCTTGTTCGCTCCAAGAACGCCGGCCTGCTGCTCGCTTACGAAAATAGCGGCTACGACAATACGCGTCCCGGCCGCCTCCCCGATCTTCTCGACATCTGGTCCGTCCGCCGTCTCGTCGCTGCGGGCGCCGATTGCATCAAGATTCTGCTCTACTACACGCCGTTCGATCCAACGGCCGTGAACGAGATCAAGCACGCATGGGTCGAGCGCATCGGCGCTGAATGTACCGCCGCGGACGTGCCGTTTTTCCTCGAGTTGGTCGGCTATGAAGAAGGCGCGGACGAGAAGGCTATCGGCTACGCGCGCAAGAAGCCCGACATCGTCGCGAAAAGCATGGCGGAATATTCGAAGCCCCAATACGGGGTGGACATTCTCAAGGTCGAGGCCCCGGTCAACATGGCGTTCGTCGCCGGCACCAAAGCCTGCAAAGGCGAATCCGCCTACACGCGCGACCAGGCCAAGGAGCATTTTCTCAAGGCCGCCACTTCCGCCAAGCTGCCCTTCATCTATCTCTCAGCCGGCGTGAGCAACGACGTGTTCAGCGAAACTCTCGAGCTTGCCGCCGAATCCGGCGTCAAATTTTCGGGCGTCCTCTGCGGCCGCGCCACCTGGAAAGACGCAATCCCGATTTACGCGAAGCACGGCGTGAAGGCGCTCGAGGATTGGCTCGCGGATCAAGGCGTGAAAAACATCAACAACGTGAACGACCGCCTGAAAGCCGCCAGCCCCTGGTCCAGCTTTTAGGTGAGGGACTTCATGTAGCTCACCTCTTTAGAGGTGAGGCTTTTTCTTGGGTAGGGGTTTTTCCGGTGTCCCGCTTGTCCTGAGCGAAGCCGAAGGGTCCTCGGTTTGCGAGGGAGGGGCTTTTCGTGCATCTCTTGCGGTCTTTCTCTGTGCCTTCTCAGTGTTCTCTGTGTTAAATCTTACGGTTCTCTCGGCGCTTTCTCTGCGTTCTCTGCGTCTCTGCGGTGAGTCCCCGGTTTTCACGCTGTGCCATCGGGCCAGGGCTTCCGCGAACTTAGATGACTCTCATTTCCCGCACTGCGCCTCGACCTGCGTTTGCATGTCTGGATCGAGCACTGCGCCCCGCCGCGACTTCGCCGAACACACCTGATTAGCGCTCAGTCCCAGCGCGCCCCGGAGGTCGGCGCCTTCGAGGCTGCTTCCGCTCAAGTCCGCGCCATTCAGAACCGTTCCGGTCAACTGCGCGCCGCCCAGATTGGCGCCATGCAAGTCCGCGTCGATCAGGATCGCGCTCGCCAGTTGCGCGCCTCCCAGGTCTGCGCCGGGCAACTTTGCCGACCAGAGGTACGCGTTTTGCAGGTCGGCGTGGTCCATATGCGCGCCGCCCAGGTACGCTTCGCGCAGGTCCGCTTTCTCCAGATTCGCGCGCGTGAGCGTGGCGCCCGCGAGCCGGGCGGTGTAAAAGTTTGCGCCATCGAGCCGAGCGTCCACCAGGATTGCATCCGTCAGCGAACAATACGAAAGGTTGGCGCCGCGAAGATCGGCCCGGCGCAGGTCGGCCCCATCGAGATTCGACCGGTCGAGGTTCGCGCGGCCCATCTGCGCGTGATCCATCACCGCAAACTGCAGATTGCTCTGCCCCAGGTCTGCGCCGCGCAAGTCCGCCTCCGAAAGGAATGCTCCCTGGAAATCCGAGCGCCACAAGCGGGCATTCGCAAAAAACGCTCCGTAAGCCTGCGCATACCGGAATCTGGCGTTGCTTGACCGCAGTCCATCCACCGCGGAGACCTGGTCGTCCGCTCCGGTCCAGTTTGCCGGCCGGTGCGAGATCGCCGCCTCCGTCAAATCGGCGTAAGGATCAAACGCCAGCCACCAAAATACGTTCGGCGCCCATCGTCGAATGCTACCCGCTCCGTACTGCGGCGCCCGGCTGCGCTCGTGCGGCACTCCCGCGATCGTCCCGGCGGAAAGCAGCAGCAGCGCGATGCCGAAAACCGTCGCCACCGAAAACGGACTGATCGCTTTGAGTTTTCTGATGCACCGCTGCGCCCATTTCCTCTCCATCGCCCAGTGTTCTTGCGGCCGCCCGACTCTTGTGGTGGCGTAAGCCGCGACCCCCGTCGCAATCACCGCCAGAATCGCCTGCAGTATCGTGCCGTGAATTTCCTGCCGCGTCAGGTAGCGCGCCCAGAAAAGTAGCAGCGTTGGCGGGACGATCCAGTATGCCAACAGCAGCGACACGCCCTTTTCCACCAGCCGCGTAGACGATGGATCGGGATTCATCCATCGAAAATGAGTGCGCAGCAGCCCCGTGATGATTCCCGGCCCGCGATCGCCCAGCGTGTGCCCATCGGGGAAGATGGCGGGCAGTTCGATCACCGCATCCCACAATCGCTGCAAGTGGAAATGAAACAGCAGGTAGGCGATGAATAGCAATACCGGCACGATCAGATAGGTTTCCGCCGTTGGCACCGCGGCCGCGGCGGCGCGCGAATGTAGGAAGGGAATTATGGCGGAATCCGTCAGCAGTTGCGCGTCCCGCGTCTTCCAGATCACCAGCCAGGACAGCACGCTCACCGCCGTCATCGCCCCAAAATAGCGAAACGCGTTTTGCGAGGCGCGCTGGAAAGCCGCGACCGCCTCGAACTCCATCAGTTGCGGCGCCAGCAGCGCGTCTCGCAGGTTTGCTCCCGCGAGCTGCCGCGGTACCAGCCCCATCGCCGTTTCCAGCGATGCGCCTTCCAGGTTTGCGCCTTCCAGATTCGCGCCCACCAGGCACGCTTCCTCGAGATCGGCCCGCACCAGGCACGCGTCGCGCAGGTCCGCGAGCAGCAGGTCCGAAGCCCGCAGATTCGCGTCGTGCAGATCGGCGAGCTGCAGGTTCACGCTGATCAGATCCGAAGCCTCCAGCTCGGCTCCTGCAAGGTCCGCTCGCTGGCCCGTCACGCCGTGTGATTCCACCCATTCGCGATGGCTCGCCAGCTTTTCGTCGAACGCCCAGTCCTTGTAGAGCCTGTGGGGCGCTTCCGGCACCGCTGCCGTAGGCGCGGTCGGCTGTTCGTGTGATTCGACCAATGGTTCCGTCTGCGAAAATTCCTTCCGCTCCGCAGTCGCGATTTGCTGATTCGTTGGCGCCCCGGCTGCGGCATCGTGAGTCTCATATGGCCACTGCGCTTCGCGCGAACCCAGCCGCGCACCGCACCGCCCGGTTTCTGCCGGCGTCTCCTCCGTACGAACGCCGTGCCGGGTGTCAGCATTGAACTCATCGCCGGCTTCGCGTGGGGATTCGACCGAAGTCTCCTGCTCCGGCGCGCGCTCTGCAAAAGTCGATACTGCGGAAGTGTTGGTCGCTACCTCGACCAGCGCCTCGACGGGGACCTCACTGAAAGCCTCTGCGGAGTCTTCTTCCTGCGCTTCTTC
>JARLGK010000201.1 GCA_031296075.1 Candidatus Acidiferrales bacterium
CTGCCGGGTTGGGCTAACGTCTTGCGCTCCTACGGAGCTTGGAAACTGCGAGCCGGACAAAAGCAAGCGGGACAACGAAGCCCCCAACATCGTGAGACGAGCGCCGGAGGCGCGGCAGAAGTTAGACCGGCCCGGGAGGGCTGGGTTCGCCGGTTCCATGATATATAGGATTCCAAGCGCCGTAGGTGCGACAGATGTCCCACACATACGCTCAGAACGTCATTCACGTCGTGTTCAGCACCAAGAGTCGTTCCAAATCCATTTCAAGAGAATTTCAACCGCGCATGTGGGCCTACGTCGCAGGCATCTGCAACAACCACGGGATATTTGTTCACGCGGTGGGCGGCATGGACGATCATATTCATCTCCTCGTCCAGATCCCGCCGTCGTTGTCACTCGCCAAGGCAGTCCTTGCCATCAAATCGAATTCTTCGCGATGGGCGAACGAGCAAGGCAACAAATTCGCGTGGCAACAGGGCTATGGGGCATTCAGCGTGAGTTCTTCCCGCGTTCCCGCGGTCGTCCGATACATACAGAATCAGGAATCGCACCACCGGAAAATGACCTTCGATGCGGAATTGGTCGCTCTACTGAAAAAACACGGAATCGAATTTGATCCCAACTTCGTGTTCGGTTAGGTTACCAGCCCTGCCGGGCTAACCTCTGTCGCACCTACGGTGCTTGCGAGACGGCTTGTCCGAAGGGTCCGGTCGGCGAAAAATGGCCGGGAATGAAATAAGAAAAAACGAGGTTCCCATGGATTTTCGATCGCTTCAGAGGCCGCTGAAAGAGCAATACCGCAATGACCCAACTGCCTCGCAAATCACGATCCGGGCGAAAGGCGGAGAGACGGATGTTCCGACGGCATGCTCGGTTGATATCGGGCGCGCTATCTACCAGGCCGAAGCCCACAAGGGAGTCGGAGGCGCGGGCACCGGCGCGTGTTCCGGTGACCTTTTGCTCGGGGCTCTGGCGGCTTGCGCGCAGATCACCTGCCAGATGGTGGCTGCGACGATGGGGATACCAACCGAACGCATTGAAGTCACGGTGGAGGGGAAGTTGGATCTTCGAGGCACCCTCGGCATATCAAAAGATGTGCCCGTCGGCTTTGAGAGTATTCGTCTTCATTTTGATATTGCCGCGTCTGAGGCGAGCCCGGAACAACTGCGTGGATTGCGGGAAAAAACGGAGGAGTATTGCGTGGTGATGCAAACTTTAATGCGGCCGCCGAAGCTGCAGACCGAGTGGGTTCGTCACGATTGAAAGACGGCCGGGGCATCGCTCGCTTCGCAAGTGAACCAAGACTTGCCGCGGGTGGGACTGCGCAGAGGAAGGCGCTTCGCGCCGATGTTTTTTCGTGGGCATGAATGCCCACGCTTCCACCGGGCGGCCGCCAAGAACAACGCCGCCGCTGATTATTCAGCGGCGGCGTTGCGAAACGAAAAGGCGACAGCAGATCCCTCGTCGGCCAAACGTCGGCCTCTGTCGGGATGACAGGCTTACTTCTTGGCTGCCGAATAGTTGTCGGCGGCTTGGGCCCAGTCGACGACGCTCCACCACGCTTCGATGTAATCGGGGCGGCGATTCTGATACTTCAAGTAGTAAGCGTGCTCCCAGACGTCGAGGCCGAGGACGGGCTTACCACCGTCCATGATCGGATTGTCTTGATTGGCGGTGGATTCGACGACGAGCTTGCCGTCGCGGATCAGCAGCCAGGCCCAGCCGGAGCCGAAACGCCCCGTCCCGGCGGCGGCGAACTTGGTTTTGAAATCGGCGAAACTGCCGAAGGCGGTGTTGATGGCGCCGCCGAGATCGCCGGAAGGCTCGCCCCCGCCGCCCTTCTTCATCAGCTTCCAGAACATGGAATGATTCAGGTGGCCGCCGCCGTTGTTGCGCACAGCGGTGCGAATAGCTTCGGGAACTTTGCCGATCTGCGCGCAGAGCTCTTCGATCGAGAGCTTGGCGAGGTCGGGAGCGGATTCGAGAGCTTTGTTGACATTGGTGACGTAGGCGTTGTGGTGCTTGTCGTGGTGGATCTCCATCGTCTTGGCGTCAATGTAGGGTTCGAGTGCGTCGAAAGAATACGGGAGAGGCGGCAATGTGTAACTCATTTGCGGAGAGGCTCCTTGTGCCGAGGTGGCTGACATAATCTACATCCTGAACTTGAGTTCTGCGCCATAATTATACGCGCCTGGCGGGGAACCGTCGAACCGTCGCGCCAGATAATCCGAGCAGCCTTCCGGAGGACTACATGCCGTCCGTCGAGCACGTGGAAAAGCACTTCACGGCCACCGCAGCGGTGCGCGATATCGTGATCGGAATGTCGGACGGGCTGACCGTTCCGTTCGCGCTCGCGGCGGGACTGACGAGCGCCGCTGCGGCGCTGGCCAAGGGCACGGGAATCATCGTCACCGCCGGATTCGCGGAAATCGCGGCGGGTTCGATCGCCATGGGACTCGGCGGATATCTGGCAGCCAAGACGGATACGGAACATTACGCGTCGGAACTCGAGCGAGAGTATCGCGAGACCGTGGAGCTGCCGGAAATCGAAACGGAGGAAGTGGCCAAAGTTTTCCGCGAGTATGGCTTGACGCAAGCGCAGATGGAGCCGATCGTTACGGCGATCACAGGGGATCAAAAGAAGTGGGTGGATTTCATGATGCGCTTCGAGCTGGGCCTCGAGCCACCGGACCCTGCGCGCGCCGCACGCAGCGCAGGCACGATCGCGGTGTCCTACATTGTGGGAGGACTGATTCCCCTCACGCCGTATATTTTGATGCGGGAAATCATTCCGGCGCTGTGGTTGTCCGTGGGCGTAACGCTGCTGGCGTTGTTCGTTTTCGGCTCGATCAAGGGGCACTACACCGGCGTGAAGCCGTGGCGCGGAGGATTTCAGACCGTTCTTGTGGGCGGCCTCGCCGCCGCCGCGGCATTCTTGATCGCGCGGCTCATCAGTTGACTCACATCCGTTGACAGAGTTGCACTCGCATTAGCGGTGCGACGCGGCGAGCGAATCGTGCGAGCTCGGACGATTGAGTGTCTCGCGAAATTGAATGAAACGTCGTAGACGCGTAACGCGTTTTTTGCATCTATACTACTGGTGAAGTGAAGGCGCCGGCTCGCCCAGGGCTGCGCCGCCGGAAAAATACCGCGACGCGCTCTGAGGTACCATTCGCCGGCCACTGCGTCTAAAGCACTCATAACCCTCGGAAGCTCGGAAGGGCGCCGGGGGGCGAAAAAGGAGAGACAGCCATGAAGAGCAGTGAGTTACACATTTCCCGCTGGGTCGCCGCGGTGGTAGTTCTGGTGGCGCTGATCGGCGGAGGAGTACTCGCACTCGGAATGAGGAATTGGTCGGGCCATGAAGTTTTCGGCGCATCGAACCTGGAGCTCACGATGGCGCGAAGTTCAACCCCCGTGCCGCTCGGGAATTTTAGTAATGGCTTTGCGGCCGTCTTGAAGCCCGCGCTTCCTGCGGTCGTGAATATTCACACCTCGAAAGTCGTGAAGTCGAGACCGTCGCAGATGATGCCATTCTTCAACGATCCGGCGTTCCGGCAGTTCTTCGGCGATCAATTTGGCCAGGGACAGCAGGAGCCGAAGACGGAACGGGAACAGAGTCTCGGCTCGGGCGTGATCATCATGTCGGATGGAACGATCGTGACGAACAGCCACGTGATCGACGGCGCGACGGACATCAAGGTGGACTTGAGCGATCAGAGAGAGTTTCAAGCCAAGCTCATCGGCACCGACGCAAAAACTGATATCGCAGTCTTGAAGATCGAGGCCACCGGCCTGCCGACGCTGGCGATCGGGGATTCCTCGAAGCTTCAGATTGGGGATGTGGTTTTCGCTATCGGCGAACCCTTTGGACTGCGCGGCACTGCCACCATGGGAATCGTCAGCGCCACGGGACGCGGAGGGTTGGGTATCGAGAACTATGAGGACTTCATCCAGACCGATGCGGCGATTAATCCCGGCAATTCCGGCGGCGCGATGATCGATTTACATGGCGACCTGATCGGAATCAACACCGCCATTCTCAGCGGCGGCGGTGGCGGAAGTCAGGGCGTGGGCTTCGCGATACCAATCAACATGGCGCGATCTGTGATGGAACAGATCGTGGGGCACGGCAAGGTAGTGCGTGGTTATCTGGGCCTGTTTCCGCAGGACGTAACGCCGGCGCTTGCGAAACAGTTTGGACTGAGCAAGCCGGGAGGTGCGCTGGTCAGCGGATTGAAGCCGGATGCACCCGCGGCCCGCGCCGGACTGCAGGACGGCGACGTCATACTCACACTCAACGGCCAGCCGGTGCAGTCGGCCAACGATCTGCGGTTGCGCATTTCGCAAACGGCTCCGGGATCGAGCGTCAAGCTCGGGATCTCGCGCGAAGGCAAGACGCAAGACGTGAACGTCACGCTTGCCGAACTTCCGCAAGATGCATCGGCCGCGGAAGCGCCGGGTGAGAGCGGAGGCGGCGGGCTCGAGGGCGTCAACGTGCAGGAGCTGACTCCGGACACTGCGAAGGAACTGCAATTGGCTCCCGGAACTCGCGGCGTAGTTGTGGGGTCGGTCGATCCGTCGAGCGCTGCGGCTGCCGCCGGACTGAGTCGCGGCGACGTGATCCAGGAAGTCAACCACAAGCCCGTCCACAGCATCACAGAATACAAGCAGGCGCTCGCGGCCGTCGGGAAGCAGCCGGTGCTCCTGCTGGTGAACGAAGGCGGCGCGACTCAGTACGTGGTGATCGAGTCGCACTAAGCGCACGCCGGCAGTTCAGGCGACCCGCGGAGCACGGTGCCCCCAGCATCCGTGCTTCGCGGAGTTTGTATCCATGGCGCTCGATAGGTGGCAGGCTCGATGGAAGCACCCGCGGCCGCCCCGGGCGTCTCGACGGTCATCATTGGAGACGGCAGCGTAAACGAACTTTCTTCGCTGTATTGGTTCGACGGTGGGAAACAAGTCAAGCGAGCCCGCCGGAGTCCCGATGTTCACGACCGCGAGCCTTGCCGCGTGGACAATCCGTTGGGTTATCGCTTTCGGCACGACCGGGAGTAGAATAGTACTTGGGTCCTATTCATCCCGGCCCTTTGTTCTAGTACTTAAGTAGTGTGCGGGGATTTGTGTCGCCGCACAACAGACAGCCGATCAGGGCATTTGGGGTGAAAGATATGGCACCGGTAAAGAATCGACCAGTATTCAAAGAAGCTTTGCTCCCGGAAGGCAAGCAGCGCTGGGGTTCCTTCAGCGCGGGCCTGGGACTGGAGTTCTGTGCGCTGGTGGCAGTTCTCGTAATTCCCCTGCTGATTCCGCAGAAGTTTGAAGCCGCGCAGCATTATTGGGTCACGCCTCTGGAAGCGCCAGTCATCCAGGCGTGGAAACCGCAACCGCCTCCGAAGCCCGTGGCCGTGAAGCGGCAGATCGTTGTTAAGGAAATTCCCAAGCCGGTAGTTGTCGAGGTGCCCAAGCCAAAGATTTATAATCCAGTGATCAGCACGCCGATCGTCAAGCAGGTGGCGGCGAAAAAGGTTCAGGCCCCGGACATGACGTTGGTCGCCAAGGAATTTCCGAACCCGTCACTGGGAAGTTCGGCCATTCCGACTTTGAGGAAGCCGCGCGAGCAAGTACAGACGGGCGGCTTCGGTGACCCGAACGGCGTTCCGACGAACAATAATACCAATCGCAACGTGAATATCGCGCAGTCGGGCAGCTTCGACATGCCGGCGGGCGCAGGCGTGGGAAATGGAACCGGTGGAGCGAAAGGCGCGAAGGGCGTCGTAGCGAGCACCGGATTCGGCAACGGCGTCGCGGTCGGAGGATCTGGCGGCGGGAATCACGGCACCGTGCAGCAGGGAATGTTTGATGTAAAGGCGGCCGATACGCCGAAGATGAAGCAGACGGCCGCGGTCTCGAATACAAAGCCGGTGGAACTTCTCTCCAAGCCCAAACCGGTTTATACCGATCAGGGCCGGGCCATGAAGATCGAAGGCGATGTACTGGTGCAAGTTGTTTTCACGGCAAGCGGCGAAGTGAAGGTCGAGCGGGTCGTCCGGGGACTGGGTTACGGTTTAGACGAAGCTGCCGAAGCGGCGGCGCGTCAGATCAAATTCCGGCCAGCTACTCAGGACGGGCAGCCGGTTGATTTTCCTGCGATCGCACATATTACATTTGCATTGGCGTATTGATTGGCGTACTGAAAGGGGAAAGCAATGCGCACCTGGAAAAATTTCTCTCTATCGATGATCCTTTTGGGCGCTCTCGCGGGTACATCTGGCGCGCAGACGCAAACGGCCGATCAGACTCAGCCGCAGCCCGGCAATTCGACGTCCAGCTCGGTCACGACGGTAAATCAGGCGATTGACCGCATGATCGCGCGCGAGCACGACGAAAACGCGACGATTCGGCGCTATAACCCGATCATCGAGACGTACATCCAGGACATGAAGCCGGATAAGGACATGGGCGCGATCCCGGTGAAGGACCACTATTTCCTAGGCCAGGCGAACCTCTCGAAGGGCGTGGTGGACAACTCCATGCTCGATAAGAAGAAGGGGAAAATGGCCGAGTTCAATCCCCTTTCGCACGTCTCCGATTACTTCACGACGTCGTACGTTCCCGAGGGCTTTCTCCAGATGATCTATCTGGACACGACTTTCTTTGACCGCCAGCACTATCAATACGACTACGTCGGCCGGGAGTTTCTGGGCGAAGTGCGCTGTCTGGTATTTGACGTCACGCCGCTGCCGAAATCGGGCAAGGGGCGATTCAAGGGCCGCGTATGGGCGGAAGACCAGGGATTCACGATCGTGCGCTTCAACGGCGTGTACACACCGGTTGCGGGAATCAACAGCTTCAACCTGCACTTCGATAGCTGGCGGTTAAACGTGCAGCCCGGGCTCTGGCTGCCCGCGTTTGTATTCAGCCAGGAATCGGACTTGAAGGATTTTCTCGGCAACCACGTTCGCTTCAAGGCGCAGACGCGCTTGTGGGGCTACGACCTGAGGAACACCGGCCGCGAAGAGGAATTCAGCCAGTTGACCATTGAAGCCGCGACGGCGATCACGGATCAGTCCACGACGCAACAGGACCGCTCTCCGATCGAGGCCGAACGCGAATGGCAGCATCAGGCGGAAGTTAACGTCATTGACCGCCTGCAGCGCACCGGCTTGCTCGCGCCTCCAAACGAAGTGGACAAGGTTCTGGAGACCGTGGTCAACAACCTGGAGGTCACGAACAATCTCGACATCCAGCCGGAAATTCATTGCCGCGTGTTGCTCACCGGCACCCTGGAATCTTTCACCATCGGCCACACGATCGTTCTGAGCCGCGGTTTGATCGACGTGCTTCCGGACGAAGCCAGCCTGGCTACGATGCTCGCGCAGGAGCTGGCGCAAATTATCGTGACGAAACCCTCCACCGATCAGTGGGGCTTCAACGATACGACCAACGTCTCGACGGTCGAAGCCTTGAACCATTTTTCATTCCGCGACACACCGGCGGACATTCAGGCGGCGAATCAGAAGGCGGTCGAGCTGCTGAAGAACTCGCCGTACAAGGAGAAGCTTGGTCCCGCGACTCTGTTCCTGAAACAGCTCGATGCGGAATCGAAACAGCTTCCGGCGCTGATCAATCCTCACCTTGGCAACGGCGTGACCCTGGGCTCCGCTCTAGCGGCTTCGGGCCCGGCGTTGCAGCCTGACAAGATCGATCAAATCTCGGCGTTGCCGATCGGCGCGCGGGTCAAGCTCGATCCCTGGAGCGACCGACTGGAGCTGCTGAAGGCCAAGCCCGTGGCGCTGCTTTCGGCGCGCGAGAAGATGCCCTTCGAAGTCACGCCATTCATGCCGTTCCTCACTCGCTATCAGAAGCCCGGTTCCGGGGTAATGGCCGATCCGGCGAAGGCGGATCTGGCGAAGAAGGATCAGCCGCAACAGCATCAGCAATAACGATTCCAAGCTAGATCATTCGTTTCGACACGCCCGGCGGGAACCAGTTTCCCGCCGGTTTTTTTGGCGCCCGGGCCGAAATCTTACGAGGCCACAGATTCGTTGCGCCGGCCCGCACACCCATCCAAAGCTATTCCCAATCCGTGCGCGGATGAGCGAAACTCGGGGAGCCATGCCGCGCCAATCCCTGCTCGAATACTTCCGCGCGGATTCGCGCCCGGCGAAAGAGCCGGCGGTCGTCTGGCGCCGAGGATATCGCACCATGCGGTGGTCCTGGGCGGACCTGCTGAGCGCGGCGACCCAATTCGCCGCAGAACTGGAAACTCGCGGGATCGAGAAGGGAGACCGTGTTCTGCTGTGGGGCGAGAATTCCGGAGAATGGGTCGCCGCGTTCCTCGGATGTCTCTTCCACGGCGCCGTGTCCGTCCCAATGGACGTCGCGGCCGATCGGGAATTTGCGCGGCGGGTCGCCAGGCAGGCGGGCGTGCGCTTGGCGGTCGTAGGACGCGGCCTTTCGCTGGCTGACGGCGGGCGCGCAGCGCTTTGTCTCGAGGACTTTTTCGAGGCCGCGAGCAATGGGCGCGTGCGTGCTTTTTCGCCTACGGCAGCCGAGCGCGGCGATGCGGTCGAAATCGTTTTCACGTCGGGGACGACGGCTGAGCCGCGGGGTGTCGTGCTGACGCACGGGAATCTCCTGGCAAATCTTCAGCCCATCGAAAAGGAGATTGAGCGCTACCGCCGGTACGAACGAATTTTCCATCCACTGGGCATTCTCGACCTGTTGCCGTTGAGCCACGTCTTCGGCCAATTGCTCGGCATTTTTCTGCCGCAGATTCTCGGCGCCACATCCGTGTTCCTCGATACGCTGAATCCCGCTGAAGTGGTCCGCACGATTCGCAGGGAGCGCGTGTCCGTGCTGGTCACGGTTCCGCGGCTGATCGAATCGCTGCGCGATCACGTGGAGCGCGAACTCGATGCGCGCGGGCTCCGCGAGAAATTCGACCGTGATCTTCGTGCCGGCGAAGGCGAGTATTTTCTGAAGCGCTGGTGGCGATTCCGTTCGATCCGCAGAAAATTCGGATGGCGATTCTGGGCGGTGGTTTCGGGAGGAGCGGCGCTGCCCGCCGCCGCGGAACAATTTTGGGGCCGCCTCGGATACGCCGTGATTCAAGGCTACGGACTCACGGAGACAACGTCGCTGGTCAGCTTGAATCATCCGTTCCGGCTTGGGAAAGGTTCGATCGGCAAGACGCTGCCGGGTCTCGATGTGGAACTTTCGGACGAAGGCGAGATTCTGGTGCGCGGGGAGAATGTCGCTTCGGGATACTGGAACGACGCGGGAGTGGCGTCCGTGGTCGATACGGACGGTTGGTTCCACACCGGTGATCTGGGCGAGCGCGACGCGAGCGGCAATCTCTATTTCAAGGGCCGGCAGAAAAATGTGATTGTCACGCCAGAGGGATTGAACGTCTATCCGCAGGACTTGGAGGCGGAGCTTCGCAAGGAGCCGGGCGTTCGCGATTGTGTTGTCGTGGGCTTGGCACGCGATGGCAATGCCGAACCTTGCGGCGTGCTTTTGTTGCGCGAGGAACATTCGGAGGCGGGCGCGGCTGAGGTTGTCCGGCGCGCAAACCAGCGGCTCGCGCCTTTCCAGCAAATGCGCCGCTGGCTCGTCTGGCCCGACAACGATTTTCCGCGCACGCTGACGCAGAAGCCGCTGCTGAGCCGCATCCGCGAAGCTGTGGAGGCGGAATTTGGCGGCGGCAAAATTGCGGATGTGCCGGCGGCCGCCGCATCTGGTCCACTCGCCGAACTTTTCGCGCGAGTGTCGCACGGCCGCGAACTGCCGGACAATGCGAGCACGCTGCAGCTCAGCTCGGTTGAGCGCGTGGAACTGCTCAGCGCGCTCGAAGACCGCTATCAGGTGGATTTGAGCGAAACGGAATTCGCGTCGGCCGACACCGTGCGAGAGCTGGAGCGGTTGGTCGAGCAGCCGTCGTCGCGCGCGGCGGCATTTCAATATCCGCGCTGGCCGCAACGGTGGCTCGGGCGAGTCTTTCGCTTCGCGGCGCTGAATCTGCTGGCGCGGCCCGCGATGCTGATTCTCGCGTGGCCGCGAATACGCGGGCGCGAGAATCTTCGCGATATGGGCGCCCCGGTGCTCGTCGTCGCGAATCACGAAACGTATCTCGATCCAGCCTACGTGCTCGAAGCATTGCCGGGGCGGATTCGGCGGCGGCTCGCCGTGGCGATGGATGGCGAGCGCCTCGCATCCATGAGGAATCCTTCGGAGGATAATGGGTTTTTCGCGGCGCTGCTCGGGCGGGTGAAATACATTTTGATCACTTTGATCTTCAATGTGTTCCCGTTGCCGCGCCTTTCCGGCTTCCGCAAGAGTTTTGCGTTCGCCGGAGACTTGATTGACCGCGGCTGGAGCGTGTTGGTATTTCCGGAAGGCGAGTTGACGCGCGACGGCCGCGTCGCTCCGTTTCGTGCCGGGATCGGCCTCCTGGCGGCGCGGCTGAAGGTGCCCGTGGTTCCCGTGCGGATCGAGGGCTTGTTCGAGCTGCGGGAAGCGGGGAAGAGGTGGACGCGTCCGGGCCAAGTCCGGATTTCGATCGGTGCGCCCGTGCGGTTTAGCGAAACGGATGCGGCGGAAGAAATCGCGCGGGAGATCGAGCGCCGCGTGGCTTCGCTCGGGACTGGGCCCGGCAATGGGCTCGACACTGTTCGGCGATAGGACACGGCCCGCGTGGCGCGCGCATTTTGTGCGATACAATGATGCGGGGGAATGAATGATTCATCGCGTTGTGTTTCACAACGATCGGCTGCTGCCCGTTGAGGAAGTGCGTCTTTCGCCGGGCCAGTCCGGCCTGATGAGCGGCTGGGGCCTGTTCACCACGATGCGCGTGGTCGAGGGAATTCCATTTGCATTCGAGCGCCATTGGAAGCGCCTCTCGCGCGACGCCCAGCGAACGCACTGCCCGTTTCCGTTTTCCGAGGAGACGGTTCACGGCCAGCTGAGCGAAGTCCTGCGCGCGAATCAGGTCAAGGAAGGCTGCGCGCGGATCTACATGATCTACAACCAAGTCGGCTTCTGGCGCAGCGACGAGAATTTGCCGGCGGCGGACCTGGTGATCTGCTCGGCTGATTTGCCGCCGCACCGCGAGCAGGTTCGCCTGGCGCTGCGCGAGCATGGACGCCACGCGGCATCGCCGCTAGCGGGCGTGAAAGTCACTTCGTGGCTCAACAACGTATGGAATCTCTACGAAGCGCAGCAAGGCGGTTACGACGAAGTCGTGCTGCTCAACGAGCGCGGCGAAGTGGCGGAATGCACGGCCGCGAATATTTTCTGCGTCCGCGAAGGCCGCATCTTCACGCCGCCGCTTTCGTCAGGCTGCCTGGAAGGCGTGACGCGTGGCGTCGTGCTCGAGATCGGCGCAGGGGCGGGAGTGCCGGTGGAGGAACGCACGCTGATGCCTGAGGATCTCTATTCCGCGGATGGAATCGTTATTTCCTCGACGAATCGGAACTTGATCGCGGTCGGGGAAATTAACGGGCACAAGATTTCGACGGCGCCGCTGCCGGCGATGCAGAAGCTTCAGGCGGCGTTCACAGCTTATGTGCGCGAATACGTGGATGCGCGTGCGGTTGCGGCGGGAAAACGCTGATTGAGCGGCTAAGTCCCAGGGGCTGAAGCCCCAACTTTTGGCGCGACTTTTCGTGGGCCTGTAAAGCCCATGCTTCCACCCGAAATGCGCCAATCAGGAGATTGGCGATCCCGGGGGCTTCACGTGGTTAGTGAACCAGAAATCCCGCGGCGGCGATGGCTACACCGATCAGGGCCAGCACCAAACCCATTCCCCAGAAAAACCGTTTGCGCGTGAGCAGCGTGATCGAGCAAATCACCAGCGCGGCTTCGAGCATCACCTCGCCGAGATCGAAGCGGTCCGCACGACGGCCCTGGAGCTTCACTTCGTTCTCAGATTTCTTGGCGTCGGTTTCAATATCTTTCTGCTCGTCGCGGTAGCGCTCGACTTCCTTGGTGTACTTCTCCTTGAGCTTTTCGATCTCGCCGGAATTTTGCAGCGTGAAGACTGAGAGCTCGTCGAGAAAAAGCTCGTAGGTGTGGCGGCGAATATCCTTGGCCTGATAGTAGGCCCATTGGTCGGTGGCTTCGGTCTGGTGCAGGAGTTCTTCGGTGTGGGCGCGATGGCCGAGCAGCGATACGGAGGCCACGAGGACGGCGAGAATTGCCATCGTCACGGTCACTGGCGCGAGGCTCGCGTGATGCGCGCCTTCTTCCGCGTGCTCTTGCAGTTCCTGAAGTTCGTCCGGCATGTTCTGTCCCTTTTGATTCGGTTTGAATTGCGTGCGTGCAAGGATACCAAAAGACTTACCACAGAGAACACAGAGAAGGCACAGAGAGCACGGAGAAAACCGCGCACTCCACCGCAGAGACACAGAGGACGCAGAGAATGTCAGAAGAACAGATATGAACGACATGGAAGGGGCGGCTGGGCGGCTGTGCTCGTTCAGAATGATAGGTGACACTCGGTAGAGTGTCGGGATGAGAAGAATCAAGTGGTGTGAGCTTCCCGAGGCCCGCGAGCTGGCGGGCCTC
>JARLGK010000202.1 GCA_031296075.1 Candidatus Acidiferrales bacterium
ACTCGTAGTCGAGTCCTTCGGCCGCGAAGTAGCCCTTCGCTTCCGCCACCCATTCGTGCAGACGCATGTGCGGCGCAATCGTGAACTTGGCCATGCATTCCCCCTGAAAAACAACCCGCCGAATGACGTGAGTATAGCATCGGCACAGCCCCTTCTGTCTTCGCCCCTGCCCAGTGCCTCGACTGAAGAGCGCAGGCAAGAATCCCCAAGCCACAAAATCACGCTCGGGAAAGCGAGCGGCAGCGTTGGCGGGATACTGCCCGTAGGATATACTGGCAAATCTCGGTGTTTCGCGCGGGCCTGTGAGGCTCGGCGCGCAGACGATCTCCATCACAAACTCAGGTACGAGGCCCTTTGTCCAAGACGAAAGCCGTGCACGCGCAGCACCCGCAACCGACCGATCCCGCTACGACCGCTCGAGCAGATAGCCGTAGTGTCGCGGTGATCGGCGGGTCGGCGGCGGGATTGTTTACGGCAACGCTGCTGGCACGTCGTGGCGTGGATGTGCGCGTGCTCGAACGCATTGAGACGCTCGAGCCCGAGCCGCGGACGCTAATCGTCACCAACCGCATGAGAGGACTGCTGGGCCGCGTCGCCGAAGGCAGCATCGTCAACGAGATTCGCCGGTTCGAGCTCTTCACCGACGGCCGAGCCGCCACGATTTCCCTGAACCACCCCGACTTGATCATCGAGCGACGCACGTTGATCCAAAGCCTGTCCGAAGAGGCGCAGCGCGCCGGCGCCAAGATCGAGATGGGGCGCCGCTTTCATACCCTGCATGCCAACGGCAACAGCCTGCGGGTCGAAATCGAGAGGTGCGCCGACGGAAGCCGCGAGGAAGTTCACGCCGATGCGGTGGTTGGCGGAGATGGCGCGGCAAGCCACGTGGCGCGCGCCGCAGGATGGGCGCCGCTGGAAACCGTTCCGCTGCTGCAGGCCATCGTGACGTTGCCGAAGGACATGGCAACGGACACGGTGCGCGTATGGTTCGTTCCGCAGGACACGCCCTACTTTTACTGGCTGATTCCCGAATCGCCCACGCGGGGCGCGCTCGGTGTGATCGGCGAATCAGGACCCGAAACGAAGCGCTGCCTAGAACAATTTCTCGAAAAGCGGAAGTTCGACGCGATCGAATTTCAGGGCGGGCGCATTCCGGTGTACAAGCGCTGGATTCCCGTGGAGCGAAAAGTGGGCAGCGGGTCAGTCTATCTAGTGGGAGACGCCGCCGCGCAGGTGAAAGTCTCGACCGTGGGCGGGATCGTCACGGGATTTCGCGGCGCGCTGGGCGTGGCCGAAGCGATCCTGAACGGCGGCGCGAGCCGCGAGCTGCGCACGCTCCGCCGCGAGCTCGATTTTCATCTCCTGCTGCGCCGGTCGCTGCACAGCTTCCAGCAATCGGACTACAGTCATCTGGTGGACCTGCTGAACGACCCCGCGAAAAAATCCCTGGGGGAGTATTCGCGCGATGAAGCATGGAAGATGCTCTGGCGCGTTTGCCTGCGTCAGCCGCGGCTGGTGCTGCTCGGCCTGCGCGGCTTGCTGATGCGCAACCGGCCGTTCGCTGGACCCCGCCTCGCGCCGGACGCAAGCGACCAGACTCGCACGCCGTAAATTCACATGGCACGCCGGCATTCGCTCCGAATCATAGTTCTGGCCACCGCGCTGGTGGTGTGCGTCGCGGGGACGCTCGCATTTCGCGGAACGGGCCGCTGGCTGTTGCGCGAGGATCCGCTGGCCTCCGCGGACGAGATCGTCGTGCTGAGCGGGAGCATGCCCGCGCGAGCCGAAGAGGCCGCCAGGATTTTTCGCATGGGCTACGCGCACGAAGTCTGGGTGAGCCGGCCCGCCGGCCCCGGGGAAGAGCTGGAGGCCATGGGTATCCACTATTTGGGCGAGGAAGATTTTAATCGCGAGGTATTGATTCACGAGGGCGTGCCGGATGCGGACGTGCGCATTTTTCCGCAGCCGATCGTGAACACCGAGGAAGAAATCGAGGAGATTTGCGGCCAGATGCGGCGCGACGGGAAAACGAGCGCGATGATCGTCACATCGCCGCAGCATACGCGGCGCGTCCGAGCACTCTGGCGGAAAATCGCAGGAAACAATTTGCGGCTGATTGTCCGCGGCGCGCCGCAGGACCCGTTTGACGCGAATCACTGGTGGCGCACCACGCACGACACGTTCGCGGTGGTGCGCGAAATCCTAGGCTTGCTGAACGTGTGGGTGGGCCTGCCGGTTCGCCCGCAGTCATCCTGAGCGCAGCCGCTGCCTATTATTCTCTCGCCGCGAGCGGCATGGCGACGGACTCCAGAATCTTCCAGCGCTCCCACTCGGATTTTCGCGTCAGATCGCGCAGGCGGAGCTGCCATTCGATGCCGAGCTCTTCGTTGTGATGGGAGTAGAACGCCTGCCAGGAGTTTCCGTTGACGCCCGCTTCGCCGCCGGCGGCATTTCCGTTGCCGTTGACCGCGGAGTCCGCCGGATCGTGGCTGCGGAATTCGGCGAGCCCGGCGGTGTCCAGAGGCACGCGAAAAAAGAGCACATCGCCGTTGTCCGCCGCGGCGGCATGTCCGTTGCCGGAGGGGTCCGGCGCCGCGGAAATGAGGTGGCCGCGGAGTTCGAGCGAATTGGCGCGCAGCAGCAGCTCGAGCGAAGGCGGGCGCTCGGCGGACAGCCCGGGCCGCGAGAGCGCCAGCTCCCAAAGCGAGAGCGCGTCGCCGCTGTTGGCGGGATCGGGATAAAAATCGAGCGCGCGCGTCTGCCAGCCGGTCGCCTTGCGGTCGGGAAGAACCTCGGTAATCGTCGCGACCGCGTGGCTGCGCCAGCGCTCGAGTTTGACGGCGCCGACGAAGCTGCCGTACTCGCGGATAAATTCCAGGTCGTCTTCGGTCGCGCGAACGGCGTCGTGCCAAAAGCGGTCGTCGAGGCGGAAGGAAAGCGTGAAGACCTGCTCGAGCGGGACCGGCACGGCATCGCTGAGCCTGCGGCGCCATTCCGGGTCGGCCATTTCCTCGAGACTTTGAACGCGCTCGAAGAGGCGGCGAATCGTCCAGTTCTGTTGGCGCAGTAGCCGTTGCCAGTGCTGGGCCAGCACGTAGAAAACAAAAACGACAATTACGGCGATGCCCACCGCCGTCCAGAGAATATCCATTCAGACCGCTCCCGGAACTGGCCCGAATCAAAAGCAGCGCACTGCCGATGCGGCGGATTCTACTACCAATCGCTTTCCGCGCCTATGCCGCAACCGGTTCGCGGCCGCCCGAGCCCGGCGCCGCCAAACAGGCGCAGCGAGGAGATTGGGTTCGCTTCAACGCTTGACCAGGGGCAGGACGGCCCGGACCGTGGTGCCGTTGGGACTGGAATGGAATTCAAGCGTTCCTCCGAGATCCTTGACGCGTTCGCGCATGCTGGCGATGCCCACACCCGATGTCTTTGAAATCCCTCCGCCGGGCTTCGCTACGTCCGCGGGAAGCCCCTTACCCTTGTCGCTGATCTGCAGAGTGACTTGGCTGGACGTGACAGCGATTTCGACACGAGCGGACTTGCTGCCGGAATGATGGTGGACGTTGGTAAGACCCTCTTGCGCGATGCGAAACAGCGCCAGTTCGAGTTCACCCGCCAGACGAGGCATCCGCGGAGGCATGACTAGTTTTACTGGGATTCCGCTGCGGTTCCCAAAACCCTCGATGAACCAGCGCATCGCCGAAGCCAACCCCGCGTCTTCCAGCAGCGGCGGATGGAGCAGGTAGGAGATGGTGCGAATTTCGCGGATGCTCTCATCCGCCAATGACCGGCTTTCCGCCAGCGTCGCCAGAATCTTGGGGTCGGATTTCTGGAGCATTCGGCTCAGCTGGTTCATATTCATCATCAAGCCCGCCAAGGACTGCGCCGTGCTGTCGTGAAGTTCGCGGGCCACGCGCCTGCGCTCCTCGTCCTGCACCCGCATCAGGCGCGCGGACATCACGCCGGAACGCGATGCTGCGAGCTCGGCTTCCCGCCGCTCGGTCTCGTCCTGAATCGAGAGGAGAACCAGGGGAGCGCCGCCCTTGGGGCTGCGAAATTACCTCGCGTGCAACAGCATCGCCTTCCGGCCGATCCCCGGGAACTCGTGCTCTACTTCGAAATTCAGCAGCGGCGTGTCGAAGGACAGGACTTTCTCGAGTGACATCCGCAGCTTCCGGATATTCCATTGCCCGTTCCCCAGATCGTAGATGAAAGCGCCCTCTGTGGCTTTTGGCGCCACTTGGAAGGTTTTGTAAAACGAGTGATTCGCGGTTACGACCCGCAGATCGGAGTCGAGCACGACCAGCGACTCCTGGACGGCTTCGATAATCGCTTCGGCGTACCGGCGCGCATCCCGGATTTCATCGCTGGCGCGCTGGAGCGCGCTGGTATCCACCAGCGCCACCACCGCGCCGTCAATCTTGCCTGCGGCGACACGATAGGGATGAATGCGCAGCGAATACGTGTTGCCGTTGGCGTCCTGTATCTGCCGCTCGCTTCTCTTTCCCGAGTCCATCATCGCCGCACTGTCGCTCCTGAGCTCTGGGATCGTCGCACTGAAGCGCATGTCGCTCACCGGCCGTCCGATATCGCTGGGCATCAGGTTGAAAAGATCTTCCGCCGCCGGAGAGAATCTCCGAATCCGCAGATCTCTGCCGAGAATGAGGACCGGAATCTCGAGGCTGGTGAAAAGATTCGTCAGATCGCTATTGAGCTGGCTGAGTTCCGAATGGCGGTGCTCGAGCTCGTCGTTGAGCGTGGTCAGCT
>JARLGK010000203.1 GCA_031296075.1 Candidatus Acidiferrales bacterium
GCCTTCTCGGCCTGGAATGTCTCGCCCCATTCCAGCGTCTTAGCGAGAAGCGACGCGCCGATCCCTCGCTTCCGTCCGTTCGGCCGCACGGCGAAATTAAGTATTTCCAAGTCGCTTGCGACGCGGCGCGCAACAATGAATCCAGTCACTTCGTCTTTCTCTTCCACCACCCATCCCGCCATGTCACCCTGCACGACACGCGCATAGTCCCGCGTGGTCCATTGCGCGATTTCGGGACACGCGGATTGTATCGCCATGATGAACGGCAGGTCGCGCGTCTCGATTGGGCGAATGCTCAAGATTCCTTCGGTGCCTTCCAGTGGAGTTCGGCGTCCGTTCGCCGCACATAGTTGGCGTCGAGTGTGAGCGCATCAACAACCTCGCCGCGCCGCGCGCGCAAAACACCCAACCGTCCCACGCGCGGCGCGAGTATCGCCGAAACCTCGTCCACTCGAATCCGCGCCCCGGAAGCTTGAGTCGTCTCACAACGAGACAGCGCACCCGAAATCAGCGCAGGTGCGGGCGTCACAACCGCGCAATCGCCCGTCGCGCCACGCGCGTGGAGCGCCTCGATAAATTCGTCAGGAGTCATCACGCACTCTTCGCCTTCGAGTGCTAACCGGTTCTCAGCTGCATCGCCTGTTCGCCGATACAAGCCGAAGTAAATCTGTCCGCGGTGAGCATCAAGTACTGGAACCATCAGCGACGACTGCGAATGTGATTGTGCCGCAACGGCTTCGAGCGCACTGATGGCTGCAATCGGCTTTCGATAAACCTCCGCCCAGCCCTTCACTGCCGCGAGCCCCACGCGCAGTCCGGTGAACGAGCCCGGCCCTGCGGCCACCGCGAAAAGATCGAACTCGCCGAGGCCCAGCGACAACTCCTTCAAGAGAAACTCGAGGTGGCGAAACATACGCGAAGAGTAAATTTCGTCGGTCCATGTGGAAACGGTACCGATCACTCTTTCGTCGCGCAGCACCGCCAGGCTTCCGGCAGGCGAAGATGTATCCAAGGCAAGAGTCAGCACGTGCCCGATTATAGGGCAATTGCCCTGCCAAACCCGCCTAAAATCAGCCTCTTCCGGCGACTGCGATCTTGTAGGATTGGATGGGATTTGCTTGACCCGCCCATCGCATAAGCCTAAGATTTCAACAGGTAGTTTCGGGGGAGGAACTCAGACTCATGGACTTTAAGCTAGGCGAAAAAGTCGTGTATCCGAACCACGGTGTCGGGCTTATCGAACAGATCAGTTTTGGTAATGTGAACGGCAGATCGGAACGCTTTTACATGTTGCGGATTCTTTCGAGTGGCTTGAAGGTGATGGTACCCCAGGCGAACATCGAAAGCGTGGGGTTGCGACCCATCATCCGCTCAACCCAAGCCGGCGCAGTTCTTTCCTACCTTGAAAAGGGCCGCTCAGCATCTCATCACGATTGGAAACACCGCTTCAAAGAAAATTCGGACCGCATGCGCACAGGTTCGTTGATGGAAGTTGCCGCCGTGCTGAAGGGCTTGGTTGCCCTCAGCAGGACGAAGCCGCTATCCTTCCGCGAAAAAAAGATGCTCGAACGCGCGAAGTTTCTTCTCGTAAGCGAGCTGGCCACCGTGCGCAACACGACCGAACAGACGGTGGAAACCAACATCGTCCGTGCATTGGCAAAAGCCAAGCTCCAGATGCCGGAAGCGACCGCGATACCGGATTAGTTTTTTCAATTTTTCGTTCGATTTGAATCGGGCACAATCCGCAAGGGTTGTGCCCGGTGCTATTTTGGGGCGCGCTCGTCGGGCAAGGCTCGCTGCGATGTTCCTTCCCCGAGTCTCATCGTCAGCGGCGAAGTTGACGCCGCTCTCCCCGCCGATTAGAATTTTATTTTGGGTACCACTTACAGGAATCCATGAGCCCTACGGTCCTACAACAGAAGCGGCACCAGCAGATCCTCACCGACGTAGTCCGCGAATATATCGAGACCGGCGAGCCTGTGTCTTCGCGAAGCGTTGCGCACCGCCACGTTGAGCCGTTGAGTTCCGCGACGGTTCGCAGCGTGATGGCCGATCTCGAGGGTGAAGGGTATCTCTACCAGCCGCACACTTCCGCTGGGCGCGTCCCGACGGCGGCGGCCTACCGGTTTTTCGTCGAGCAGGTCACGGCACAGGCCACCGCGAGCCCCGAAGACCGCCAGTGGATTCGCCGCGAACTCGAAGCCGCGCAGACGCCCGAGGCGGTGATGGAGCGCGCGAGCCACGTCCTCGCTGCAGTTTCGCGCGGCCTGGGAATCTTCATTTCGCCGCCGCTCGCGAGCAGCGTCGTCGAGCACGTCAGATTCTTGCTCGTGCCTGACCGCCGCGTCCTCGTCGTGCTGGTGACCACGGGCGGCTTGACCCGCGACAAGCTGATTCATCCCGAGCGCGTCTTTCGCCAGGAGGATCTCGATCGCATCGCCACCCATCTCAACCGCCATTACGTTGGTTGGACGCTCGCGGCCATGCGCGCGGACCTTCGCCTGCAAGTCGAGCGCGATCGCGAGCAATACGGCCGCATCGCGGGAGACGCGCTGATCCTCTGCGATCCCGCGGTTCTCGGCGACAGCACCGAGCGCAAGGTTTATGTCGAGGGCGCGGCGCAGATGGCCTCCGCCGTCGAATTCACGAGTCAGGAACAGCTGCGCGAGCTGCTCGAAGCGATCGATGAAAAGGACCGCCTCATCGCCCTCCTGAGCGGCTGCATCGAGGCACCCGAGCCGGTGCATGTCGAGCTCGGTCTCGACAAGATGTCGAACGCCGGAAAGCATCTCGCGCTCGTTTCCGCGTCGTATTCCAACAAGGACCAGGCGCAGGGAGCGCTCGGAATTCTGGCTCCCATGCGCATGCACTACGAGCGCGTGATTACCGCCGTGGCTTTCATGGCGCAGTTTTTCTCTGAAAACTCAGACGAGACGAAGACTCCTTGAGCGACCACAAACACAAAGGACCGGGACCGGAACCTGTTTCTCCCGAAGAAGTTTCGGCGCAGGAACGCGCCGCTGAGCATGACCCCATATCCGCACCCGACGACCTCGCGAAACTCCTCGCCGAAAGGCAGGAGCTGATGAACACGCTGGTCCGCCGCCAGGCGGATTTTGAGAACTACCGCAAGCGCGTTGAGAAGGAACGCCAGCAGGATCGCCATCGCGGCGTCGAATCGCTCGTCGAGCACATTCTTCCCGTGCTCGACGCGTTCGACCGCGCGCTTTCGGGGTCGGCCGATCCGGCCTATCTCGACTACCGCAAAGGCTTCGAGCTGATTCGCCGCCAACTCTGGGAAGCTCTCGCGAAGCAAGGGTTAGTCCGCATCGACGCCCTGGGCCAGGAATTCAACCCGCATTTTCATCACGCCATCGAGAGAGTCGAAACCACCGAACACGCCGACGGAATCGTGATCGGCGAGATGCAGCCCGGGTACTTGTTTCATGAACGCGTGCTTCGGCCCGCGATGGTCCGCGTGGCCAGTGCGCCCGAGTCAAAATCCACGCACGTTTCGAAGCACGAGCACTAATGGGTTAGTTGGCGCAGGCTTGTCGCGCCGCGAATTTCGCCTCGGGCGATCCTAGGAAGGGAATGAACGCATAGCATGGCAAGCGAAACCCAGTCCGACTATTACGTGGTTCTCGGCGTCGAGCGCGACGCTTCCGGCGACCAGATCAAATCGGCCTATCGCAAGGCCGCGCTCAAGTGGCATCCAGACCGCAATCCCGAAAATAAGGAAGAAGCCGAAATTAACTTTCGCATGGCTTCGGAGGCGTATAGCGTCCTTTCCGATCCGCAGAAGCGCCCGGTGTACGACCGCTTCGGACATGCGGGGCTCGGCGGGCGCGGATTCGAGGGCGGCGGCTTCAATGAGACGATTTTCGAGGAGTTCCACGACATCCTCGGCGATCTCTTCGGCTTCGATCAAGCCATGGGTGGCGGAGGACGCCGGGGCCGCGGCGCTCGAGGCCAGCGTGGCGCGGATTTGCGCTACGACATGTCTCTCAGTTTTGAAGAAGCGGCCACGGGCGTCAGCACAAAGATTCGCCTGGTGCGCCGCGAAAACTGCGAGTCCTGCAAGGGGACTGGCGCCAAGCCTGGCAGCGGCATGGCCGCCTGCAAGACGTGCGGCGGACGCGGCCAGATGGCCTATCAGCAGGGATTCTTTTCGATCACGCGCACCTGCCCGGCCTGCCAGGGCGCCGGACAAGTGGTCCGCGAAGCCTGCGCCACCTGCCGCGGCCAGGCGCGCATTGAACGCGAACGCACCCTCGAAGTCGGCGTGCCCGCCGGAGTGGATTCCGGCACCCGCCTTCGCATGGCCGGTCAGGGCGAGCCCGGCACCAATGGCGGCCCCGCTGGCGACCTCTACATCTTTCTCGACGTGAAGGAACATCCGTTCTTCGAACGGCGCGGCGCCGATCTCTATTGCACGATTCCGGTCAGCTTTCCGCAGGCTGCGCTTGGCGCGAAGATCAAGATTCCCACCCTGCAAGGCGAAACCGAACTCGAAATCCCCGAAGGCACGCAGTCCGGCCAGATCTTCCGCCAGAAAGGGAAGGGTCTCGCGAATCCGCACGGAGGCCGCGGCGATCTCTACGTCAACATACGCATCGTGGTCCCGGCAAAGCTGTCCCGCGACCAGCGCCGCACGCTCGAGCAGCTTGGCCAAACCATGAAAGTCGAGAACAAGCCCGTCGACCGCTCCTCCACCTTCTTCGATAAAGTGAAAGACATCTTCGGATAAAACCCCGGACGCATAGGAAGCGTAGGTCCGCTGGTTCCGTAGGGGCACGGCGTGCCGTGCCCGGCAGTCTTGGCGGTGCGCCTGCAACCAGCGACGGTTTCGTAGCGGCCACCTTTAGGTGGGCGATTCTCCCGGTACGGATATGGACATGGCGGTCGGTTCGTTTTCCTCCTATCGCGCTACAATCCTTGCCATGCGCCGCCGCTTCTTCGTGGACCGTTTCGACTCAAATGCCGCTGCTCTTCGCGGCGATGCCGCCGAACATCTCGGCCGCGTCCTCCGCGCCGAGCCGGGACAGCTCTACGAGCTGAGCGACGGCCAACG
Source organism: Candidatus Acidiferrales bacterium (assembly GCA_031296075.1). Lineage (GTDB taxonomy): Bacteria > Acidobacteriota > Terriglobia > Acidiferrales > UBA7541 > Palsa-295. The sequence continues at coordinate 5,075 of JARLGK010000203.1, forward strand.
CGTATGGCTGGCAAAGATCGAGCGCGTTGCGCTCTCCAAACGTGGCGACAACCGGATCGAGTTCGCCCTGGTCGAACCGCTCCCCGCGCGCGAGCCTCGCCTGCGGATCGAACTCCTTCTCTCGCTCGTGAAGTTCGACCGCTTCGAATGGTGCCTGGAGAAGGCCACGGAGCTCGGCGCGAGCGCGATTACCCCGCTCGCCGCCGCGCGCACCGACAAGCCGCTCGTCGCTGCTGCGCCCAAGCGCCTCGCTCGCTGGGAGAAAATTGTGCTCGAATCCGCACAGCAGTCGTGCCGCTTGGCGCCGCCAATCCTGCGTCAGCCTCTGGCCCCCGAAAAAGCATTTTCAACATCATCGGCGGGTCTGAAAATCCTGCTCTCGGAACGCGCCGACGCGCCAGTTTTGCGCGCAGCACTTCAGGGAGTTTTAGGGGGTCGGAGCATCAGATCCGACAGTGAGAAATTGCAAAATAGCGGGGCTTCAGCCCCTGAGGAAAACGCACCAAGCTCTGCCGCACTTGCCATCGGCCCCGAAGGCGGCTGGACCGATGCCGAAATCGCCGCCGCGCGCGCCGCGGGCTTCCTCGAAGCATCACTCGGCGAAAACATTTTGCGTACAGAAACCGCCGTCCTCGCCTCGATGGCGATTCTTGGCTTCGCGCTCGGCGGCTGAACTCCACTACCCCTTCGCGGCGGTGGTTTCCTTCGACGTGATCTCGTACTTGAAAGCATCCGCGTCAAGGGGATCGAGCCGGCCGTCAGCGGTCTCCCCCTGCGGGTACATCAAGAATGGCACCAGCTTGCCGGAAGATCCGGGCAGCGCGACGTCGTGTCCGAAGTTGAATGCCATCCAGTTCATCTCCCACGAGCCGAATAGCCGCGCGCGCGCTTTCTTCACCATGTCGTCGTCGATCGGGCGATTGCCGGGCGGCTCTTCGAGCATCACCTTGCGCACGTCCGCCGGGTCAACCGGAACCCATCCGTAGTCGTGCAGGTATACCTCCGCGCGGCAGTGCTGCGACTTTGTGATCTTCTCGGACGAGGCGCCGAGGCTCTTGTATCCCAGCTCCGATTTGGCGACGCGAATTCCGTACGCGTCTCGCGCAGGCAGGCCCGCGGCTCGCGCCAGGCCAACGTAGAGCGCGTTGAGATCGGCGCACTTCCCGCCCAGGTCCTTCGTCTCCAGCATGAAACGAATATCGCCGAGACCGCAGCCGCGCGTCTTGGGATTCCGATAAGTGTTCTCGACGATCCACTCATAGATCGCTCGCGCCTTCTCGACATCCGTGGCCGCGCCTTTCGTGGCCTGGATTGCCGTTTCTTTCACAATGCCGTCGGTCGGCAGGAAGTTCGTCGGCTGGAGAAAATACTCCAACTCGGCGCGGTTCGCCTTGTGCCCCTTGGATGGCGCGGAAAGATCGACCGCAATGTTCTGAGTCGAGATACGGCTCGTGACCGTGAGCTCGGGCTTGACGCCCGCGGGAAATTCCGCCGAAACGATTCCCAGTGATTCGGCCTTATCTTTGATCAGCTTCACCTTGCCGCCGGGCGCGACGTATTGATTGGACAGCGTCTTCTGAAAGGGCGTTGGGCTGATCAGCGCGGCGGGAACCCATATCCGTGTGATTCCGGAAGACTTCAGGACTTCTACGTGAGTCGTTACATCAAACGTGCGCCACGCGCCCGACGGAACGTCCGCCGCAAACACGTACTTTGCTTTCGAGAACGCGAGGCCCGCTGACACAACGGTAGCTGATCTCAGAAAATCGCGACGGTTCATGAACCCACCCCTTCGGCCGAAATGTTTTCTTGCCCAATTCTTTGACGATTACAACGTACACCTGGTTCCACGCTGACGCAATCGGGGCCTGGGCAAGTGGCGGCTCGGTTTCCCGGACGCAAAGCGTTTCGCTACTCGCCCATTCGCCTCCTTTGCCTCCGCATTCTCGACGTGATATAAATGACTGAGTACAGCATGCAGGACGACGCTCAACTCGGTTCGCCGGCTCCGCCTGAAAGGGCGCCTGATCCGCCATTGCGGCGCGAGCTGCGCAGTTGGACGCGCGATCTGGCAGTGGCGCTGGGCCTGGCCATCGTCATCATGATTTTTCTCTACCAGCCGGTGAAGGTCGAGGGGACCAGCATGAATCCGCTCCTCTCCGATCAGGAACGCATCTTCATCAACAAATTTATCTACCGCTTCGAGCCGATCGAGCGAGGAGACGTCATCGTCTTCTGGTATCCTCTGGATCGCTCGAAGTCGTTCATCAAGCGCGTCGTCGGTTTGCCGGGTGAGTCGGTCGAGATCCGCGCCGGCAACGTGTTCGTGAACGGCAGGGAACTGCCGGACCAGTACGTTCCGTCCGGCTATCTCGACGGCTCGAACTACGCGGCCCGGCGTCTTCCGCAGGACGAATATTTCGTGATGGGCGATCACCGCGATAGCTCCAACGACTCGCGCGTTTTCGGTTCGGTCCCGCGCCAGTTCATTTACGGCAAAGCCGTTTTTGCCTACTGGCCGGTGAATCATTTTGGATCGCTCACTTCCACTTCGACAGTGAGTGCGGCATCGAGATGACATCTTCTGGAGGACACACTGAACGAGGTTCTCGCAGGACGCGCGACGCTCGCGCTAGAGGACGGAAGAGTCTTTAACGGCCGTGCGGCGGGCGCTCGCACCCGCCGTGGTGGCGAAGTCGTTTTTAATACCAGCCTCACTGGTTACCAGGAAGTTTTCACCGATCCCAGCTACTCCGGGCAGATCGTGTGCCTGACGTATCCCCACATCGGTAACACAGGCACCAATCTCGACGATGAGGAATCCGGCAAGCCTTACATCGAGGCGTTGATCGTCCGCGAATTTTCGTCGCTCGCTTCCAACTGGCGCTCCAGCGAAACCACGCAAGCCTATCTCGAACGCCACGGCGTTCCGGTGATCGGAGATATCGACACGCGCGCGCTGGTCCGCCATCTCCGCGATGTCGGCGCGCTACGCGGCATTCTCTCGACCGACGACACTCCCGCCGAGCAACTCATCGCCGAAGCTCGTGCGCTCCCCACGATGGCAGGCC
>JARLGK010000204.1 GCA_031296075.1 Candidatus Acidiferrales bacterium
ATGCCGGGGATGACCGCCTATTTCGGTTTTCTCGAAATTTGCCAGCCGAAGCCGGGCGAGACGGTCGTCGTCTCGGGAGCTGCCGGAGCAGTCGGTTCGCTCGTGGGCCAGATCGCGAAGATAAAAGGCTGTCGCGCCGTGGGAATCGCGGGCACCGACGACAAAGTCGCGTGGCTCACCGGCGAATTGGGATTCGATGCCGCGTTCAATTACAAAACGACGCAGGATTACGTCGCCAAGCTGAAAGAACTTTGCCCCAGCGGCATCGACTGCTACTTCGACAACGTCGGCGGCGCCGTCACCGACGCGGTCTTGCCGGTGCTCAACGTGCACGCGCGCATCTCCATCTCCGGCCAGATTTCGCAATACAACGCAGCGAAGCTCGAGCCCGGCGTGCGCCCCTATATCTATCTGCTCAGCAAGCAGTCCCGCGCCGAAGGCTTCATCGTCTCGCAGTGGATGAACCGTTTCCCGGAAGGCGTCGCGCAAATGGCGCAGTGGCTGCGCGAAGGCAAGCTGAAGTACCGCGAGCAAATCGTCGCCGGCTTTGAAAACGCCCCCCGCGCCCTCATCGGCGTCCTCAGCGGCGACAACACCGGCAAAATGCTCGTCAGCTTCGCCGGCGCGTAGTCACTGGTGCGCAGTCCGAACTTTAGTCCCACGCGCTAACCGACGAGCACGATTCACTGGCCGACCTGCGGCGTCCAAACCACGCCAAAGCGTGCCCTATGCTCGGTTTGTGAGGGGTGCGGCCTTTTCCTGCAGTTCACGTCGCACACGCCGCGCATTTAGATTGGTCTGACGTGAACCTTTCGCCTGCCGCCAAGTACAGTTACCTCTTTGGATGCCCCTCCGGACGCGGATTGCCACGAGCCGCGCGCCGCGACTACTATGTACGTGTGGAACGCGCTCTCGACGAGGGAGAAGCACGATGAGAATCGCACGCTGGGCATTCGCGGTTTTCTTGCTAACGCCGCTGATCGCGCCGCTCGCGACTGTTTCCGCGCGCGCGCAACAGCAGCAGGACGATTCGCTCGCGTCTGCTGCTCGCCGCGCTCAGGAACAGAAGAAGGACCAGGCCAAGCCCGCCGCCAAGGTCTGGGACAACGACAACATGCCGTCGAAGCCCGGCGCAATAAGCGTCGTCGGGCAAACCAGTGAGTCAACGGGCTCCTCCGCGACGCCCGCCGCCAATGCCGCGGTCGACGCAGGCGCCGGCATCACGCCGGAAGATAAGGCGGCCATCGAGGCCGACGTCGCGTCGGCCAAATCGCAACTCGCGAACTTGAAGGCCGATCTCGACGTCATGCAGCGCAAATACTCGCTCGATCAGCAGACCTACTACGGCAAGACCAACTACGCCGCCGACAAAGCCGGCGCGGCCGCGCTCGCCGGCGAAAAATCCGATGTCGACGCCAAGCAGGCCGATGTCGCGGCTGCGGAAAAGAAGCTAGCCGCCGTGCAAGCGAAGTTCGATGAAGCGAACAAGGCCTCCGCCGCGGCTGCAGCTCAGGAGAAATCCGCGCGGAATAAGCAGGACACTTCCACCCAGGCCGCGCAGCCGGCTCCCGCGCCGACCAAGTCCACCCAGAGCACTGGGGACTCGGACAACGCCACGGTTTACCCGAAGTAAATCGCCGCCTCGAAATTGCGCCTCTGCCACAGGCTCGGCACGCCTGGGAAGCGTACCCCTACTAATAGTATATATTTCGCTTGACACACTAGACGCCCCGGCGCACAATCCCGCCTGTTTCACGGGGCGGTTTCCGTTTTTCATGCTTGGCGGCGTTCTTCATCCGTTTCCGCTGCCAGCCCATTCGGATTGCGAGGCTAAAGGATGCAATATCTGCCCGGCTGGACGGTGCAGTGTTTGACTCCGGAGTGTCCCGCGCGAGGCTACTGGCTCCGCGTGCAGGACGCGCCACAAGAGCTTTGCAGCAATTGCGGCTCACCGCTTCACAACGTGCCGCCGCCGCTCGCGCCGCGTTTCCGGATGCGGCCACGCGCGCTGGCGAGTTATCGCCCGGCGCGGCGTCCGCGCTGAATCTTTGGAATAGCAGCGGCTGATCGCGCCCTGGAGTTCGAGCGCCGGTTTCGTCCCCGCCGCAGCTCCGTTGAGCGCGTCACAGCAAGGCAGGCCCGAACCTCTTGAGAACACACGGAGGAGGTTCGGGCCTGTTCGCTTTTTCGGCGCGCGGCAATTCGCGCACTAAGCGATTCAGCCAGGAGATGGGAGCACAGAAGGGGGGAGCGGCCAGTTGGGGGGACCGGCCGCTCTTGGGCATTGGGGGTGATGGAGGTGCAGCAACTCGGGGCACTTGCCCCGAATCCACAGGCAGTTTGCCGGTAGTCGCCGGCGCGGTCGATAGCCAACTCGATTCAATCGTTTCAGTACGAAGGTACTCATCCGCGAATTCGACCTGTCTTCGCCCGCGCCGGCCAACTGAAAGCAGCCCGCGCCCCGCAAACAGACTTCGTTGTTATTGCGCCCGGGTTTTCGCTAGAATGCGGGCCATGCCAGCCCTGCCCTTCGAAGTCTCCCAGCGCACGGGATCGCTTGCGACCGTGCAGATCGTCAGTGTGAAGGGCGCGATCACGTTCGCCTCTTCACCCGCATTTCAGGACGCGATTGCCGCCGCGACGGCCCCGCGCCTGATCATTGATCTAACCGAAGTCTCGTCGGTGGATTCGATGGCCCTCGGCACGCTGGTGCGCGCATATGTTTCCTGCCAGAAAGCCGGCCGCAAGCTCATGCTCGTCGGTCTGAATTACCGCGTGAAGAATATTCTGCAAATCACGGGCGTTGACCCGCTGTTTGAAATCTACGCGACGATCGCGGAAGCACAAGCCGCCCTGATTTGAGCGCTATCCGATTCGCGCGGTTGCCGCGGCGCGCTACTTTGCCACACCCCTGGCCGCAAGCCTCGCGCAAGAAGCGGGAGCGACGGCTGAGTTCAGGTCAGATTCGTGAGACAGGCGCCGGCGTTCAGCCGCATCCCGAAGATCCCAGCTCCGGCCCGCTCGATCCCCTCAAGGACGCAGCAGTCGCGCCCGGATTTTGGCCGCTGGCCGCGATTTGCGCGACGGCTTGCCTCGGGCTGCTGATCATGCAGTTCGGCGGAAGCGAGCAGACCTACACGACGTTTTTTCCACCCTCGGCGACCGTGTTCGATCCCTACTGGGTGCTGCGCGTCAAAGCCTGGTGGGTCGGTTCGATCCTGATCGGCTTCCTCGCGCTGCCCGCGCTGCTGATGTCTTTGCTGCCCGGCAATCGCCTGCGCGATTGCAATCTCGGATTCCGCGGCTTCCGCGAACATTTCTGGATTTACGTTGGCCTGTACGGCGCGGTGCTTCCGGTGATCTGGCTGGTTTCGCTCTCGCCGTCTTTCTACACGTTCTATCCCATGTACGGACAGGCGGGCCGTTCCTGGTTTGACCTACTGATGTGGGAAGGAATGTACGCCGGACAATTCGTCGCGCTGGAGTTTTTCTTTCGCGGATTTTTGGTGGGCGGGCTTGGGCGGCACATCGGAATCTTCGCCGTCCCCGTCTCGGTGATGCCCTACATGATGATCCATTTCACGAAGCTGTTGCCGGAGGCCGCCGCGTCGGTCGTCGCCGGATTCATTCTCGGCTACCTTGCGTGGAAGACGAAGTCCATTTGGGGTGGCGTCTGCATCCACTGCGCTGTCGCGGCGACGATGGATTTGCTCGCGCTTGCGCACAAAGGCCAGCTCCCCTGGTTGCACGGATAGCGCGCGATCGAAACGCTCGCCGAATCGGGTCGTGGATCAGTTTCCGGTTGGTGCGTTAGTCAGGCATTGGCCGACATAACCCGGTTTCGCCAAGCAACCAAATAATCAAGCACGTCCTGTCGTGCGCCGGACCTAGAACGACTTGCGGTTCAGCAGCGACAGCGTAAGCCCCAGCACGATCAGCGTAAACGCCCCGGTCGACCATACGGGCCACCACGACGTGACCGTGCGTCCCTGAACGAACGATACGCACAGGTCTTCAAGTTCGGAGCACTTCGGAAGAATCCGATAAGCCCAATCGATGATCCCGCGCACGAAATGCGACGAAAAAATCCGGTAAAAGGTCTCCTGACGCATCGCGAGCGACGGTGTTAGCAGCCAGATCGCAGCCGCCGCGATGACCGGCAGCGCCACGCCCTTCTGCGGCAGCGTCACGAGCGCCGCCACCGCCAATAACGCCGCGAAGCCGAAGGTCTGAATCAGCAGTGCGACGCCCATTTGCCACGTACCGATGCCCGTCATCCACCACAGCCGCAGCGCGACCGGCAACATGGCCACCGCAAACATCAAGGAATACAACGTCAGGCCGGCCAAATATCGCCCCAGAAAAATACTCCAGCGCGCGGTCCCCTTCGAAAACACCAGCTCAAGCCAGCCTTTTTCGAGTGTCGCCGTAAGCAGTGGCGCCGCCGCGAAGATCGCGAGCAGCATCCAAAGCGACCCCGTCGCGCGCAAAATCGATTCGAGCATGCTCGGCACGGCGATTGCTGACGGCGCCGGAGGTTGCGCGCCGACAGCCAACATCGTTGCGCCGTCGGGAAGCGTTCGCACATGCACGACTACGTTGAACATGATTGCGATCAGAATCGCCACGCCAAAAAGCACAAGGGCCACGCGGCGGCTCATGCTTTCGTGAAGTGAATTCAGATACGTTGCAAACATTACGGCTCCTGCCCGCTCACAACTTGCAGGAAAAACTCCTCTAGCGACAGCTTTACAGGCTCGACCGACTCGATCTCCACCGGCACTCCCCGCAGCCGGTCGAGCAGCGAATTGAGATGAGCCCGGTCGAGTGGCGTGAATCGAAGCGCATTTTGCTCCCATTCCGCCGCGGCGTCTCCGGCAACTCCGGCCACGGCCGCCCGCACTGCGTCATCCACCGCAGCCACGCGAATCAGGTACTCGCCCGTCCCGCACGTGAATTCCTGCGGCGTCGCCGCACGCGCCACGCTTCCGTTGTTTAGAATGACGATTCGGTCGCACACGAGCTCGACCTCCGAGAGTAGGTGCGAATTCAGGAAAATGGTTCTACCTTCGGTCCGAAGCTGAACCAGCAGGTCGCGCACGTCTTTCCGCCCCAGGGGATCGAGCCCGTCGGTTGGCTCGTCGAGAAAAAGAACCTCCGGATCGCTGACCAGAGCCTGGGCCAGCCCGAGCCGTTGCTGCATGCCTTTCGAATACGCCTTCACCGGTTTTCGCGAGTCCGCCAGTCCCACTCGTTCGAGCAGCACCGGAATGCGCCGCTTCATGACTGTCCGGTCCACGCCGTTCAGCCGCCCCATGTAGCGGAGAAAGTTCTTGGACTGAAAATAGTCTGGCAGTCGCATTTGCTCCGGCAGGTAGCCCACTCGCCGCCGGGTCGAGGGGTCTCTCGGCGAACTGCCCAGCACACGCGCGGCCCCAGACGTGGGCGTTGCAAGCCCAAGCAGCATCTTGATGAGTGTCGTCTTCCCTGCGCCGTTCTGTCCGATCAATCCGAAAATCGTGCCCAGCTCGACGCGCAGCGAGACGCCCTGCAATGCGCTCACCGTCTTCTCGCGAAAAGCACTGTAGGTCTTCCCCAAGTCGAGTACTTCGATCGCTAGGCTCGTCATGTTCTCGCCGCGCAACGCGACGCCCTTTCGATATTTCGGAAACCCCGAGCGTCCAGAAACGGAAGCGAGCCAAGCAGAAGTCCCATCATGGCAGGCGCGACCCACACAAGCGCGCCCAGCACAAGAGAGGCCGGATGCTGCATCGCCCAGGCGTGTTTCTCGACGGCCGCACTGACTGGAATGAAGAAGCCCCAACAGGCCAACATCACGATCGAGGGAAACAGCCCCGAGCAGAGCCGCATCGCCCTACCGCCTCCGGCGCGGTACGAGAGCCACGCTCCTAGCGCGCCAAACAGCGGCTGCGAGGACAGCCACGGGAGGTAAGCCGCCACTAGTGCTAGACCAGGAAACCACGCCGTCGATCGCTCCGCCACGAGTCGGGGCTGAAGGCTCGTGCAGGTGAGGGCCATCAGCAGCAGGTTAGCGGCGGCGAGGCTCGCGAGCCCGGGTAGCCACAGCTGTCTCGTCCGATCGTTTATCCGTCCCTCCGGCCGTTTAGCATGGCGAATCCCGCGTGCGAGTTGCCCGGGATCGCCGAACCGGTCAAGCGCGCGCGCAATTGCTTCGGCTTCGCTTGCGCCCTGCGCGCGCAGGGTCTCGTAGCAATCCTCCAGATGGCTTGCCAGTTCCGCCATTACGTCATCCATCTGTGCTGGGATACTTTCTGCTAAGAACCTTTCGCGCACTACCACGCTCCAATCACGCACGAGTCACCCCCGCCAGACGGTCGAGCGCCTGGAAAAAGATTCGCCATTCCCGACGCAATGGTGCGAGTCCTTTTCGCCCTGTTGCCGTAAGGCTGTAGTAACGCCGGTCGCGCCCCATGCGATTGGCTTCCCACTGTCCCTTCAGCCACCCACGCTTTTCGAGCTCGTAGAGCATGGGATAGAGCGAAGCAAGCTCGAACCGCAGCGCGCCTCCGGTGTCTTCCTCGATTCGCTTAGCGATTTCAAAGCCGTAAAGCGGTCCTTTCGCGAGAAGCGCCAGTATCGTCAACTCCGCGCTTCCCCGTGAAATCCTCGAATCGACTCGCTTGGTCACAGTATAGGGCTCCTATATTCCAGTATAGGATTCCTATATTTATCGAAATCTGTCAATGGCCTTGTGTCGGGATCGTCAACTTACCCCTCCCTTCGTGCCCAAACCGTCTCTACCACACGACCAACTCCCGATTCGTCGGACAATCGGAAACTGACCGATTGAGCTCTAACACCAATCTTTGCCGGAGGCCGCCGCGTCGGTCGTCGCAGGATTCGTTCTCGGCTACCTCGCGTGGAAGACGAAATCCATCTGGGGCGGCGTGTGCGTCCACTGCGCGGTGGCGGCGACGATGGATTTGCTCGCGCTTGCGCACAAAGGCCAGCTCCCCTGGTTGCACGGATAGCGCGCGCAATCGAAACGTTCGCTGAACCAAGTCGTGGGTAAGATTCCGATTGCCACGTTAATGAGCCAAGTTGATTAATTGCGAGTACGCCGCCGATCACCAAGGTATCGGGAATGGCGACGTCGGCGACTTCACCCTAGTATCTACACTAGGTAACGGATTTCGGTAATGGTTCTAGGAGTATAATCCAGCCCGAAATGACGCTCCCCCCGGCACTCGCGTCGGGCCCTTTGAAATTCTCGCTGCTATCGGTGCCCTTCCTTCGTCAGGGCGAGCAGGC
>JARLGK010000205.1 GCA_031296075.1 Candidatus Acidiferrales bacterium
AATTCGCAAGGCTCGGAGGATTCCACATAGAGAACTCCGAGGAACTGCTCGCCGTAGGTGACGGGTAGGGCGACGGAAGCAACCGATCCGGGCAAAACCAGGCGAGGGGCGGAAGCGCTGACCTTGCGGACGATTGCCGTCTGGCCGCTGCGCGCGACCTGCCCTACCAGGCCTTCACCCAGCAAGATGCGCCGCCCCACGGCTTCGCGGCGCGCGCCGGCTTCGGCCTGGACGACCAGCTCCTTCGCGGAATAGTCGAGGATGGCGATTCCGATGTGATCGTAGGCGAGATGCTTTTCCATTTCCGCGGCGATCTTCGCGAGCATCTCGTCGGGATCGAGCGTGGTGATGGCGTGGCTCGAAACGTTGTTGATCAAAGTCAGCTGGCGCGACTTCTTCTGCTCCGCCGCGAAAAGCCTGGCGTTCTCGATGGCGATGGCCGCCTCGCCCGCCAGCACGCGGAGAAACTCCACGTGGCCATCGTCAAACGCCTGTTCCTTCGAGCTATGCACGGCCATCACGCCCACCGCGCGATCGTAAAGAATCAAGGGCACGGCGCACATGGAGCCCACGGGCCGCAAAAGCTCGAAGCCGAGGCGCTGCGATTCCTGCTGGTAGCGCTCGCGCACCAGGAGCGGTTGGCCCGTGCGCACGACATACTCGACCATGTAGTTCCCGGTTTCGCGTGAGCGCTTCGGAAGGCGCTCGCCATCCCTGATTTCAATCTCGAAACGAACCTCGTGGGTCCTCGGGTGGTGGAAGGCGATGAAGAAGCTGGTGACGTCCAGGACGCGGCGCATTTCCGAATAGATGCGCCCGAGCAGCGTATCCAGGTCGAGGGTCGAGCTGAGCGCGCGGCCGATGTCGTTGAGGATGTGGAGCTCTTCGCTGCGGCGCGCGGTCTGCTGGATCAAGTAGCTGTTCTCGACCGAGGTGCCGATCTGCTGGCCGAGCGCGAGGAGCAAGCGCCGCTCGGCGGGCGTGAAACTGCGGTTATCGGGCGTTCCGAGCAGCAGGGTTCCAAAAACGCGCTCTTTCGTCTGGAGGCTGATGCCGACGACGGTGCGCAGCCCTTGTGCGAGCAACACCTGACGCACCTGGCGGAAGGACTCTTCCTTCTCGAGCGCTTCCCAGTTCGCATCGCGCGTGAGATCGCGAAACACCACGAGTCCGCCGAGACGCGCCACGAGATTCACAATGTATGCGTCGAGTTTGGATTCCCGGATGGAGGAGCAGAATGAATCTCCGAGCCCGGCGACGATCACCTCTGCCGGCGCGGCGGCCTCCTCGTGTTGCAGGCAGAGCGCGCCAACGGGGATGCGCACGACGTTCAGCACCCGCTCGAGGGCCTGCGCCAGAGTCTTCTGAATCTCGCCGCCGGAAAAGCTGGCGGTCGCGAGGTTCAGGCTAGAAAGCGCCAGCATGTTTCGCTCGACGCGCCGGCGTTCTTCCTCATAGACGGCCATTACCATCAGCAAGCACGTGAATAGCTGCGGCAGGACCATCAGAGGCAGCAAGCCGTCGCGTTGCATGAACGGCAGGAAAGCCCGGAACGCCGCCGACAGGTAGAGCAGGCCCCAACCGGTGAAGGCGACCGCCAGAAGCGCGTCCGCTCGAGCTTCCTGCCTGCGGCCTTCCTGCAAAAAAGTGTATCCGACCAGCAAAAGGATGAATCCGACGGCCAGCACTGTTGGCGGGATGTTCAAGATGCTGTTCACGTGAACCGCAGGCCATGCGGCGAAGACCACGGTCGCGACCGCAAGGGCACGGACAGGAACTTTTAGACCCGCATACGACCGGGCGGCAGCATAAAAAGCCAGAGCGGATAAGGCGATCAGGAATTCGCTCAATTCGAGGAATCGGCGATCCCACGGATTGCGGCCGATCAACGCGCTTAGAGCGCCTGCGGCGAAATGCAGCGACATCAGAAGCCAGGCAGCCGACCAAGCGAGAAGGTACTCCTGGCGCTTCAGCCGATGCATGAAATAGAAAAACCCGGCAAGCAGAAGCGCGCTTACCAGGAGCACAACGCCAGTAATAGTGGTATAGCTTGTCAACTTAACACCCGTGCCCGTAACGCGGGCACTCGTTGGTCGAGAATAGCAGAAAAATCACAAGTGTCCGCGGTGCGTGTCGAGCCAAGTTTCGCGGGGGTCAACGTCTTGCGAGTCCGCCGTAAAGCTCCGCGCGTGACCTTCCGGTTCACTATGACGTGCGTGCGACTTGGGGTCAACAGTACCCGGGTACCAACTCTCGCTGCTCCAAGGACTTGCGTCTCTGCTTGGCTCGATTTTGGCCGCTCGTTCCGCTAAGATGAATCGAATCTAAACCAAGAGAGAAAAATCACAGAATGCCTCCATCAGACAAGCCACGCGTTCGCTTCGCGCCGTCGCCCACCGGCTATCTCCACGTCGGCGGGGCGAGGACCGCGCTTTTCAACTGGCTTTTCGCGCGGCACGAAGGCGGCACGCTTCTGCTGCGGATTGAAGACACCGACATCGAGCGCAACCGCCCCGAACTGGTGGACGGCATTCTCGAGGGGCTGAAGTGGCTGGGGATCGAGTGGGACGAAGGTCCGCTATTTCAATCCCAGCGTCTTGATCTGTACCGGGCCGCTGCGGAACGTTTGCTCGCGAGCGGCGCGGCCTTCGGATGCTACTGCAAGGCGGCGGCGTATTCCGGGGGGGATGCCACCCCGGGCGGTGACGAAGATCAGGAGGGCGAAGGCGACGATGAGGGGCCGAAGGTCCAGAAGAGCGTCGCTTGCCCGTGCCGCGACCTTTCAGACGCCGATCGCGCCGCCAAGGAAAAAGCGGGCGTGCCGCGGGCCGTCCGCTTCCGCGTGCCGCGGGCGGGCGCCACGCAATTCGAGGATGCCGTCTTCGGTCCGCGCGAGGTGCAAAACGCGGAGATCGAGGATTTCGTCCTGTTGCGCTCGAACGGTCTGCCCACCTATCAGCTCAGCGTGGTTGTGGACGATATCGACATGCGCATCACGCACATCATCCGCGGCGCCGATCATCTTTCGAACACGCCGAAACAAGCGCTGATTTACCGGGCGCTGGGCGCTGCTCCCCCGATTTTCGCGCACGTGCCGCTGATTCTGGGGCCGGACCGCACGCGGCTTTCCAAGCGCCATGGCGCGACGAGCGTGGGCTCCTACGCCGAGGAAGGATTCTTGCCCGAGGCGTTTCGGAACTTTCTGGCGCTGCTGGGATGGTCTCCGGGCGAAGATGCGGAGTTTCTGCGCACCAGCGAACTCATCGAGCGGTTCTCGCTTTCGAGCGTGAGCCGGACGAACGCGGTCTTCGATCGCGCCAAGCTGGAGTGGTTCAACACCCAATATCTGCAGAAGCCGCCCGTCGAATATGTCCTGCCCTACGTGGAAGCGGAATTGAAGCGCGCGGGCCTGTGGGAGGGATCGCAGGCGAGCCGCGATCCCGCGTGGTTTGCGCGCGCCGTCGAACTGATCCGCCCGCGGACGCGGCTGCTCGGCGATTTCACAACATGGGCACGCGCATTTTTCACGGACGATTTCGACTACGAAGCGGAAGCGCGCGATAAATTCTGGAAGGATGAGCGCCTGCCGTCCATGCTCGAAAAACTCGCTGGAGCGCTCGATGCGCTGGCCGACTGGAACCACGACGCTTGCGACGCTGCATCGCGCGGCGTGGCCGCGGCCGAGGGCGTGAAGGCCGGAGTGCTGATCAACGCGACGCGCGTCGCTATCGTGGGCCGCGCTGTGGCGCCGCCGCTGTTCGAGACGATGGTCGTGCTCGGCAAGGAGCGCGTTGTCGCGCGGCTGCGGCGGGCGGTGCCTTCGGTGCGGCCGAACTGATTGCGAAGGTCCTGCGTGCGAAGAGCGCCGCGGTCAATCGTCCCTTCGGGACTTGGGACCCTTGCGCTTCACGTTCCCGGCACTCCGCTGCGCTCCGTGCCGGGCTAATTACAGTCGCCGCTCCGCGGCTGAATGTCGAAATCCTAGCTGGTGGGCTTTTCGGAGAAGATTTCAGGGTGCATCGGGTGGCTGGCGGCCCCGGCGGCAACGACTTGCACCTGCAAGCTCACCGGAACTTTCACCGGAGGCAAACATGCGGAGTTGTTGCAGGCCTGAAAGCGGAGCGTGACCGGAATCGTGGTTGCTCCCAGCGCGGCGCCATCCTGCGCGGTCAGCCGCAAGCGCAGCGTGACGCTGCCCGAGTAAACATTGAGGGGCTTGTCCGGCGAGAAGGGGAATTTCTCGTTGCGGCCGGCCGGATAAATCGCCTCCGCCAGCGCAAAGCCCGCGGGAAGCTGTGGGGTGAGCGTCGTGGGGATCAGATAGCTGTCCGACGGCTTGTGCGAATTCATGTGGTAGCCCGTAGCAATCTTCACCACGATCGCCGCCTGAAATTCCTTGCCTCGGGGAACAGGGTCGAGCGAGACGTAGGAGTGGGTGCTGACGATGTCCGACGCCTTGGGAGGGACCGCGGCAGTTTCCTGAGCCCATGCGACACGGGCGTTCGCGATCAGGAGAACCACCGAAAGAGCAAAAACGGAAGCGAAGCGTATCGATGGCTTCATAGTTGGCCCTCCACGTCCTTCACGATCTGGTTCTCGTTCAGGGACCCGATGTATCTCTTCGCGATCTTGCCGTCGCGGGTAATCAAGTAACTCGTCGGCATGCCCAGCAACCCGCCGAACTTGGTCGAGATATCGTCGCTGCCCATGACGATGGGATAGTTCATGAGCATCTCCTGGCCGCCCACGTTAAATTGCGTAGTGTGAATGAACGAGTCAACGTTCTTCTCTTCGTCGTTCGTGGCCGCGCCCAGCAGGGTAAAGCCTTGGGGTCCGTACTTTTGTTGCATGGCGATCAGGATGGGAATTTCGCCGCGGCAGGGTTCGCACCAGGTGCCCCAGAAATTCACGAGCACCACTTTCCCTTTGAAGCTGGAAAGGGTGACATCTTTCCCCTGCAAATCCTTGAATGTCACATCCGGTGCATCCGCGAGCGCGGCGGGTTTGCCGGTAGCGCCGCCGGAGGGCGCTCCGCCCTTGCAGCCGGAAACACCCAGCATCACCACCGAAAACAGAACCGCAGCCGAAAGTGTCCTGACTACCCTATTCATGCAAATGGCTCCCCATTTATTGTGCAAACCGGTTCAAGA
The DNA here is from genome assembly GCA_031296075.1 of Candidatus Acidiferrales bacterium. Classification (GTDB taxonomy): domain Bacteria; phylum Acidobacteriota; class Terriglobia; order Acidiferrales; family UBA7541; genus Palsa-295. The sequence continues at coordinate 5,151 of JARLGK010000205.1, forward strand.
AGGTTAGATGCTGCGAAAGCCAGGTTAGCCGGTTCACGAAAATCAAAGCGCCGATCACCAACAAGAGAGCTCCGCTGAAAACCTCGACGCGATGCAGATGCTTTCGGAACTTCTGGTAAAACTTCAAGAACCGGCCGATGGCCACCGCCGTGACCAGGAACGGAATCGCGAGTCCCGCCGAATAACAGGCCAGCAGCAACACTCCCTGGAAGACCGTGTCCTTCGTCGAGGCTACAAGAAGCACGCCGCCCAGGATGGGTCCAATACAGGGGGTCCAGCCGAAGGCGAAAGCGAAACCCAGGAGGAATCCACTGACAATTCCGGGCTGGCTGCCTCCACCGACATTGCGCAAATGGATGTCGCGGTTCAGCCAGCGCGTCATCGAAGGTCCGAGCAGGAAGATCAGCGCGGCTGCATAGAAATGTATCGGCTTCAGCACGAAGTCCGTGCCAGTGCGCAGCATCAGCACAAGACCAGCGGCGATCAGCACCACTCCGGCAATCAGCCCGACGCGAACGGTGATCTTCACGAGCCAGCCCACCAGATGCAGTCCGAACAGGATAATCAACGCACCCGCGATCGGGGCGAGGAGGTTCTTGTTTTTCAGCAGGAAAGAACCGACGGCGCTGGCCGACGCGCCAAACGTGATGAAGACCGCCGAAAAACCGCAGACGAACGCGAACGCCGAACTCAGCAGCTTGCCCGTGGATCCCTGACCCTCCTTGAGCTGCTCGACTCCAACGCCCGAAAGCATGGAGACGTACCCCGGCACAAGCGGCAAGACGCACGGCGAAAGAAATGAAACGATTCCCGCAAGAAACACACCAAAGATGGATACATCCATCGGAGTCCTTTCGTCGCTTCTATGCCCTTGTGATTAGGGGATCCAGCGCCATTCCCTGCAGAGACTTTGCCGATTTTCCCACAACGTTTAGACGTGCGCCACCGGTTTTTGGTTCTGGCGATGGGCGCGGCGCAGGGAAATTCCACCATGTGAAACCGAAACCTGCCACTACTCGCAGCGCGTGCGGCACACGGGATTCCGTAAGCCGCTGACATATCAGCGGGGTGTAGCAACGCAAAGATGGCAACCCAGATGCCTTTCCCGGGAGTGCGAGCCCAGCCGCTGGAACCGCAAGCGGCGAGACAATTCGCCGGTTGCGGTGGCGGGCTCGTAAAAATTCCTGTCGGGAGGGCACGGGATGACACCCAACCGAGTGAGCGCGGCCCGCGTCGTTGCCGCCTTCGCGGCCGTGGCGCTTTTCAGCTTCGGTGCGGACGCGCTGGCAGCCGATCTGGCGGCGGTGCTACTGACGGTCGCCGCGATCGCGCTCGATGGCCTCGATGGTTATCTCGCCCGCAGCCGCGGACTGGCGACTCCGCTCGGCGCGCAGATTGACATCCTTGGCGACCGCGTGGTGGAGAATCTCTTTTTCACATTCTTCGCGGTGACCGGCCTGATTTCGCTCTGGGTGCCTGTGCTGTTTTTCGCGCGCGGCACGGTGACGGATTTCCTTCGCGGCCTCGCCGCGCGTTCGGGGCGCAGCGGCTTCGACCATAACTCGATGCTCGACACGTGGTGGGGACGGACTTTGGTGGCATCGCGCGCGAGCCGCGTGGCCTACGCTGTCTTGAAGTGCGTCTGTTTCTGCTGCCTCGGCATGTTGCTGCCGCTGCGACATCTGCCGCTCGCTCAGTTGAACACGTGCCTCTTGAGCGCCGGACAGGCGCTCACCGGAGTAACCGCGATCTTTTGCCTGGTGCGCGCGATTCCCGTGATCTGGGAGGGGCGGCGGTATTTCGCCGCGGCGGAAAAGGCGCCGCGCGCAGTGGCGACTGGAGCGGCGAGATGAATCCGTCCGCGAAAATCGGAGCGTTCTTCGATCTCGACGGCACGCTCGTCGCGTCACCGTCTCTTGAATGGCAATTCATCGGCTACCTGCTGGGGCGGGATGCCATGGGTGGCGGAGAGATTTTCCGTTGGCTGGCCCAATGCGCAAAGGATTGCCTGCGCGACCCGCGCGCCGCAACCATCGGCAACAAACAGTATCTCGCCGGCCTGCGTGCGTCGCTTGCGGACGACTGGGCAAATTCGCTCGCACCCTGTTCTCCGCGTTTTTTTCCGGCGGGAATCGAGTGCGTGGCCTGGCACATCGCGCGTGGGCATCGCGTATTTCTCGTCAGCGGAACTCTGAAGCCGCTCGCCGAGATTGTCGCGCGGCGTCTCCTGGGACAGGTCGAGGTCTGCGCGACCGAGCTGGAAGTTTGCAACGGTCATTGGACCGGCCGGCTCGCCGGCGAACACATGAGCGGGGAGGCGAAGGCTCGCGCCATTCGCCGCATCGCGGCGCGATTCGGCCTCGCGCTGTGGGACAGCTACGCGTACGGCAACTCGGTTACGGACTTGCCGATGCTCGATTCCGTCGGGCATCGCGTGGCCGTCAATCCGCGGTCGAGGCTGCGCCGCATCGCGCGCAGCGAAAGCTGGCAAGGATGTGATTGGGCCAAGCCTGCCGCCGGAGTCGCCGATACGGGTACGCGGCAGCTGTCGCCGAAGGAAGCGCGATGAGAGCTTCGCGCCCCGCGCCCTGGGCCGAGCGATCGGGCGAACAGGCCATTTCCTGGGACGCCGCCGGCATTTCTGTCGCGGATTCGAGCGCCGATTCGCACGCGAAGTCGCGCCGGCTGGATCAGATCCGCAGCGCTTGCGGCGCGTTCGAGTGGGTCACGCTCGCGTATCTTGCATGGCTCGGCGCCATCTTGATCCGATTTCATCGCAACATCCCGCACGCTGCGGCTCATCTGGCCGTGCACCTACTGATCGCCGTGGGAATCGTGTGCCTCGCGTGGTCGGCGGCGCGTTCCTCGAACGCCGTCGTGCGCTTCGCTCGACATTGGTATCCGCTGCCGCTCTACATCTTTTTCTTCGAGGAGCTCGGAGGGCTGGTGCACGCCATCTTCCCCGGATGGTTTGACCGCTGGCTGATCGCCTTCGACTACAATTTCGCCGGCGTGCATCCTTCGCTCTGGCTCGCGCGATTTGCGTCGCCGGCGCTGAACGATTTCATGCAGTTCGCCTACATGACCTATTTTCTCTACCTCGTGATTTTGCCGGCGATTCTCTACGCGCAGAGGGATCGCGTGGCGTTCTGGACGGTGATGGCCTCAACCGCCGTGGCCCACTATTCCGTTTATGTCATGGCGGTGCTGCTGCCGGTCGAGAGCCCTTACTATTCGCTGGCCGGGCTGCAGACGAACACGCTCGCAGGCGGCTACTGCACGGCGGTGATCGATCTCATCGAACGCTTCGCGCGGGTCCACGGTGCGGCGTTCCCATCGGCACACGTGGCCGGCTCGATGGTGGCGATTCTCGCGTCGTGGCGTTATCGGCGGTGGCTCTTCTGGGTTTGCCTGCCGTTCTTCGCGAGCATGTGCATTTCGACCGTGTACGGCCGCTACCACTATATGGCGGACGTCCTCGCCGGCATCGCCGTCGGCACCATCGGATTTTCGGTGGGAACGTGGCTCACGCAGCGAAGAGGAGCCTCGCCGGAAATGAAAGCGTGAAATTGAAAACCGCTTCGCGCGAGCGTCAGCTCAAGTCCGGGTGCCGCTCGTGCCACTCCGTGGCTTCTTCATAGGCCAGCGCGACCGCGAGCAGCCGCGCCTCGCCCCAGCGCGGGCCGAGCAGCTGCAATCCCACCGGCAGACCCTCGCGCGTGAAGCCGCAGGGAATCGAGATGGCCGGAAACCCGGTGACATTCGCCGGCCGCGTCAGCCGCAGCAGTTCTGCGCGCACGGTCGTTTCTCTTTCGCCGGGAGGGTGTACCTCCTTCTCGCCGATTCGCGGCGCGGGAATGGGCGAAGTGGGCGCCAAAATGATGTCCACGTCTTCGAACGCCGCTTCAAAATCGTCGGCAATTTCTCGCCGCCGCGGAAGCGCGCCGAGGTAATCCACCGCGAGCAGCTTGTGTCCCCATTCGAGGTGCCCGCGGACATCGTCTCCGTACTCCGCAGCCCGCGCCGGGTAGTAGCCCTGCGATTCGTGGTATGCGCTCGCCTCGGCGACGACCGCGTACGTGGCTTGATCGATCGCTCCCGTCAAGCGCGGCAGCGACACCTCCTCGACGCGCGCGCCCAGCGATTCGAACTTTTTCGCGGCTGCTTCGACCAGACGCCGCACTTCTCCGTCCAGACGCTCGAAAAAGAATTCCTTCGGCACGCCGATCCGGAAACGCCGGGGGCGGTTCTTGCGCAGCTTTCGATGGTCCGGCGGCGCCTCGCCGCGCGGATATTTTCCGGCAATCGCTTCCAGCAGGATGCAGGCATCGGCGACGCTCCGCGCGATCGGTCCGGCATGATCGAAGGTGGTCCCCAACGGCACAACGCCCGCCGTGCTGATGAGGCCAAACGTCGGCTTCAAGCCGACGATTCCGCAAAGCGCAGAGGGGATGCGGATCGAACCTCCCGTGTCCGTGCCCACCGAAGCGAAGCCCATCCCCGAGCCGACGGCGACCGCCGATCCACCGCTTGATCCGCCGGGAATCCGTTCGCGCGCCCACGGATTTCGCGAGCTCCCGTAATGGGGATTTTCACCCGTGATGCCGTAGGCGAATTCGTGCATGTTCGTCTTGCCGAGAAGAATCGCGCCGGCGCTGGCGAGCAGTCTCGCAACGTCGCTATCCGAATCCGGCACAAAATCCGCCAGGATTTTCGAGCCTGCGGTGGTGCGAATTCCGCGCGTCCAGAAATTGTCCTTGAGCGAAATCGGAATGCCGTGGAGCGGACCGCGAGCGCCCCCCCGGCGGATTTCTCGCTCGGTGAGCCTGGCCTGCTTGCGCGCTTCGTCCGCGAGGACGGTGAGGAACGCGTAATGCGACGGATTCCACCGCTCGATCCGCGCGAGTGACGCGTTCACCAGATCGAGCGGCGAGATTTCCCTCCGCCGCAGCAGCCGCCCGGCCTGCTCGATCGAGAGGTACGCCAGTTCGGATTCGGAATGTGAAGTCATGCGGCTCGACCTAGAAGATTTTTTCCTGGCGCCGCAGGTTTCCGGCGGAGCCGAGATTCGCGATGCGGAATACGACGCTGTACTGATTCTCATTGCGGATCGTGCCGAACGAAAAGCGGCGGTATTCAAAGCCGATGCCGCAGCACGAGCCGTTGTAGGAAACCTCCACGATCTGGTTCTGAAAGGCACTTTTGGTGAAGTCGTAGCTCGCGCCCACCGTCAAATTAAAGCCATGCCGGTTCGGATCTCCGTAGCCCGCGAGCGCGCGCACCTGATTCGAGCGCTGCTCGAAATTCGGAGGCGGCGGCATCGGGTTGTCCGGGAGATTGAGTGTGGAAAAGTGCGCGAGCGTGACGAAAGACTCCTTGTACGGTTTGAGCTTCAGCAGCGTGCCGATGGCGGTCAGCTGGTTTCGCTGCGGGTCGTAGTTGACGATGAACTGCGCGTCGAAGCGCTTGCCCGGCTCGATGGTGATGTCGCTCACGATCGGCGAAAATCGGCGCGCCACGTCCGCAAACGCAAACGGCGTCAGCCCGTCGAGCGTCTGAAACACGTTGGGCTGTCCGCGCACGAGCGCGCCGCCGAACGTGGGATCGAAGAAATATTTCTGCGTCAGGCGCCAGGTGATGAACTCCTCGGCATCGCCCGAGCTGCCGCGACGATAAAGTCGCTGCGTGACCCCGTACTCCAATTCGTTGGTGTCCGTCAGCGTTTCGTCTTCATCGAAGCGCAGGAACCGCCCAAAATCGTTCACGCCGTTGACGAAGCGATAGACGGCATACGGCTCGATCACGTGTTTCGACTTTGTATCTCCGCCATCGAATACGCGCTCGATAACCGGTAGCCGGACGTCCACGGACAGCTCCTCGGTGTCGCGGAACAAGCCTTTATCGAAGAATGTCCCGTTCCTCAGTTGCCCGCCGTAGTACGTCGAGCGAAACGTGAAACTCGGCGTGATGTTGAGCCATTCTCCAAAATGCACGGGGAGCGTCACGCTCGGCGCGAATTCGCTGCGCTCGACGAATCCCGGCGTCTCAAACGGCGTCACGTTTTCGCCGCGGTGCTCGGCGCCCGTGAACGCGTCGAAGGAAAAATAGACCGGGAGTCGCTTGAAAAAAGCCTGATCCACGGAGCTGAAGCGCGCCTCCGGAGCGGTGCGCAGCGTGATCGAAGTCTGCGGTGTGGCGCCCAGATAGTTCTGGTAGCTCAGCGCCGCCAGATTCACGCTGAAGCCGTCGAAATTGTTCGTTAGAAACGCTGTGTTGCGGACTTCGGAGTTCACCGCTTCCTTGAACGTCTCCGACCACGCCAGCCGGAAAGTGAGCGACGTTAGCTGATCGAGATCGGCCACCGCGCGCCAGCCGCCCGGCAGCATCGAGGTGAAAAGCAGCTTCGCTTCGTGCCCGCCTTGCTTCACCGGCGTCTCCTGATCATCGACCTGGAGACCGCGATCGATCACGCCGTAATAGTTCACATCGAGTTGCGCGCCTTCCCAGGGCCGCGCGCGGAAATCTCCCTTCTGGCTCCAGCCGCGCTTGGTGTAGTCCGCCGCCCCGAGAGTTACGTCCAGCCAATCGAGCGGCGCCCAGTAAACCGAATCGCCCAGCACGTAGCCCTTCTGGGAGGTGTTCCCCAATTCGGGAACCAAAAATCCGGAATCGCGCCGCTGCTCGGCGGGAACCGTGGCAAACGGCAAGTAGAGAACCGGAATCGAGAACAACCGGAAGTTGCCGTTCGTGACGCGCACCGATTGCTTCAGCCGCACCGTCGCGGCAGGCGCATAGAATTTCCAGACCGGCCGGCCGGGCTTGCAGACCGTGAGCCACGCTTTGCGGATCTTGTACGTGTTGTCGTCCAGCCGATCCGCTTCCTCCGCCTCGAAAAAGAGCGGATTGGGGCTGATCAGCAGCTTGGGCACGGGGTGCCGTTGCACGGCAAACGTCCCCCGAACGTGGTGGAATGTGCCGCGGCCGGTGCGGAGTTCGTAGCGGGCGTCGTCTGCTTCCACGTGCTGCGTCAAGTAATCGAGCTGCACATTGCCGCGCGCCACGACAACCTGCGCCTCGTTGTCATATTCGACGTGGTCGGCGCGGAGCCGCGCGTTCTCGTAGCGCACGTCCACGTGGCCGTCGGCGTAGTAGATTTTCCCGACTTGCCGCTGCTGGTCCGCTTCGAGCGTGGCTTCGCCTCCACTCGTAAGCGCCGCGAGCGGCTTCTGCGCCTTTGCCTGGCCCCATAGCGCTCGAGGATTCAACGCGAAAAGAAGAAGCAGCGCTATGTAAAGCGCCAGCCTGCGGACGGAATTCGAGGGAGTCGCGTTCGGCATCGCCTGAAAATGCCCAAAAAAGAAAGCTGAGCCTAACACGCGCCTCCCGCGCCCGCAATCCGGCGATCCGTGATTTAGGTTTTCTCTGCGTCCTCTGCGCCTCTGCGGTGGGTTTTGCTTTTTTCTGACGTTCGCACGCCCGCAAGACCTGTTGGCTGATCGGCCACACGACTGAGTAACCGGTCGCCCTCGACCGCATCTCCCTCGTGATATGATTCGCTCGTTCCACTGGATCTTCCGCAGCGCAAAACGGACCAGTGATACGTATCTGCTCGAAGTGTGGCGCCCTCTTGCTCGACGACACGGAAAGCTGTTCTTTCTGTGACGTCCCTGCTGTCGAAAATGGCGAAATTCCCGAGCCTGTAACCGTTGGAGCCAACTCGCTTGACGAGACTCCTGAGCCCGAATGGCGCGTGGAGGTCTCCCGGCGCCTGGAACAATATCGCGCGCGCCGAGGCCACCTGCGTCCGGACGACTCCCAGTCCGGGCTTCCTTTCCAGCAGGTGGCCGCGGCCCCCGAGATCGAAGAAGAATTGCGCGAGCGGCCGCATCCCCGACCGGCCCAGCGCAACCGCGCGGCTGAACGCGTCGATATCTGCATTCAGCCTGAGCTTAATTTCTCGAGTTCGCCGGAAGACCGCGCGCGCCCGCAAACGGCTCTGGTCCCGGTCGCGACACTCGCCGAACGCCGCTGGGCGGGCATCCTTGACGCGCTATTTTTGGGCCTCACCTGCGCGGGATTCATGGGCCTGTTCCGGTCGCTCGGCGGGCAGATCACGCTCGAAAAAACCGACGCGATCGTTTATCTCGCCGTGGCCTACCTCTTTTACGCGGTCTATTTTTTCCTCTTCACCGTGCTTGCCGGAGCGACTCCCGGAATGCAACTTCGCGGCCTGACCGTCGTGCGTCTCGACGGCAGCCTTCCGGACACGCGCCAGCTCTTGTGGCGCAACTTTGGTTACCTCCTCTCCGGAGCCACGCTGACGCTGGGATTCGTCTGGGCCATCTGGGACGAGGACCACTTCACCTGGCAGGACCGCATGTCGCAGACCTACATCACCGCAGCAGCGCCGCTCTCTGAATTCGATACGCTCGAAATCCCCGCGAGCCGCCACCGCTTCGCGCACAAATAGCCGGCGCCGCCTTTCGCAAGAATTCAGCGAACCTATTGCCGTCGCGCGCTCGCTTGACTCGGCTTTCCTCTTGCCGGAAACTTATTTGGAGGCAGCCCGCGGCATGAGAACGCCAAGAACCCAGCGGTTCAATCTTCACGCATTTCTGACTACCGGTGGACTGGGCAAAAAGATGGTGCAGTACCGAAACAAGCAGGTCGTGTTTTCACAGGGCGATCCGTCCTCGAAGGTCTTCTACATCCAGAAGGGCCGCGTCAAGCTGACGGTCATATCGAAAAATGCGAAGGAAGCCGTCGTGGCGATATTGGGTGACGGTGATTTTCTCGGAGAGGGGTGTCTGGCTGGCCAGCCCGTTCGGATGGCCACGGCGACCTCCATTTCATCGAGTTCCATCCTCGAAATCCGCAAGAGCGCCATGATGCGAGTCCTGCGCGATGAACAGGCCTTTGCGGAGCGATTCATTACGCATATCCTGGCGCGCAATATTCGCTTTGAGGCCGATCTTGTGGACCAGCTCTTCAATTCCAGCGAGAAACGTCTCGCCCGGACGCTCCTCCTGCTCGCGCGTTACGGCAAGGAAGGCAAGCCCGAGTCCATCGTTCCCAAAATCAGCCAGGAGACCCTCGCCGAAATGGTGGGAACGACTCGATCGCGCGTCAGTTTCTTCATGAACAGGTTTAGAAAGCTCGGTTTCATCGAGTACAACGGTGGAATGTCCGTACACAGTTCCCTCCTCAATGTCGTCCTCCTCGACTAGCACCCTGCCAGTCACACACGGGACACTTTTCCCAAAGTGGTCAATATTGACCATATTTGAAACCCGCCTCCGGCATACGCTCCACGCGTGGAAATAGCCGGCCCGGTCAGCCGGAGAACTGGCAAGGAAAAAGGAATCAATGCGAATTCTTCTCTACAACCCCGACAACGGCGTCACTCGCAATTTTATGCCGCATCTGTGGATGTTCTTGCTCCAGGCTCTGACGCCGCCCGGCCATGAGGTGCTGCTCATGGATGGCAACGCGCAACCGATGGATGAGGCTGGTCTCGCGCGCTTCGTGCGCGAACAAAATATCGGACTCGTGGGCATTGGCGCGATGACCAGAATGATCGCGAAAGCTTACCGCATGGCTGACGCGGTCCGCGCCACGGGAGTGCCGGTCGTAATGGGCGGACCTCACGTCACGGAGTTGGCCGACGAGTCGCTCGGTCGCGATGGCGGGCCGCGCCACGCCGACGCTGTCGCTCTCGGCGAAGCCGACGAAACTTGGCCCCGGATCGTCGAGGATGCCGTGCGCGGCGAGCTCCAGGATCTCTACGCTCCCATGGATCAATTTGGTAAGGAACGCAAACCGCCTCTCCAGCCCTATCCCGTGATCCCGTGGGAATCCGTTGATCTCGATCAATTCAATATTGTTCCCAAGACGGCTGCCCCGCTGCTAAAGCGCCTCGGCGGCGGATGGGGAACGTTTCGCATTATCCCGGTCGAATCCGGCCGCGGTTGTCCCTACGGATGCGAATTCTGCACCGTGACCGGATTTTTCGGCGATTCCATCCGCTTTCGCAGCAACGAAAGTGTCGTCAACGAATTGCTGAAGCTGAAAGAGCGCGCGCGAAGCGAGCGCGGTCAGATCGCCGTGTTTTTCATAGACGACAATTTCGCCATCAACGTCAAACGCACGAAGTCGCTCCTGCGGGACATCATCGCCGCCAACGCGCAAGTGCACTGGGTCGCGCAGATCAGCGCAAATCTGTTGCGCGACGAGGAGCTCGTTGACCTCATTGCCGCCGCGGGCGGCAAGTGGATTTTCATCGGCATGGAATCCATCGATCCGGCCAATCTCAAGGACATGAACAAAGGGTTCAACAAGCCCGGCGAATATGCGGCCGTCCTCGAAAGGCTCGCCCAGCGGAACGTGTACGCGATCACGTCCTTCATCTTCGGCATGGACAACGACACAACCGGAGTGGCGGAGCGGACGCTCGAGCAGGTTCGGACATGGCCGCCTGGCCTGCCGATTTTCGGCCTGCTCACGCCCTTGCCCGCGACGCCGCTTTACAAAAGGCTCGAGGTCGCCGGCCGCCTCACCCGGCCCAAGCACTGGCAGGAGTTCATACCGTTCGCGATGGCTCACACGCCCCTGAAAATGACGATCTCCGAGGCTCACGCGGAGGTGAGGTACGGGTGGGCCCAGTCCTACAGCCCGGAGGCAATCGCCAAGGCGGTGGATGCGCTCAGCCACAAGCCCCTGGGTTACCGCATCAACATACTCATCGCGCGCCTCTGTTTTCGCGGGATCTATTTCCCGCAAATGGGCAAGCTGGCGTGGGTGAAGACAATCCTCCAAAGCCGCAACATCATCTGGAAGCTAATAAAGGAAGGTTTCAGCGCCCGTACCGTCGCGCTGCCCGCCATCACCGGCGCGATTTCGAGAGGCACAGGCGCGATCTCGAGCACCCCCAGCGCCTCGGACTGATCCGCACGCGCCGACACCGCTTCGCGCACAAGTAGCAAAGCGCTCTTTGGTGTTTTTCGGCTGCCGGTTCATTCCTACGGCTTGATATCAAGCAACATGCCGGGCAAATTCCCGCCTGCTTGCACGGAGGGTACTTGCCCGTTCCACTTTGCAATCCAGCGGTCCGTAACCGTCAATTGCTGCCACTTGATGATGTTTTCGCTGATGGAAGCGGCTCGCAGGCGATTCGATTCTGCCTCGCCCGTGGCGATGGCGACTTGCGCTTTCGCCTGACCCTCGGCTGCGGCGACCAGCTTGGCGGCGTCCGCCTGCGCCTGCACCAGTTCATTTTGTTTCTGCACGGCGATTTGTTGCGCCTGGACCTTGGAGTTGATTGAATCGATCACGGATTGCGGCGGGCGCGGCGAGCCGATGAAACCAAATTGGTCGATCTCTACGCCAATATCGCTCACCTGCTGCTGCAGATCCTTTCGTGAATTCAGCTCCAGCTCGGACTTCTTTTCGCCCATGATTTCCTGCACGGTATATTGCGAGCCGGTCCTGTTAATGGCGTCTCTCGCTACGTTGCGCAGAAATCCGTGCGTGAACTGGTCGATATTGTCGTTCCGAAACTTCACGTAAAATGCCGGCACCTTCGCCGAATCCAAATGATAGGAAACGGAAAGGTCGCCGTACACCGTCAGTCCATCCTTCGTGTTAAACGACATCTCCTCGTTGATCGCCGCGCCTTCATTCACGTCCTTTGTCCACTTGGCCGTTTGAATCGACGTCGGATATTCAACCACCGTGGAGGAAAGAAAATTGTAGAACACCCATCCCGTTCGAATGGGCAGATCTTCCACTCCGCGCTGCGTCCCGGCGAGATCGACCTTGATTCCCACCCGACCGGGCCCGATTCTCGTGGCGCAGCCCGCGAAGAAAAACACTATGATGATCAGTGGCACTGCAAGTCCGGCCCATTTACGCATTGTGCTTGTCCTCCTTATTTTCTGCGTTCCGCGAGAGTGAATCCGCGTGTGGCGTTACATGGTGATGCCAGATCCAATGAAGCGCCGAGGGAACAAGAACGAAAAGCGCGACAATGATCAGAATGCCGCCTGTCACCGCCGCATTGCTGGGCCGGTTCATCAGGTCGAATGCCTTCGTGAGCAGATAGATCGCCCCGAAGAAAATCAGTATCGCCGCCGAATAAAAGAATCGTTTTCTCATTCTCACGCTCCGCGCATCACCGGTGGCACAGGAATATCACATGTTTCACTTTTCTGGTGTGTGCTTTTGTGGCGATGCCATCCGCTGATGGGTTTTCAGTTGGGACGCGCCGCCCCGGACTCCAGTTGATAGTCAAGGGGTTTGCTCCACGTACTGCCAATCCGGCGAATCTGTCCGGCCAATGCTATAATCAAATTCCCCCTAGGCGCGGGGCGCGCAACCGGGAAAAGGACACGGGCATGAGCTCTCTCACAAAGAAAGTTGTCGTTGTGCTGTCGGTGATCGTCTTCGGCTTTGTCGCCGTGGGCTACGTCCGCGGGCGCTCCTCGGACGACAAAGCCTACCGCGCGCTCACGGTATATGGCGAAGTGCTCGACCGCGTCCAGCGCGAATACGTGGACGAGCCCAACCTGCATCAAGTGACCAGCGGCGCCCTCCACGGCCTGTTCGATTCGCTCGACCCGCAGTCGAGCTATCTGAGTCCTCGCGAATACACCGACTACAAGGAAAAGAGCGCGGCCAGCCCCAAGGCCGAAGCGGGTCTCGCGCTCACCAAGCGTTTCGGATATATCAGCGTTATTTCCGCGCTGCCGGATAGCCCGGCCCAAAAGACGGGCCTGCAACTGGGCGACGTCCTCGAAAAAATCGCGGGCTTCACCACCGGCCAGATGGCCATAGAGCAGGCGCAGCTTCTGCTCAGCGGCGATCCGGGAACGGTCGTCAAGCTCTCCGTGATCCGCCGCGGCAAGGCCGAGCCCCAGGAAATGGAAATCACGCTGGCGAAGCTGCCGGCGCCCAAGCTCGTTGAGGACAAGCTCGAAGGCGACATCGCCTATCTGCGCGTTCCCGAATTTCAGCCCGGCGCCACAAAGCAGATTCGCGACGATCTCACGCAATTCGAGCATCAGGGCGCGCACAAGCTGATTCTCGATCTGCGCGATTGCGCCCTCGGTGACGACCAGGAAGGCATTTCCACCGCGCAGCTTTTCCTCCCCTCCGGCACAATCACCTCGCTCAAGGGACAGACGATGGCAGCGGTGGTTTCTTCCGCCGATGCGTCGAAAGTTGCCTGGACGCAGCCACTCACCGTGCTGATCGACACGGGCACGGCCGGCGCTGCTGAAATCCTGGCTGGCGCGATTGCCGACAATCACCGCGGCGAGACCGTCGGCGTCCGCACCTACGGCACGGCCTCCCAGCAAAAGCTGATTCAGCTCGAGGATGGCTCCGCGCTGATCCTCACCCTGGCGAACTACTACACGCCCGCAGGCAAGGAAATCCCCGTCGAAGGAGTTGCGCCCACGCGGGAAGTGCGCCC
>JARLGK010000206.1 GCA_031296075.1 Candidatus Acidiferrales bacterium
CGTGGATGGCAAGGGCGTGGTGCTCGGCCTCGCGCATCCCGGATTCGTCAAATTCCGGGAGCGCGCCGGACGCAATCTTTCCGACCGCGAGGCCAGCTACATCGGCGCCGAGTATCTTCGCGGGCGCCTTGAGCAGGAAGACGAGCATTCCCTCTACGATGTTTCCGCCTCAGATGTGCTTCGCGCGATTGAAAAGCTCGGCATCCACTAATCGTATTTTCTGCTTCGCTTTATCAAACGCGCATATTTAGGTTGTGCGACGCCACCGAGCGAACCAGCCGTGCTCCTGCACGCCTTCGTCCTCGATCTGGCGCGTCCATGCGCTCAGGATGTCTGATCGGTCGAAATATCCCGTCATGCGCTGGGGATCTTCGCGGCTGACGACGGGGAGGCGGCCGATATTGTGGCTGACCATGCGATGCAGAGCGTCGTGAACGAATTCGTCCGGATAGGCGACGATGGGCGGGTCGGATCCTGCCTCGAGTACGGTCGCGCGGCCTTCCGGATCGTCTTCAAGCGCGCGGAGCAGATCACCCTGCGTGACTACGCCGACGAGGCGGCCGTTCTCTCCCGCGATTGGCAATCCAACCGACAAATTGAATCCCGGCTCGCCCCGAGCGTTGCGCGCAGCGAGGTCCCGTACCGTCATTTCCGCTGAGATCGGCTGCACGTCTGTCCGCATCACCTCGCTCACGTGGACCATGTGCAGCACGCTCGCCTCGTACTCGCCCGGAACGTGCAGTCCGCGGCGCGCGAGCTTTTCGGTCATGATCGAAGTGGGCAGGTAGCGGAGGGCGATCAGATCGGCGATCACGCAGGCGAGCATCAACGGAAGAATCGCGTTGTAGTCGTGCGTAATCTCGAACGCGAAAACGATAAACGCAAACGTGGCGCGCGAGGCCGCTCCGAAAACCGCAGCCATGGCCACCAGCGCGTATGCGCCGGGCGAGAGGTGCGCGGCGGGGAAGATGGCGTTCACGCCGATGGCGAATATTCCGCCCAGGGCGGCGCTGGACATGAACATCGGGGCCAGCAGGCCTCCGGAAGTCCCTGAGCCGAGCGATATGACCAGCGCCAGCGCCTTGAAAACCGCGATGAGAATCAGCATCTGCAGGGCGAGATTGTTGTTCAGGATGTCGGAAATGGTGTCGTAACCCACGCCGAGAACGCGCGGGACGAAGAAACCGATCACGCCCAGCCCGAGCGCCCCGATCGCCGGATGCCACAGGTCGTCAATCGGCAGGCGATCGAATTGATCTTCCACCCAGTAGAGCAACTTCGTGAATCCAATTGCCGCGCCGCCGCAGATGACGCCGAGCAGCAAATAGAAAGGCAGGCCGCGCGGGACGTCGAAATCCACATTGCCCATGGCGAACATGGAATGCTGGCCGAAAAGCACGGACCGAACGCTGGTTGCGAGCGTGCAGGCGATGACGAGGGGAATAAATGAGCGCGCGCGAAATTCAAAAAGCAGGAGTTCGATCGCCAGAATCACGCCCGCGATTGGCGTGTTGAATGTCGCAGCCATGCCGGCGCCCGCGCCGCATGCGAGCAATACTTTGCGCTCGGAGGCGGTAGTGGAAATCAACTGGCCGACGAGAGAGCCGAAGGCGCCGCCCGTTTGAATCATCGGACCTTCGGCGCCGAACGGGCCGCCCGTGCCGATGGCGATGGCGGCCGAAAGCGGTTTCAGAATGGCGACCTTGGCTTCGATACGGCTGCGGGAAGTCAACACGGCTTCCATCGCCTCGGGGATGCCGTGGCCTTTGATTTTTGAGGTGCCGTATTTAGCCATGAACCCGATGATGATCCCGCCGATTACCGGCATCAGGATGATCCATGGGCCGATGGCCGTTTTCTCCGGGCTGCAGAAGTGCAGGGATACCACGTGATAAAAAGTGAGATTTGTGAACAGTGCGATCAAGTCGTACAAGACATAGGCGATGAGCCCGGCGAGGACGCCCACCAGAGCAGCCAGTAGCGACATCCAGCCGATGCGGTAACTTCCGGTAGGTGCAGGCTGGGCCGTTCTCTTTATGATTGCCGGTGACGCCAAGCGGAGGCTCCTCTCGATTTATTTTTTCCGAGCGATGCCAGCGGAAATGTCAGCGCCCGCGCCGGGGATTTTTCCTCCGCGCGATTGCCAGCAGGAGCGCTTGAATCAACCTCGGCTCGGCCGTGCGCAGCTCGTTGCGGTGCGACAAAGAGAGTTTCGCGAGCAGCCTTTCGCCGCGGGGCGTGAGGCGGAGCTGCACCGCGCGCCGGTCGGCGCCGTTGCGCGAACGCCGAAGCCAGCCGTTGGCTTCCAGGCGGCGGCTCAATTCAACAGCGCTGTGATGCCGGATCTGGAGCCGCTCAGCCAAAACGCCCACGGTCGTTTCGAATCCGGGCTGCCGCCCTTTGATGGCGAGCAGCGCCTGGTGCTGTTGCGGCTCGATTCCCGCCGCGCGCGCGACGCCTTCGCTGAAATTCAAGAAGCGGCGAATTTCATAGCGGAAGTCGGCGAGGGCGCGGTAATCAATCGAGCCCGGGCTGCCATGTTTCATCCATTCAATCATATCGTATTACGATATAAATGGCGGGGGAATTATGACAAGAGAAGTAGTGTGATTTGACTGTGCGCGTGAATTTGAATCCCATCCAAACACAGAGGGCACGGAGAAGGCACAGAGGCCACAGAGGAACACGAGACCAAAGAACCAGAGCCAAAAGCCTTTACCGCAGAGACGCACAGAAGGCAGAGAGCAGACAGGGGAACCCAGCAGAGAAAGGCGTGTCAACGCAAAGTAGAAATGTCCGGTTTTTCGCAATTTAGAAATGTCCGCTTCCAGGGTTTGCGCCAAGGGTGATTGGGAGGCGGGCTGTGGTGGGTTTTGATTTGGGTTGGGGGTTTGGGTTTGCGATCCGCAAGGCC
>JARLGK010000207.1 GCA_031296075.1 Candidatus Acidiferrales bacterium
CCGATGACGTGCGGCTCGGTGCGGCCGAGCGAGGAAAGTCCGAGCGCAGCCAGTTGCGATTGCAGCTGGCGGATGTCGTGGCGGCGAAGCGCCAGGTAATGAATCAGATTGGCCGCGCTGGCGCGGTGTTCCGGGCGGACTGCGGCTGATGGCACCGACTCGGAGGCTTCCAGGGACAGCATCTCGGAGCGAAGGAGTTCCAACTGCTGAATCAGCGCCTGCGGCTGTAACTGGTCTCCATTTGGCATTCCGACCGGCCCTGAAATATGAGTACATCCTACCGACGCATCATTACAGCCGGATGAACGTGGTATCCCGCAATGCCGCCACCATTTCGAAGTGTGGGAGCGCGGATTCTAGCCGTGTGCGAGATAGCGGTGGACGAACGCGACAGCCATGGCGCCTTCGCCGACGGCGGAGGCGCAGCGTTTGACGGAACCGTGGCGCACGTCGCCTGCCGCAAACATGCCGGGGATGCTCGTTTCCATATAATAGGGGTCGCGGTCGTGCTCCCACGATTTCGGGCGCTCGCCATTTTTCAGCAGGTCGGGGCCGGTGACGAGATAACCCTCCTCATCGCGGATGATGCCGACATCCGCCGCCCATTGCGTGTGCGGCACGCCACCGAGGCAGAGAAAGAGCCAGCGCGTTTCGATGCGGCGTTCTGTGCCGGTGGTGAGACTTCGCAGCGTGACGGCACTCAGCGCGTCATCACCGTGCAGCGCGGCGACTTCGGTGCAAACCACCACTTCGACATTGGGCGTGGAGTGGATTCGATCGACGAGATATTCGGACAGGGTTTTCTTCAGGCAATTTCCGCGAATCACCATGGTGACTTTCGAAGCGTTGGGCGCGAAGTGCATGACCGCCTGGCCGGCGGAATTTCCGCCGCCCACGACGATCACCGGCTCGTCTTTGCAGAGAGCTGCTTCACTAGCCCCGGCGCCGTAATAAAGGCCCACGCCCCGGAGCTTGTCCTCATTCGGCAGGTTGAGACGCCGGTAATCCACGCCGGTGGCGCAGATGGTGGCGCGAGAAACGATCTTTGAGCCGTCGGCCAAATAGCCGACGCCTTTTCCCGGAAAGAATTCGCCGCGAACACCTTCACGCAGCAGCAGGATTTCGGCGCCGAAGCGGCAAGCTTGCTCGCGGGCGCGCTCGGCGAGATCGGCTCCCGAGATTCCTTTCGGGAATCCGAGATAGTTTTCGATTCTGGAACTGCTTCCGGCTTGCCCACCGATCACCGAGCGTTCAATCAGGACCGTTTTCAGTCCCTCGGAGGCTCCATAGACAGCGGCGCTCAGGCCGGCAGGACCGCCGCCGTAGATCGCCAAATCGTATTCTGATTGCGAAGGATTACGGAACCATCCGAGTTTTTCGGTGATCTGCCGGACGGTGGGGCGCTCGAGCCGCGTGCCATCGGGAAAAATGCAAACGGGAAGGCGCTGATCACTGAGGCCCTCCAGCTGGGCCTGATCGCGCACATGCTCGTCGGTGGTTAGTTCGAGCCATTCGAACGGAACATCCATTCGATGCAGAAAATCGCGGATCGCATAGGCTGGAGCGGACCCGCGCGTGCCGAGGACATGAATCTTGTGTTTGGGATCATTCATGGTCGTCCCCGCCATTGTATGCCGCCGGGCGCTTGGCGCGCTACGCCCGCCGACTTGCGGCTATGCTACTATCGCTCGCTTATGCAAACAGGAATTATCGGGCTGCCGCAGGTAGGTAAGACAAGTTTGTTCCGGATTCTCACGCGTGCGAGGGTGGACGCGCGAAGCGCGCCGAACCAGGCGCACGTGGGGATCGCGCGAGTGCCGGATGCGCGCGTGGCAAAGCTGGCAGAGGTATTCAAGCCGAAAAAGATCACTTACGCAACGATCGAGTACGTCGATATCGGCGGATTGCAGAAGGACCGCGAGAAAAATTCGGCGTCTCTGGTGCCGCTGCGCGAGGCGGACGCTCTGGCGCACGTGGTGCGGCTGTTCGAGAATCCGGCGGTGCCGCACGAGGCCGGGTCGCTCGATGCGTTGCGCGATATCGTGAATGTGGATCTCGAGCTGATGTTGACGGATCTCGAACAGTGCGCGAAGAGGATCGAGCGCGTCGAAAAGGACTTAAAGAAAAAGAAAGAAACGATTCTCGAAGCGGAATTGGGGCTTTTGAATCGCTGCCGGCTGGCGCTCGAAGGGGAGACGCCGCTGCGCGAGCTGGAATTCAAGCCGGAAGAAATGAAGATGCTCACCGGCTTCATGTTTCTGACGCGCAAGCCGATGCTCTACGTGCTGAATCTGGGCGATGAGGAAGCGTCGGAGATTGACCGCGTGGTCGAGAAATACAAGCTGGAAAAATTGGCGACGAAGCCGCAGACGGCGGTGGTGCCTTTCTGCGGGAAGATCGAAGCGGAACTCGCGGAACTCGACGACGCTGAAGCGTCGGAAATGATGAAGGCGTACGGCCTGGCGGAATCCGGACGCGACCGGCTGATCCAGGCGAGCTATCGCCTACTGGGATTGATTTCGTTTCTCACCTGCGGCGAGCCGGAATGCCGCGCGTGGACGATCGAGCGCGGCATGAACGCGCAGAAGGCCGCGGGCGCGATTCACAGCGACATCGAGAAGAATTTCATCAAAGCGGACGTCGTGAACTGGGAAGACTTGCTCAAGGCGGGCAGTTTCGCGGCGGCACGCGAGAAGGCCCAGGTGCGCCTGGAAGGCAAGGAGTACATCGTCCAAGATGGCGACGTGATTTTGTTCCGGCACGGCGGGTGACAGCGTTGTAGCGTGCTGCGAGCCGAATGCTTGCTGCGATAAATGCAGCGCATAGGTACGCGCTCCGCGCGGCATCTGTTATGGCGGGGTTGAACCCCCGCCCTTCCGGCTGCGAAGTCCGCGGCCTTTTCGACACGAGCCGGAATGCGCCTCGACCCGTGAGGACGGGGAAAGCCACATTCATCCGGAAGAGAGATTCCTCACTGCGTTCGGAATGACCACGCGAATTTATTCGTGAATGAATTTAGACTTTGAGCTGATGAATTCCGCGGAGACAACTCGAATTTTGCTGGCGTTGCTGCTGGGCGTCGTGGCGGCAGGCGCGAATCTGCTGGGCGGGCTGCTGATCGCGCGGCGGCAATGGTCGCGGCACTACCTGAAGTACTTCATCGCGCTGGGCGCCGGGTTCATGCTGGCGACGGCGATGGTAGAAATGATTCCGGAGTCGGTGAAGCTGCGCGGCGACGCGTCGTCGCTATTCTTCAACAGCACCAGCGCGGTTTTCATGATTGTGCTCGCCGGTTATTTCCTGGTGCACTTTTTCGAGCACACGCTGGCACCGCATTTTCATTTCGGCGAAGAGACGCACCATAAGGAAATTTCGCACGCGCACGCGAGTTATGCGGCGCTGCTCGGCCTGGTGATCCACACTTTTTTCGACGGCGTGGCAATTGCTTCCGGTCTGCTGGTTTCAAATTGGTTGGGCGGCGTGATTTTCGTGGCGGTCTTCCTGCATAAAATTCCCGAGGGATTCACGGTGGCATCGCTGATGCTTGCGAGCGGGCAGAGCCGCAGGGCGGCGTTTGGGTCGTCGGCGATTCTGGGAGGGGCGACGCTCGCGGGCATGGCGCTGATGTTCGTGCTGCGGAGCGCGGTCGCGGACGCGCTGCCGTTTTCGGCCGGCGTGACGCTCTACGTTGCGGCGTCAGACCTGATCCCCGAAGTAAATCGCGAGCCGGGAGTCGGTATGGCCGTGCTGGTTTTTCTTGGCGTCGCGATTTTGGTGGCGCTAAAGGCAATCTTTCACGTTTAGCTCGGGGTTTTGACGGCTCATGCGAACCCTTGATTCCATTGCCGAGCGCCAAACGATTGAGAAACGCATCTCCGCGCTAGCCGCGTCCGATCAGCGGTTGTGGGGGAAAATGTCGGCGCATCAAATGGTTTGCCACCTTTGTGATTCGTACCGGTTGGCGCTCGGCGAAAAATCTGCCCGTCCCGCGACTGGATTTCTGCAACGTACACTGGTCAAGTGGGTTGCGCTGCGGCTCCCCATGAAATGGCCGAAGGGAGTTGCTACACGGCCCGAGGTGGAGCAGGGAGTCGGCGGGACTCCGCCGGTGGATTTCGAGCGCGACCGCGCCGAGCTGATCGTCGCGTTCAAGCGATTTTGCGCCGAGTCCGGAAATATTTCGGTCGCGCATCCTTACTTCGGAAGCATGACCACGTGGGAATGGCGGCGCTGGGGATTTCTTCACGCCGATCACCATTTGAGGCAATTTGGGCGGTGAGGAACGGCATCGCGGATTTTCGGAGACTGAGGCGCGAGAGGCGGTTTCGCGGCGACCACCTTCAGGCCCACCTGGTTCCGGAATTCAAAGTGGCGAAAGGCGCCCACCTGAAAGGTGGCCGCTACGACACCATCGCGTGCGGATGATCGAGGCGAGTGGGCCACATCGCGCCAAGAAACTGCGCCGGGCACGGCACGCCGTGCCCCTACAGAACCGGCGCAGGCGGAGTGACGCCGCACCGGGCGTAGTCCGACGCGGCGGACGCCCCTACAAAATCGGCGAGCGTGGGGCGGCTGAGGCAAGGCGCGAGCGGCCAGCCGCAAACTTCAGCATGGCGAGAGACATGACTGCAAGACAGAGCACGCACACGCCCGACCAGCCGCGCACGCGCCAGGCGTAAGCGCCCAGCAGCGAGCCCGCGGCTCCGCCCGCAAAATAGCAAACCATGTAAAACATGTTGAGGCGGCTTCTGGCGTCGGGAGCGAGGCTATAGACGCGCGCAAGATTGGCTATGTGGCCGGCCTGCACTCCCATGTCCATCAGGAGCACGCCGACAATCAACCCAGCGAGAGTTTTTCCGCTGCCCCAGAGCACGATGTAGGAGGCGAAGACCATAAGCAGGGCGATGCCGATGGCGAATCGCGGCCCGTGTTTATCGGCCGAGCGGCCGACGATCGAGGCGCCTGCGGCGCCAGCTGCGCCCACCAAGCCGAAAAGGCCGGCGGTCTGGCTGCCGTAGTGATAAGGCGGCGTTTCGAGCAAGAATACGAGCGTCGTCCAGAACGCGCTAAAGCAGCAGAAGAGCGACGCACCCAAAAACGCAGATTCGCGAAGCTCCGGGTGAATGCGAATCAAGTTCACCGTGGATTTGAGCAGGGAGAAATAAGGAAGCTCGATCGTCGGCTGGCTGCGCGGGAGGAGAAACTGAACGAGAATCGCGACGCACAACATCAAGACGGCGGCAATGGCGTAAACCGCGCGCCAGCCCAGATGCGCCCCCACGGTTCCGCTAAAGGTACGGGCCAACAAGATTCCCAGCAGGATGCCGCTGAAGACTGTGCCGACCACGCGCCCGCGCTGCTGCGGGGGAGCAATATGGGCGGCAAACGGTAAGAAGAGATGAACGGACGAGCCCATCGCGCCGACCACGAAACAAGCCAGGGCGAGCCACACGGCGTTGGGGGCGGTGGCAACGAGAGCGAGTGCAATTGCTGCGGCGATCAGCAGCACGGTGATCAGCGAACGCCGCTCCTTGGTGTCTCCGAGGGGAACGAAGGCGAGCATTCCGAACGATGTGCCTACCTGCGTGAGCATCGCGACGAAACCAGCTTTGGTGACCGTCAAGCCGAAGTTGCGAGCGATGTCGGCCAGTAGCGGCTGAATGTAATAGACATTTGCAACGATGACGCCGGTGCTGGCCGCCATGAACCAAACGGTGATGGCCGGTACGGGAGGGTGGGCGGAGGGAGTTCAATTGGTCGTTAGGCTGGGATTCAAGGTCTACTTGATTACGATGGATTGTGTTTCGTTGCAATGGGTAACGGTGGTAGGTCGCGCGTTGGGGGCCGGAAAAGGCCTCAGGTCCAAGGACCTGAGCTTCATACGCAAGCTCCGGCG
>JARLGK010000208.1 GCA_031296075.1 Candidatus Acidiferrales bacterium
CGATGGAGCCGAGGCCCGGACTTGAACCGGGGACCTGCCGATTACGAATCGGCTGCTCTACCAACTGAGCTACCTCGGCAGCGTAATCGACTGTAACATTGCGGCGAAAAAACTGTCAAACCGCCAAATCGAGCCCGCGTTCTGAATCCCGGCACTCCGGAAGCGTAATGCCTTCAGCGCCGCAGGCGCCGTCACTTGCCCTTTGAGCCTCTTGTTCCGGGCAGGGCACTCGCGGCGAACGTGCTGCCGGGCGGAGCAAGTTTCGCGCTTGGCCAGCCTTCCCGTTTCAGACCGTCCCCAATCCGATTCAGGACATTAGAAATCGTTAACCCTGTACGATTCATAAGCCTGCACGCGCGCATTCGGTTTCCAGAAACGCGGTTCGATCTTGACTCCACTCGGGGGTTGGCGTAGCTTGGGCGCGAAGATAAAATTTCAATAAGTGCAAGCTGACGATAGCGGCAGCACTGGAAATTCTGAGGGAGGATTTTCGTGGCGACTCATTTTACGGTGAACGGCAAGCCCCAGACGGTAAACGTCAATCCCGACATGCCGTTGCTCTGGGTTCTTCGCGACACGCTCAACATGACCGGCACCAAATTTGGATGCGGCGTGGCGCTTTGCGGCGCCTGTACGGTCCACATCAACGGTGAGGCAACCCGCTCCTGCATCACCCCGATATCCAGCGTCGCCGGGAAGAGCGTCACGACCATCGAAGGACTTTCTCCCAACAGCAGCCATCCCATTCAGCGGGCCTGGGTCGAAATCGACGTTCCACAATGCGGCTATTGCCAATCGGGCCAGATCATGACGGCTTCGGCGCTCCTCGCGAAGAGTCCCAAGCCTACCGACGCCCAAATTGAGGAAGCCATGACCGGCAACATTTGCCGCTGTGGCACCTATCCCAGAATCAAGAAGGCGATTCATCGCGCGGCGGAATTGCACGCTGCCGCGGCCAAGCCGGCCAACGCCAGCGCGGATCCCGTGCCTGGGCCTGATGCGGTGTTGGCAGGAGGTGCGGAATGAGCGCCGTCACGAATCCACTGGATCGTCGCAGCTTCCTCAAGACGGGTCTCGCCGGAGCCACCGGGCTGGTCATCGGCTTCTATCTGCCGGGGCGCCGCGAGGTGCTCGCCGCTTCATCCGCACCCGCTGTTCTCAACGCCTGGATTCAAATCACGCCGGAAGATCAGGTGACCATCCTGATCAGCAAGTCGGAGATGGGGCAGGGCGTGGAGACGTCGCTCGCGATGCTCGCAGCCGAAGAGCTCGAATGCGATTGGAAGAGAATTCACACTGAATTTGCGCCCGCCGACAAAGTGTATTTTGACCCTGCGTTCGGAATGCAGGGCACCGGCGGCAGCCAGAGCATTCACTCCGGCTGGGAGCCGATGCGTAAAGCCGGCGCGACTGCCCGCGAGATGCTGATTGGGGCCGCGGCGCAGAAATGGAGCGTGGACGCCTCGGAATGCCACGCGGAGAATGGCGCGGTCTTCCACAGCGCCACGAAGCGCCGCGCGACTTTTGGCAGCCTTGCGGAGGCCGCTGCGCAGATTCCCCAGCCTAAAGAGGTCAAGCTCAAGGATCCCAGCCAGTTCAAGATCATCGGCAAGCCAATCAAGCGCGTGGATACGCCGAAGAAGGTGAACGGCACCGCGGTCTTTGGAATTGACGTGCGGCTGAAGGGCATGCTTCATGCTTCCGTCGAGCACTGCCCGGTTTTCGGCGGCAAAGTCGCCAGTTTCGATGCCACGAAAGCCAAGGCCATTCCCGGCGTGAAGGACGTGATTCAGATCCCCACGGGCGTCGCCGTAGTGGCGGACAACACTTGGACGGCTTTTCAGGGCCGCAAAGCTCTCGATATCAAGTGGGACGAGGGTCCCAACGCAGCGGTCTCGAGCGCCAGCATCAGGAAATCGTTCATGGACGCCGTCGAAAAACCCGGCGTGGTATCGCGCAAGGAAGGCGATGCCGCTGCGGGGCTATCGAGCGCGGCGCAGAAGGTCGAAGCCGTGTATGAGGCTCCCTACCAGGCCCACGCCACGATGGAGCCGATGAACGGCACGGCGGACGTTCGCGCCGACGGCGTCGATCTCTGGGTGGCGACGCAGTTCCAGACGCCTTCGCAGGGCACCGCAGCCGGCATTACCGGCCAGAAGCCGGAAAATGTCAAAGTGCACACCACGTACCTTGGCGGCGGCTTCGGCAGGCGCGGCTGGTCGGATTTTGTCGCGGAATCAACCATCCTCTCGAAAGCCATGGGAGCGCCCGTGCAGGTCACATGGACCCGGGAAGACGACATGCAGCACGACTACTATCGGCCTGCGTCCTACATCAAAATGGCCGCCGGCCTCGACGCAAATGGCAAGCCGACGGCGTTCACGGCTCGCGTAGCCTGCGATTCGATCATGAGCTGGTTTTTCCCCGGCTCGATCAAGAACGGTCTCGACGCCAGCAGCGTCGAGGGCGTTTCCGACATCGCTTACGACATACCCAATATCCTCGTAGATTATCAGCTGATGGCGGGGCCGATCCCGATGGGCTTCTGGCGGTCGGTCGGAGCCTCGCAGAACGGCTTTTTCAGCGAGAGCTTTGTGGACGAGCTGGCGGCCGCGGCCAAGAAGGATCCGTATGAATACCGCCGCGATCTGCTATCCAAAAAGCCGCGTCACCTGGGCGTTCTGAATCTGGCCGCGCAAAAGGCCGGGTGGGGCACGCCGCTGCCAAAGGGCCGCTTCCGTGGGATCGCCGTCCTGGAGGCGTTTTCAACCTACGCCGCCGAGGTCGTGGAGATTTCGATCGACAAGGATGGCACAGTCAATGTCCATCGCGTCGTCGCCGCCGTGGATTGCGGCCGTGTGATCAACCCAGATACGGCGGAGGCGCAGGTTTCGGGCGCCATCGTCTACGGGATTACCGCCGCGCTCAAATCGGAAATCACCATCGATCGCGGACGCGTCGTTCAGACCAATTTTGCAGACAACCCGACGCTGCGCATGAACGAAACGCCGAAGATTGAAGTCTACTTTATCCCGAGCGAGGAAACTCCCACGGGCTTGGGTGAGCCGGCCGTTCCGCCGGTGGCGCCGGCAATCGCCAATGCCATCTTCGCCGGCACTGGCAAGCGCATCCGCCACATGCCAATCAAGCCGGAAGATCTCGCCTAGCCGGTAGGTAGACCACCAATCGAAATGAAAAGGGGCGTCCGCCGCGGCGGACGCCCCTTTTGTTTTCTCGGCCTTTCAGGTGGAAGCGTGGTCCCTCAGGCCCACGAAAAACCGGCATTAGAAATTGCGGTTTTAGCCGTGGTCCCTGGATCTTTTCCGCGAACATCAGTGTTTATCTGTGTTCATCTGTGGCCCATTTAGCTTTATCTCTGTGCCTCCGTGGCAAATCATTTCGAAAAAGGATACATCAGCCACGCAAGACCGACGCCGATCACCAGAAAAAGGGCCAGCGACAAAAGCGCGTACTTGATTCTCCCCGCCAGCGTCTGGCGACCAAGGCACGCGAAAGCCACCGACACGCACAGCGCGAACGTCACCATCGCCGCAAAGTGACTCAAATGGACGCCGGTTCCGAACATTCAACTTTTCCGTCCCGAAGCGATTCGGTACGCGTCCAGAACTCCTAGCAAGTTCACCACTCCCGCGGCCGCCAGGAATCGCGTGCCATAATCGCCCACCGCGCGTGAGACATCCGGGCCTGCGGCCTCAAGCAGCCGCGGCAGAAAATAGAACGCGCCCGAGAGTGCATCCGCCAGAAAACCCAACTCGCCGAATGGATCGGTCGAGCGCGTGTTGAACACTTCGCCGCGCATCCCATATCCCACCAGAGCCAGGCCGCCCACCGCCAGGAAAAGGAAAGCCGCCCGGCCCCAGCGTCGCAGAAGCAGATGCCCCAACCCGGGCACGGCCCACGCCGCGATCGCCGCCACGACAGCGATGGCGGCAATGGGGTGCGCGCTTCGTTCGGCCGATTTTTCGGTCAAGGGAGCGTCGGTCGCCATGGGTTAGCCGAGCACAGGGAGAATTTCTTCCTGGATCGCGCCGGTGACGCGCGCCTCGCGCTCGCCGACGTACACATTGACCTCGCTGCGAATGCCGAATTCCGGCAGGTAGATTCCCGGCTCGATCGAGAAGCACGTTCGCGGCACAATTTTCCGGTCATCGCGCGTCTCCAGGCTGTCCATGTTCGCGCCGTTGCCGTGGACTTCCTGGCCGATGCTGTGTCCGGTCCGGTGCACGAAGTATTTGGCATAGCCGGCCTTGCGAATGATTTCCCGCGCCGCGCGGTCCACTTCCCAGCCATGAATCGTTCGTCCGTGCGCCACCGCCTCGCGCACGAATTCAATCGCGCGGTTCCTCGCCTCGCGCACGATGCGAAAGATCTTCGCGTAAGCCTCCGGGACGCGCTCGCCTAGGTAGCCGACCCATGTGATGTCGTAATAGACGCTGCCCGGGCGGTCGCACTTCGCCCAGATGTCGAGCAGCAACAGGTCGCCGGCGCGAATCGGTCGCGACGTCCCCGGTTTCGGCTCGTAGTGAGGATTGCCGTTGTTCGGCTGCACGGCCGCGATGGGTGGCTCGGCTGTCGTCAGCCCGTTTGCGTGGAAGCGTTCGAGGATCCACGCCTGCAATTCGACTTCGGTGATCGGATGGCCTTCGCGCACCAGCGCCGCCGCGCGTTCAAATGCCGCGCGCGTGATGCGGTCCACGATGGCGCCTGCTTCCAAATGCGATTCGAGTTGCTCGGGAGTCCACGCCGCCTCGAATTTCTGCACCAGATCCGCCGACGTGACGACGCTTTTCTTCAGCTTGCGTATCAGCTCGACAGTCCCCGCGTCCACCAGACCGATGTACGGGATGTTATTCTCCGGCGAATACTGCATGGCGATTTTTCGGCTGCCGGAGAGCAGCTTGTGCAATTGCCCGCGCAGCTCTTCCCATCCCGCGTAGGTCAGCTTGCGCCCTGTGAGCGAGTCCAGAGCCCCCTGCTCGATCTTGTGCACCAGTTTCCTCGGCTCGCCTCGCGATGGTATGAAATAAAACCACCGGCGCGTCGCCATGCCGTTGTTTCCCAGGCCGAGAATGTGGCCCGCGATCGGGTCGCGATGGTGATGGTCGTAGAAAAGCCAGCCGTCAATCTTGCTGGCCCGCAATTCCGCTTGAATGGCTTTGATGTCCGGCATGATGGCTATGGCGTCGATTCGAAAAGCGCGGCGACCTGCGCGCGTGTCACTCCCGAAATGGACACGCGCTTGGCGCGGCTTTTCTCGCCCGCAACGATTCTAACAGCCGAAACGGGCACCTTCAAACGCTCGGCCAGCAGCCGGCGCAGCGCCTCGTTCGCGCGGTCATCAAGCGGTGGCGCCGTTAGCCGAACCTTCAACGCGCCGTTGTATTCGCCCTCGATGGCGTTCCGGCTCGCGCGAGGTGCCACGCGCACCGCAAACACCACCTCGCCCTCTCGCAATTGAATATCCACGATTCGTTCGCCGCCGCACTCGAACATATCATTGGCCGGGCTTTTGCCGGGCCGTATTCTCGGCGCGAGTAGTCCTTGCATCGGCCGCGCCCGCTTCGTACAATGCCTCGCCTTCCAACCCTCTGCCATGTCCTCAGCCATAAAGGTCCCGCTTACCAAGAATCAAGTCCGAGGCTTTTGGGCCTCCTGGGCCGGTTGGGCGCTTGACGGCATGGACTCGTTTATCTATGCGCTGGTTCTCGTCCCCGCCATGCGCGAGCTGTTGCCCAAGTCCGGCATTGCGGCGACCCCTGCCAACACCGGGTTCTACGGTGGGCTGTTGTTCGCCTTGTTTCTTGTGGGCTGGGGATTGGCGCTCGTCTGGGGACCGGTTGCCGACCGCTTTGGCCGCGTACGCACACTCGCGCTGACGATCCTGTGCTACTCGCTCTTCACTTTTCTCGCCGCGTTCGGGCAAAACATCTGGGAAGTCGCCATCTGCCGTCTGCTCGCCGGGGTTGGGATCGGCGGCGAATGGGCCATGGGCGGCACCTTCGTGGCCGAGGAGTGGCCCGAGGATCGCCGCAAGATGGGCGCGGGCTACATGCACACCGGCTACTATTTCGGATTCTTTCTCGCGGCGATTGCGAATCATTTCGTCGGCGAATCCCATGGATGGCGGCCCATGTTCATGATCGGAGGCGCGCCGGCGATTTTGATCGGGCTGATTCTTTACAGCGTCCGCGAGCCGGAGCGCTGGAAGGCCCGCGCCAAACGCGTCGCGAGCCCCTTCGTCACGATTTTTAAGCCCGAATACCGCCGGCGCACGTTGCTCAACTCCGCTTACGTCCTAATTTCGATCATCGGCTTGTGGGCCGGAACCGTGTACGTTCCCACCGGCGTCAATGAGATCGCCAGCCGCATGCATTTGGCCGCCGGCCTGGGACCGCGGCTGGCTACCTACGGCACGATGGTGCTTTCCTTCGGGACGATCCTCGGCTGCCTTCCGCTGCCGTGGATCGCCGAACGACTCGGCCGCCGCAAGACGCTGGCGATTTATTTCGTCATCATGGCGATCGCGATCAGCGCGAGCTTTGGCTTCGCCTTTTACCTCGCGCAGAACGCGATGACATGGTTTTTCGTCGGCCTGTTCTTTCTCGGGATCGGCGGCGCGAATTTCGCCATGTACACGCTATGGCTGCCCGAGCAATATCCCACCACCTGCCGCGGCAGCGCCTTCGCGTTTGCCACGTCCGTGGGCCGGTTTGTGGGCGCGGGCTTTTCGTTTATGGTTGGCGCGGGTGTGGCCCACTTCCATACGGTTGGCATTCCTGTAGCGCTGACCGCGATCCCGTTCGTCCTGGGCCTGTTCCTCCTGCCGTTCGGTCTGGAAACAACCGGCCAGCGGCTGCCGGACTAATATCCGCGTATTGACATATTCTCGTTTTTCGCAATTTTGTAGGAACGCGTGAAATAACCTGCTCCTTCTGCGCGTAGTAAGTGGACGAGGATGCAGGCTCGATCTCGATCGGAAGGGAATCCGTGGACGCCATCGCGCTTGAGAACGTCACCAAGTCGTACGAGTCGGTAACCGCGGTCAGCGGAGTCAACTTGCGCGTGCGCCAGGGCGCCGTTCTCGGCCTGCTCGGTCCCAACGGCGCAGGCAAGACGACCACTATCCGCATGGTGATGAATATTCTCGCGCCCGACGAAGGCTCGATTCATGTCCTCGGCAAACCCGTAAGCGACGAATCGCGCGACTCGATCGGCTACCTTCCCGAGGAACGCGGCCTATATCCGCGAATGAAAATCCGCAGCCTGATCGTCTTTCTCGGCGCGCTGCACGGACTTACGGAAGCCGAAGCCGACCGCCGCGCGCGAGAATGGCTCGACCGCTTCGAGCTGGGCGAATGGTCCGAGAAGAAGATGATCGACCTCTCGAAAGGCATGCAGCAGAAAGTGCAGTTCATCACTTCGGTTCTGCACAAGCCGCCGATCGTGATTTTGGACGAGCCGTTTTCCGGCCTCGACCCCGTCAACGCCTCCACGATCAAGGATGTGATGCTCGAAATGCGCGATCAAGGCTCGACGATCATTCTTTCGACGCACCGTATGGAGCAGGTCGAAAAAATGTGCGATTCGATCTGCCTGATCAACAAAGGCCGCAGCGTTCTCGATGGGGAGCTCCGCGCCATCAAGCAGTCCTACGGAAAAAACACCGTGCACATCGAATTCACTGGCTCTGACGCCTTCCTGAATCATCCAGCGATTGCCTCGATCAACCGCTTTGGGACCGGAGTGGAAGCAAAATTGAATCCGGGCGCCGATCCTCAGGATATCTTGAAGGCGGCCGTGCAGTCCGGCGTCCAAATCAACCGGTTCGAGCTGCTCGAGCCTTCGCTCAGCGACATCTTTATCGAGAAGACCGCCCATGCATAAGCTCTGGCTGATCATCAAGCGCGAATACGTCACACGGGTTAAGACCAAGGGCTTTGTGATCGGCACGGTAATTGTGCCGCTCATCGGCATTGGCTTTACTCTCCTGATCGTGTTTCTGGTAAGTCACCAATCAAGGCAGAGTCTACGCCTGGTCATCGTGGACAACGCCGGAGGTCTCGCGCCGTCGGTCGCCGCCGGCCTGCAAACGAAGATGCCCGACGGAACGGCGCGGTTCAACGTCGTCGACTCAATCAACCGGCCAGCTTCGCTCGCCGCAGCGCAGGACGATTTGCGCGCCAAGATCAATTCGGGTGCGCTCGACGCATATCTCATGCTTCCCAGCGACCTCAGCCAACCTGTCGAGCTTCACACGAAGAATCCCGGAAATTTTTCGCTGCTCGGTCAGCTCTCCGCCGCCGTGAATCAAGCGGTGGTCGAGGCGTGGCTGCGCGCCCGCGGCATCCACGTGGACAACGTGCGGGAGCTCGTCCGCAGCGCCGACTTGCAGGTCATCAAGGTCAGCAAAACGGGCGAGTCGGTTGAAAAAGGCCAGACCATCGGCGTCGCCATCGCTCTTGTGATCCTGCTGTACACCACGCTGCTGATGTACGGCATCATCACCATGCGCTCCGTGCTGGAAGAAAAGACCACGCGCACCATGGAGGTCCTGATCTCCGCCGTGACGCCTTCCGAGCTTCTCGCCGGGAAAATTCTCGGCGTGGCCGGAGTGGCTTTCACGCAATTCCTGATATGGACGGCGTCGCTCGCGTTGCTGGGTTCCTACGGAGCCGCGATGGCCGCCATGGGCGGGGGAAGCTCGATCCTGTCGGCGCTACACGTTCCGGCCTCGCTGCTGCTCTGTGCGCTGGTGTATTTCTTCGGCGGATACTTTCTCTACTCCTCGATGTTTGCGGCCGTGGGCGCCGCCTGCTCGAACGAACAGGACGCCGCTCAGTTGCAATGGATCGCCATGGCGCCGCTGGTCTTCACCATGGTGATTTACAGCCTGGTTCTGAACGATCCGGCGTCGCGCGTTTCGATCGTTCTTTCGGAGATTCCGTTTTTCGCGCCGGTGCTGATGCCGCTGCGCGTATCACTCCAGACTCCGCCGGCCTGGCAGCTTGCGCTTTCGATCACCTTGCTGTTTGTTTCGATCGGCGCGGTGATCTACGGTTCCGCGAAGGTCTACCGTGTCGGCATCCTGATGTACGGCAAACGCCCCACGCTCCCCGAACTCGTCCGCTGGCTCCGTTATTCCTAGGCTGTCAGGCCCCGCTGTGCGAGGGGGGCCGAACTGTGTCGATTAGAAATGGCCGCTACCCTTTGTTTTCAGTTGGAAACAGGCGTTTCTAATCGCCAATGTGTCGATTAGATTTTGCGGCAGCACAGGGTACAGACGCGGGAAGACAGGCCGCGAGGAACGCCTTCGCCGATCCCGTTGACCTGCCATTCAATTTTCAAAGAGCGTCCAGCCCTCGTCAAGAGAGCGGTAACGCAGATACGACTTTCAGCGGGGCCAAAAAAGACCCCTACTCGCGCTAATTCACTTGGCGTTCGCTGTCTATTGTGGAAACGACGCAGGGATTCATTCCGCTTGTCAGGTCAACCCCCGCACCCTTCTAGAAAGACGAAGGACAGCGGCATTCTCAAAATGTCACGCATCGCTCGGATGGATAGTTCATAGGTTCGGTAGGGTGATGGCGGTCACAACTAACGGTGAGTGCTATCACCGTCGCGAAGTCGCCTTAAGGCGTAAGAACTACTCGAAGGTCGGATTCCATAAGTGTGAGGCAGGGAAGAGAACAAAGTCCCGGATCAATAGGACCCAATTCAAGCGCGGATAGTTTCATGCTTCGGCCTTCGAGGAGGAAACGGCGATGAAAAGAAGCAAGGTAGTATCTCTCGCTCTTGGGCTCATCGTGTTCGCCGGAGTTGCGGTGATTCAAACCCAAGCCCAGACTTTCGAGAAGAAAACTGCGGTCACATTCAACCGACCCGTGGCAGTGCCCGGATCAACCCTTCCTGCCGGGA
Organism: Candidatus Acidiferrales bacterium; assembly: GCA_031296075.1. GTDB lineage: Bacteria > Acidobacteriota > Terriglobia > Acidiferrales > UBA7541 > Palsa-295. The sequence continues at coordinate 9,937 of JARLGK010000208.1, forward strand.
CTTACACGTTCACAATTCTCGATTCGTTCGGCTCGCGGAACATCGTGCAGATTTGGAACGAAGACAAATCGAACCTGATCACCACGATTCTCGCGATTCCGAACTATCGGCTCAAACCCACTGGCGAAACGGTGATTGAGTTCAGCGAGCGGCCGGCAAACGCGCCACAGGCCGTGAAGGCATGGTTTTATCCGGGCCACGGCTACGGCATAGAGTTCGTCTATCCGAAAAAGGAAGCGATTCAGATCGCCGAGGCGGCGAATGAGGTTGTTCCCGCCGAAGCCGTCGAGCCCACTCCAAGCACGCTGAGGACAGTTCCTCTGATCGCAATCACTCCCCAAGAAACGGAAGTGGGCATTGCAGAGGCATTTCCACCCCCCGCCAAGACAGCGGAACCCGTTACGGTTGCCAAGGAATTGCCAAGGACGGCGAGCCTGACTCCGCTTATCGCGCTGCTGGGTTTCGTCAGCCTCCTCATGGGATTCGGCCTAAGGCGACTTGGATCAAAACCGGTGTAGTGGAAACAATTCTCGCTGTGCCGCGGGGGACAGAAACCGACTCCCGCGGCACGGGGAGAGTTGCGAACGGCGGGAGCCGATATGTCTCGGTTGTTGACCCAATGCCTTGCCGGAACGGCAGTTATCGCCATGGTGTTTTCCATGGGACACGCAGCTCATTCTCAGGTCGGCGCAAAGCCACCTCTCTCCCAAGGATCGAATCACCCGCCCATCCTTTCTTCCAATACGGAGCTGGTGGCGCTTCCGGTGAACGTAACTGACGCGCATGGCGATTTCGTCGCGGGTCTGACGGCCGGCAGTTTCCGTGTTTCTGAAAACGGGCAGATTCAAAATATCAGTTTCTTCGAGCAGGAAGACACTCCGGTGACCGTGGGTTTGATTGTCGATCATAGTGGCAGCATGGGACGCAAGCTTCGCGAAGTGGCTGCGGCGGTGCTTGCTTTCGCTCATTCAAGCAATCCTGAAGATGAAATGTTCGTCGTCGATTTCGATGACAGCGTGTCGGTCGAACTGCTTCATGGCAAGGCTTTCACCAGCGATGCACAGGAACTCGAGCAGGCTGTCACGGCCGTATCCGCCAGCGGTCAAACCGCGCTCTACGATGCAGTCGTTGAGGGATTCATTCACTCGAAGCTGGGCCAATGGAATAAGAAGGCTTTGATCATCGTAAGCGACGGCGGTGATAACGTCAGTCGGAACCACTTCTCGGACGTTCTGGAAATGGCGCGAAGTTCTCGCGTGGTGATCTACGCCATTGGGTTACTGAGCGAATCTGGCCGGGAAGAGAACCCGGGAATTCTTCGGCGGCTCTGCAGCGAGACCGGCGGAGTGGCCTTCTTTCCGCCCATGGGCGCGTCCATTGAAAAAATATCAACGCAGATAGCGCGCGATCTGCGTAAGCAGTATATGCTGGGATATGTTCCGCCAAAGAGCTCCGATGGTGACTCTTTTCGGAAAATCGATGTGAAAGTGTCCGTTCCCGGCCGGGGTAAAGTTCGGGTTAGAAGCCGGACTGGATACTCTCCCGCGATACCTCCGCCGGTACAGTCCGGGAACAACGCGCCGTGACCGTCTTACGCCTATCAACGAGTGAATCGGGAGGATCTGTGCGCTGGATGGCGCGTTGGGCTTCTGGCTTGCTGCTGGTAGCCGGTGCCCTTGCTCTCGTATATGTCACCTACGTCCTTGTGAGCGCCCGATACTACCAGGTGATCGAGACGAGCAGACTCGAGCGAACGGTTGCCCATCCGGAATCTGGGCTCGATTCGCGCGTTGTGACGGAAGGCGATGTGATTGGCGAAATCCAGGTTCCCCGCCTCAGGCTAAGTGCGATCGTGGTTCAAGGAGATTCAGACGACATTCTTCGCCGTGCGGTCGGCCACGTCCCGGAAACTGCATTGCCAGGACAATCCGGGAACGTAGCGCTCGCCGGACATCGCGATACTCTCTTTCGTCCGCTGCGCGATATCCGGGTGGGCGACACGATTACTTTGAGAACGTCCGTCGGCAATCACACGTACCAGGTGAATTCCACGGAAGTAGTGCCTCCCACCGACATAGTTGTACTTCAATCTCGGGGAATCAACGAGCTGACGTTGATTACCTGTTTTCCTTTTCACTTCATCGGCCATGCACCCAATCGTTTTATCGTGCAGGCTCGCGAGGTGGGAGAGTAGGCAGCTAGCAGATTGTGAGAGGAATCAGGGGGAGTCAGGCGCACGCGGCCTCGAGAGATCCCTGCAAGTGACCCATCTTCCGCTTCACATTCTCACGTCCATCCAAGAGTACTCCTGCGCGGCTCACAGCAGCGTTCATCTGAGCCATGCGTGACATTTTGAGGGTGCCGCAGCCCTTCGATTTTCCGGAAGGGTGCGGGAGGGAACGTTGCCCTTCACCGTTTCTCCTCCGGCTTCCAATTTTGGATCGGCCCAGACATGCTCGTTTCGATCGATTTCAACCTGGCAATCTTCTCTTTTGGTTAGGGTGAGAAGGGATTCGTCGCTCTGCGTGGCTAGCCAGCGACATTGGTGCGTGAGCCGAAGAGAGCGGTGCCGAGGCGAATCTCGGTTGCGCCCTCTTCGATGGCGACTTCGAAATCGTGGCTCATGCCCATCGAAAGGGCGGGGAAGGGCCGACCGAGGCGGCGACTCAGACCGTCCCGGAGCTGTCGCAGCTTCCGGAAGTAAGGACGGGCGCGCTCCGGATCGTCTGAATACGGTGGAATCGCGAGCAGGCCGCGCAATTCGAGGTGCGCTAGCGCTGGAAGATCTTCGGCAAGCGCCGATAATTCTGTCTCGGCGACGCCGCTCTTTGTCGCCTCGCCGCCGAGATGCACTTCGATCAATACCGGCAGGCGTTTACCATATTCCGCGGCCGCTGAATCCAGCTTTTGGGCCAGCGCGAGGCTGTCCACGGAGTCCACGCGATCGAAGAGTTGCGCCGCGCGCCGCGATTTATTGCTTTGCAGCTGGCCGATCAGATGCCACGTTGCGTTTAGGTCCGCAATCTTGGGCTGCTTGGCCTCAAACTCTTGCACGCGGTTCTCGCCGAACTCGCACAGGCCCGCATCGTACGCGGCACGAATCGCCTCCGCCGGAAAAGTTTTTGAAACTGCAACCAGCGTGATCTCGTCCGCACGGCGCCCGGCGCGTTCAGCGGCGCGCGCAATTCGCTCACGAACGCGCGCGAGATTCGCCGCAACCGCACTCGTTTGTTCCGGCATGGCGGCGATTCTAGCATGCGGGCACGAACCACTAGTCACGAGTCGGCTGCGGCTGCTAGACTGGCCATCACTTCCATGCCTGCCCGCGGCAAATTCATCGTGCTCGAAGGAATCGACGGCTCCGGGAAACGTACGCAGCTCGAAGCGCTCGCCCGGGAATTCAGCCGTCGGGGAACGGCGTTCACGCAAATCAGCTTTCCCAACTATTCCGGCTTTTTCGGCAAGCTCGTGGCGCAATTTCTGAATGGCGAATTCGGCCCGCTAGCCGCGGTGGACCCGCACTTTTCCGCGCTACTCTATGCCGGCGACCGGCTGGAATCGAAGCCTGCGATCGAGTCCGCGCTCGCGTCGGGCAAGATGGTGCTTGCGGACCGCTACGTCGCTTCGAATCTGGCGCATCAAGGCGCGCGCGTGCCGCGCGAGAAGCGCGCCGAATTCCTGGCATGGCTGAAGCAGCTCGAATATGAGGTTCACGCGTTGCCGGCCGAGGACTTGGTCATCTATCTTCGCGTTCCGGTGGCCGAGGCGCACCGCCTGGTCGGCGAAAAGGGCGCGCGCGATTACACCAGCTCGCGGCGTGACTTGCAGGAAGCCGATCTGGCGCACCTCGAAGCCGCGGGTCAGGTTTATGACGAGCTGGCTCGGCAGCGAAACTGGATCACGATCGAGTGTTTCGACGTCGGGTCTGGCTCGCTCCGTGCGCCCGCGGCGATTCACGGGGAGATTCTGACAGCCGTGGAGGCACGCATGCACTCGGCGCTTCAGGCCGGCGGGTAAGTAATTCAGGTAAACGACTCAGGTAAACAAATGGGCTTCGACGAATTTCTCGGCAATCAACGCGTGGTCAGCGCCTTGCGCGGAATGCTCCGCCGCGAACGCGTTCCGAGCGCGCTGCTGTTCACGGGCCCGCGCGGCATCGGCAAATACACGCTGGCGCGCATGTTCGCGCAAGCGGCCAATTGCGAGCGCCTCAAGGACGATTTCTGCGGCGAGTGCGCCACGTGTCTGCGGATCGCGCGGCTGGCCGATCCGGCGCCGCTCATCGATGCGGGCCTTGCGGAGCGCGGCGAATCCGCCGACACAGCCGCGGTCGAGCGCACGCCCCTCATTCTCGAAACGCATCCCGACGTCTGGCTGATCGTTCCGGACCCGGTGCGGCTGCGCAATCCGGTGGCCCGGCCGATGATTCGCGTGGGGCAATTGCGCGCGGTGCAGCGCGCGGCGTATTTCAAGCCGCAGGGGCGGCGGCGGTTGTTCATCCTGGATGGCGCGGATACGATGCGCTGGAACGACGCAGACCTCTTCCTCAAGATTCTCGAGGAGCCGCCCGAATCCGCCACGCTGATTCTGCTCGCGATCACGCCAGACGCGCTGCTGCCGACGATTCGCTCGCGCTGCCTCCAGTTCCACTTCGCGCCGGTGCCGGCCGAGCAGGTTGAAGTGTTTCTGAAGGACCGCTCGGACGCGAAGCCCGCGGAGCGAAAATTGGCCGCGCAGCTTTCCGCCGGCAGCCCGGGTGCGGCTCTCTCGCTCAACCTAGAGGAATCGGCGCGCCTGCGCAAAAGCGTCCTCAGCCTGCTCGATCGGGCCGTCGCCGGAGAAAAATACGGCGAACTCTTCGCGGCCACTGCTCAGCTTTCCAAGCAGGAGCACGAATCATTTGAAAACATTCTCGCGCTGTTTTATAGTGTCTTTACAGACTTGCTGGAATCCTCGGAGGGCTCCAAGAGCAGTCTCCTACGCAACCCTGACCTGCGAAGGGAAGTGGAGGCCCTGGGCAAGAAGATTAACTGGGAATGGGTTTTGCGGGCCACGCGTGGCCTGGACACCCTCGAAGGCCGAATGCGCCGGAATATCGGCCGCCAGTTGGGTCTGGATGCTCTTGTGACATCTCTCGGTGTCCGTTAAGGCCCCGGGCCAACCTAAGTTTGTTGCGAAAAGTTTGCAACCGATTGTCTTCCTACGCAGTCATATAAAAGCAGGAAACCGAGGAGCGCTTATGGTAAACCGCAAGCTGTTTCGTCCCGCTCTTACCGATATGAAGGAATCATACGCGCCACGGCAATCGCAGCCCGCTCCGCAGGCGGCGCCTCCGCCGCGGAAGAAGCCGGCTCCGCCCGAACAAACGTTCGCGGAGAATTTTTATTATGTGAAGCAAATGCAATCGCGCACACCCGTGGCCGTCGTGTTGACCGACGGCGAGGTACTGCGCGGCACCGTGGAATGGTACGACAGGGATTGCATCAAGCTCACTCGTTTCGGCAGCCCGAATCTGCTCATTTATAAGCACTCGATAAGATACCTCTACAAAGAAGGCGAAGACGCGGCTTTGGGCGGCACGAACGGCCAGTAGGACTCGCCTGTGCGAAATACTCGATCGCACCGCTGTGCTCGCTTAGCTTCGATCTGGCACGGGCGCCAACCAGCATGAAAATCGGGATTACCTGCTACCCAACCTACGGCGGCTCCGGTGTGGTCGCCACCGAACTCGGCATTGAACTCGCCGCGCGCGGCCACGAAGTCCATTTCATCAGTTATGCCATTCCCATTCGCTTGACCGGCGCGAGCGAGCGGATATTTTTCCACGAGGTGGAAGTCACCACCTATCCGCTGTTCGATCATCCGCCCTACACGCTGGCGCTGGCCACGAAGATGGGCGAAGTGGCCGAGCAGGCGTCGCTCGACCTGCTGCATGTCCACTTCGCCATTCCGCACTCGGTCAGCGCGCTGCTGGCGCGCATGATGGCTGCGCCGAGGCGATTGCCGTTCATCACCACGCTGCATGGCACCGATATCACTCTCGTAGGCAGCGATCGCAGTTATCTGCCCATCACGCGCTTTTCGATCGAGCAGAGCGACGGCGTGACGGCCATCTCGAACTATCTGCGCGACCGCACGTTGAAGGAATTCGAAATCAAGCGGCCGATTGACGTGATTCCGAACTTCGTCAACTGCGATCTTTACAAGAAGTCCGACGATGCGGCGGCTCGGGCGCGATGGGCGCCCGGCGGCGAACCGATCCTCATGCACCTGTCGAATTTCCGCCCCGTAAAGCGCCTGACGGACGTCGTCGAGATCTTCGCGCTGGTTCGCGAAAAGATCCCCGCGAAGCTTGTGCTCATCGGCGACGGACCGGACCGCGGCGCCGCCGAGTACATCGTCCGGAAAAAGCGCCTCACGAAGGACGTGATGTTTCTCGGCAAGCAGGACCGCGTGCACGAAAAGCTGGGAGTGGCGGACCTGTTTCTCCTGCCCAGTGACGAGGAGTCCTTCGGGCTTGCGGCGCTGGAAGCGATGGCATGCGAGGTTCCGGTGGTCGCGACGAATGTCGGCGGCTTGCCGGAGGTGGTGACGCACGGCGTGGACGGCTATCTCTTCGAGCCGCGCGACGTGCATATCGCTGCGAAATACGCGCTCGAGATTCTCACGCGTCCGGACCGCGGCCGCATGATGGGGGAGATGGCCCGCACGAATGCCCGCCGCCGATATTGCTCGAACGACATCATTCCAATGTACGAGGCTTACTACCAGAAAATCCTGAATTCGGCCGGCTCTACGGCTCGCGCGTAACAGGAACTATTGCGGCGCGGTGAGCTCTAGGACTTTGCGTCGCCGCGATTCTTCGTCAACTTGCGGATCACGAATTCCTGCAGAACGTTTGCGGCTGCGCTTGCGCCCACACCGATGGCGGCATTCTCGAACGTCAATCCAGCCCCGCGATTCTTCGCAGGATAGTAGGTATTGGAGATGCCGCTCGCGGCCAAGTCGCCGAGAAGATATGAGTAGTTCATTTGCCAGCGACCATTGTCGCCCTTGCAGATTACGGCGTTCGCCAGGGCGTAGCCAAACCGCGCACGAGTGCCGCCCGTTCCCTTGTAAAAATATCGCGGATCTTGTTTGAAGAGAGACGGAAATACGGCGTTTCCGAGGTACGTGCTGAAGATGAAATCTCCGTAGGCGGCGCCGAAACGCCTTCCGTAACCCGCCGCGCCTTGTCCGTATCCGTCGTATAGATCGCCGGCTTGCGCCAGCCCGGCAGTGGCCCCGGTCAAAATGATGTTCACTGGATCGAGCGTCGATTTCCAGGCCAACTGGAATTTCTGCTTCGGCGAAAGCGGCGCGGCGTTCGGGACGTAGGTCACATAGAAATTGGGAATGACGCCGAGTACGCGCTGCTTCTCTTCGGCTTTCAGTTCCACCTTTGCTTGTTCTTCCGGCGGACGCACCACCACCCTCGTCACGTTGGAGGCCACCGACAGCGCGATGGGCGGCAAGAGGACCACTTCACCGGGATGAAGCGTTCCGGAAAATGTGCGGGTCGCAAACGACGCCGCGGCGATGGTCAGTTGAAACGGTCCGGGCGGAATCGCGGGAAACGAGTATTGGCCGTCATCACCGGACATGGCTTCCTGCTTCGGCCCCTGCTGGTCGAGTGAAAGCGTCACTTTCGCGCCCACGATGGCTGATCCGCTCGCGTCCACAACGTTTCCGGTGATACTTCCGGGCGCCGGCGCTTGCGGTTGTGGCGTTAGTTGGGCCGGCGTCGATACAGCGCAGAGAATCAGTGTAAGCACCAGCGCCGCGACGACGGCGGGAATGCGCAGGCCTTGATCGCCGCGTGTCGGTCTGTGGGTGCAAAAACTTCTCATAAGAGTCACGCTCATTACTTTATCAGGAATCTCCCTATTGGCTATCGCCAGCGCGTCAAATGGTTTCCTTATTTTGGGTGCGCTGTGGTGACCGGGTATTCTTCGACGCCTTCTTGATTACTGTCGGCGGGACTGGGCGTTCCGATATTTTCGCGAACGCGATTTACGAGCTTAAGAACAGAAGGCCCGCCTTGGAGCGGGCCTTCATGGGGAAAAAGCTCTACGGCCAATGCGCGGATGGCTTTCGAACCCTGTCCTCGGCCGTAGTCTAGGGGCCGGTTTCCGCGCTGTCAAGCGAGAAGCCCGGATCTAGCAAACTCCTCTAGATACCTTTATTTTCAGCGAAATAAGCGCAGGGCAACCCGCTCGGGCAGGTCTTTATCCACAGGGTTCCCCGTGCCAGCCGGGGCGCTGTAGCCGTAAAAGTCGTCTGAATTGATGGCCTTGCTGCCCAGCCCGAGCTGAAGAACCTGGAGATGGCTGTTCCGGTCGAACACCTTGCCCGGCGCCACGCGCTTCACGATAAGCCGCAAGCCGCCAAAAGAAAGTCCCGCGATCAACGCGAACATGCAGATCGTGCCCGCCCCGATGATCGAACCTTCGATCATCATCTCGATACTGGGCTCTTTGAATTGGAATGTCGGCTCGTTCCAGGTCAGCTCCGTTTCCATCTGTACCTGATCCAGCAAGGTGTCCGCTTCGGTCTGGCTGGTCGCGCCGGAGACAATCGCGAGCAGCCTTGCGGAGCGCTTGGCAAACAATTGGGGCACGCCGCTGGCCTGACTCGCGCCATTCACATTGAAGTTTTTCTGCAGCTCGGCTATCTGCCGCATCGCGATTTGATCGGTGGGGAAGCTGACAACCAGGAGCGTAGCGTCACGTCCGAGAAGCCGGTAGTGCGCGAGTTCCGCTTCCGCACCGCTCCGGAATCCGAGCGATTCGCCGATTCCACCGGGAAACAGCTGGTTCAAAGTCTGCGGGCCGAGGACGTAGTGGTCCGTTCGCTCGATCATGCTCTTTTGGGGCAGATACTGGCCCAGCATCGGAAGGACTCCTTCGTGTGCCCTCGGTTGAATTGCCGCGACCAGCGCCCTCAGTTGCGGCTCAAATTTGGCAATATCCTTCCCTTGAACATCCAGCACCAGATCCCCGGCGAGCACGAGCGCGCGTTCCCTTGAGATCGAGGAATGATCCGTGAAATTCGCGCGCGCCATATCCGGCGTGCGCAGATAGGAATAAAGACCGTAAGCGCCGCTGGGGTCTTTCATCGTGTAGAGGCCTGCGTTCAGGGATTCCGAACCGCGCGTATACTGGCCGAAGACAGAGGAGACGAGGCCGTACTCGTTCAACACCGGTTGAGGCAATGCCGGCTCGGCCGCGACATCCCCGTTCGTCCATCCGGCAATTGAATCCGGTAGAATCTGCTGGGCGGAGACTGGCAACGCAGCCAGGAAAAGGACGGCAATCGACAAACCGGTCAGACAGCGCATGAATTCCCCTGCATATTAGACACCAAAATCTTACTTTGGATTCCCGTTTGATGCCACTGATGTGGGCTCGAGATGGCTGCCTGAGGTGTGGTTTTGGGAGACAAGCCTCTGTTTGTTGTAGGTGAGGCTGTTCAGGTTATCGAGGTAGGCCGCGACTCCGCGATAGAGTCCATCGGCGATCCGCTGGCGTTGGTCGGGCTTGCGGAGCAGTTTTTCATCGCCGGGGTTGCTGACAAACGAGATTTCCGAAAGCACCGAAGGCATATTCGCACCGATGAGCACGACGAACGGAGCCTTCTTCACGCCGCGATTGCGTTGCCCGTGGCTCACCGGTTGCAAGCGGTCAAAGAGGTTGTCCTGAATGTCGCCCGCGAGCTCCCTTGATTCCTCGATCTTTTCGTTGCGCGCAATCTTCTGGATCAGGTCCTGCAGATCGTGCAGCGACTCCTGCGAATTCGCATTTTCGCGGGAGGCCACTTCCATGGACTCCGCGGACGTCGCGAAGTTCAGGTAATAGGTCTCAATACCGCGCGCCGCCGGGTCGTGGCTCGAATTCGCATGAATGGAGATGAAGAGATCTGCCTTCGCCTCATTGGCGATGGCGGTCCGCTGCTCGAGCGGGATAAACGTATCGTCTTTACGCGTGTAGATCACGTCCGCTCCCGGCAACTTTTGGTCGATCAAGTTTCCCAGGCGCAGCGCCACATCGAGGCACAAATCTTTTTCCATCAGACCGTGTGGACCGATCGTTCCCGTGTCGTGGCCCCCGTGTCCAGCGTCTATCACGATGCGGCCGATCTTCAGCCCCAGCGCGCGCGTCAGAGAGCGGTCGCCGTCGCGCGTGGGCTTGGGTTCGGTGGGCGGCACAAGCGCGGCGACAGGAGTCTTTTTCACGGGTGGCAGCGGAGTGACTTTTGCCGCAACCTTTGCAGCCGTGCTCGCGGAAAGCGGCCGGGCGGCAGAGTTTCTGGTGGAACTGACCGAGACCGTTTCGCTGACGGCTGCGGGGGCCGGTTCGGGAGCGGGTACATTCTTCGCGGTGGCGACGGATTTCGCATGAACGTCGATGACGAGCCGGTAGGGCTTCGCCAGCAGATAGGCCGAATAATCCTTTGCGCCGTCCACGTCGAGGACCAGCCGCACGACCGTCTGCTTGTTCTGCGCCACGCGAACGGATTTCAGCAGGCCGCTCTGGACTTCAATGGGCTTGCCCGGAAGTTTCGCGCCGAGTTTCGCTTTATAAAGATCGAAATAGATGCGATCGGGCGACGCGATGCGCACCACGTCGTATTTGATCGTGTCATCGAGCGTTACGACGATGTGAGTGGAATCGGCGGCGTTCCAAGTTTGGATGTCTTTCACGCTGGGCGTTCCACGATCGGACACGCGGGGCTCGACGCGCGGGCCTTGCTCGTCCGGCGCCTGATCGGCTTTGGGGCCGGCATCGGCCGCGATTTCCTTCAATGCTTCGCGGGCGTCGTTCGCCTTATCGGAGCGCGGGAAGCGCTTCACATATTCTTTGTAGGACGCTTCCGCATCGGCCGGCTTGTCCAAATCGTCCTTTTGGATTTGCGCGATGGCAAGCATCGCCTCGCCCCGGTAGCGGCTTTCCGGATATTGCTTCAGAAGGAAGTTGTAAGCCTCGATGGCGGATTGAAAATATTTCGGATCGAAAAGGCGGCCCATCTCCTGGTACAGCTCGCCCTCGGCCACCAGAGACGGCGTTACTTCCTCGGCTTGTGTCGAGATCAGGTAAACCTTGTGATAGGCGGAGATGGTCTGGCGGTAATCGGAAAGCGTGCGATCCTTCTCGAGATAGCCCTCAAGCATCGTGCGCAGCTTGACGGCGTGCTCGAATTGGTCCCGCGCATCGGATTTCTTGTTGGCCCGGACAGGAAGGGCAAAACACACCGCGAGCACGGCAGCGATTGTCGCCGCACAAAGCGCTCTAAAAGCGAAGTGTTTCCCCCAAGAAGCGATGCGTTTCATTCGTTCGTAAAGACGACCCGGCCATTCGAATTCACTTCCCGGCGCACGGGAGGTTTTGGCGGACTCCACAGCGTCGGGATGCGGCCCGATCCGGGCTGGAAATATGCTTGCGTTACTTTCTGCACGTACCGTTGCGTTTCCGGATACCACGGCACGCCACGATATAGATCCACGGCGTGTTCTCCGGCGTTGTATGCGGCGAGCGTTTTTGGCAGATCGCCGTTGTATCTGTCGAGCAGCCATTTCAAGTACGTCGTTCCGCCTTCGACATTCTGCGCCGGATCGAACGGATTACCGACGCCGTAACGTTCCGCGGTTCCAGGAATCAATTGCATCAGCCCGACGGCTCCCTTGCGCGAGACCGCCCGCGGATTCCACCCTGACTCCGTGCTGATCACGGCTTTGACCAGAGCGGGGTCCACGCGGTGGCGTTCCGCGGCTTCGCGGACGATGCGATCCATCGGATCCGTCGACACCGCGACTGGCGACAGCAGCGATCCTGTCGCCGCCGAATCCGCTGTCGAAGGAATCGCCGGCGGCAACGGTGGCTCGACCGTTTGCTTCGGCTTCGCGGTTTCGACGGACTCATCCGTTGTGCGCGGCTGAATCTGCGTCTGCGCGGGGGCCGAGGGAGGACTAATAGTACTCCCACCCTGGTGTCTTTGTGAATTCGCGTTGATGAACGTCATTCTGCCTTGTCCGTCAACGGAGGCCGCAATTTGAGCATGCGACTGGGTGGGCAGCGAGAGCCAGGCCACAGCCGCCAGGATTGCGATGGCGATGCTGGGCCTGGTCACGAGCCGCTCACTTCGTGCCCTTGGGGAAGGCAGAATGCTGCAAGTTTGATAGAGAGTCTTGATCATCGGACAGACACCGATACGCCTCGGGAAAGAGCTTTCCCGGCGTAAACTTCTGGCACCACGGGGATTATAACAACCGGTCGAGGAGGGGGTAAATGGAACGCAAGGCACTTTCGATGGCCGATGTGTCTTTTCCGCCAGCCTCTGCCAAATCGGGCTTTCCGCCCCCGGAACCGCCGACCTGTTTGGCAAGCTCCTGGACGATTTTTCCGGCGTGTAATTTTTGAGTCAGATCCTTCGTAACTGCAGCAATTAGAGCAACTTTGCCGTCCTCGGCGGAGGCGAGAACTACGACCCCGGAACCGAGCTTTTCGCGCAGGGAGTCCACCATCTCGCGGAGGGTTTCGCGGCTGGCGCCTGTTACCTGCGCGGCCAGGACGCGGGTCCCTTTGATCTCGCGCACGCTGTCCAGAAGCTCCTCGGCTTGTGATCCGGCGGCCTTGCGTTTCAGGCCTTCGAGCTGCTTTTCGAGGGCTTTGATTTGCTCGATTTGGCGCTCGAGGGCGGGGATCAGCTGGGCTTCGGATGCGTTGAGCATGCCGGCGGCGGCGCGCAAGGTGGTTAGGGCGCGCTGGTATTCGGCGAGGGCGCGGTCCCCGGTGATGGCTTCGATGCGGCGGACTCCGGCGGCAGTGGATTGCTCGGCGACAATCTTGAAGACGCCGATCGCGCCGGTGCGGACGACGTGCGTGCCGCCGCAGAGTTCCTTGCTGAAGAAGCCGAGCGGCGAGGAATCGTCGGGAATCGTTACGACGCGAACGTTTGCTTCCGGATACTTGTCACCGAAGAAGGCGAGCGCGCCGGATGCCAGCGCGTCGTCGATGTTCATGATGTCCGTGCGGATTTCGAGATCCTTGCGGATCTCTTCGTTCACCTGCTGCTCGATTTCGATCATCTCGCTGGACTCCACGGCAGCGAAGTGAGAAAAATCAAATCGCAGATGATCGGGCGCGACGAGCGAGCCTGACTGCTTTACATGCGTGCCGAGAATATTGCGCAGCGCGGCGTTCATCAGGTGCGTGGCGGTGTGGTTTCGCATGTTGCGCTCGCGGCGCGCGGGATCGGCGAAGGTGGCGACGCGGTCGCCCACGTGCAGGTCTTCCTTGGCGACGATGCGGTGTGCGATGAGCCCGGTGACCGGATAATACGCGCCGCGGATTTCGGCAACCTCAAGCGATTCGGATTTATCGTAGAGGCCGCCGGTGTCCGCGACCTGTCCGCCGGATTCGGAATAGATCGACGTGCGGTCGAGAACGATTTCGGCTTCCGTGCCTTTCTTGATCTCGTTCACCGAGCCTTGTTTCGTGACGATGGCTTCGATTCGGCAATCGCGGGCGGCCGTGCCGAAGTAGAAGTCCGGCTCGGTTTTGTACGTTTCCGCGAGCTTCGCATATGCAGGGTTGGCCGATTCCTTGTGCACGCCCTTCCACGAGGCTTTTGCGCGAGTGCGCTGCTCCTCCATCGCGTGATCAAAACCCGCCATATCCAGGCGTAGGCCCTGGTCGCGCAAGACGTCGGTGATGAAATCGACTGGGAGGCCATACGTATCGTAGAGCTTGAACGCTTTGTCCCCGGCAAGCACAGGCGACTCGGCCGGATTCTTGCGCTCCGTGGCAATCAATGGGGCGATCTCCTCGTCCAGCTTCTTCAATCCGGCATCGACCGTGCGGGTAAAACGATCTTCTTCCTCGTCCAGGACGCGGGCAACGCGCGTGGTATGCTCCTCGAGTTCTGGATAGGCTTCCTTCATTTGCGCGCGGACCGCGACGGCCATCGCTGATAGAAATGGCCTGGGGGCCTTCAGGTCATTTGCATGCACGAGCGCCCGGCGGATGATTTTGCGCAGCACGTAGCCTCGGCCCTCATTGGAAGGAATCACTCCGTCGGAGATCAGGAACGTTGCCGCTCGAGAGTGATCGGCGATGATTCGCAGCGAAGCTAGAGAAGCAGTGTCCATGCCCTCGACGTCCTCTTTGCCGCAAAGCCATTTCGCCTTATTGATCAATGGCTTGAACAGATCGGTGTCGAAATTGCTGATTTTGCCCTGCAGGATGGCGGCGAGGCGTTCGAGGCCTGCGCCCGTATCCACGGACGGCTTCGGCAGGGGATCGAGAGTGCCGCTTGCGTCGCCCGTCACGGCGGGCAGGCGATTGAACTGCATGAATACGAGATTCCAGATCTCGACGTAGCGTCCGCAGTCGCAGCCGAATTTGCAATCGGCATGGTCCTGATCGGAGGCGGCGGCGCCCATGTCGTAGTAGATCTCGCTGCAGGGGCCACATGGGCCGGTATCGCCCATGGCCCAGAAGTTTTCTTTCAGGCCCGGGACCGCGATGATGCGGTCCTTGGGCGCGCCGACTTTTTCCCAATATGTTGCCGCTTCGCTGTCGACGGGAAGTTGAGTGCCGGAAACTTCCGCGCCGCCGAAAACGGTGAAGTAAAGTTTTTCGAGCGGGATGCCGTACCAGTTCGTCGAAGTGACCAGCTCCATCGCGTAGGCGATGGCTTGCTCCTTGAAATAATCGCCGAAGGAAAAATTGCCGAGCATTTCGAAAAAAGTGTGATGGCGGTTGGTGAAGCCGACGTTTTCAAGGTCGTTGTGCTTGCCGCCGGCGCGCACGCATTTCTGGCAGGACGTGGCGCGTTTGTAGTCGCGCTGCTCGAGCCCGAGGAAAACGTCCTTGAACTGGTTCATTCCTGCGTTGGTGAAAAGCAGGGTGGGATCGTTCGTGGGGACGAGCGAAGAGCTGCGCACGACGCGGTGGCCGCGCTCCTCGAAAAATTTCAGGAACATTTTGCGAACTTCGTTGCCGGTCAAATTTTCCTTGGTCTCGTGCAAGCGAATTTGAAATCGAGCGGCTCCGGCAGTGGAAAGCGGAGCGGAGATTGCACCAAAATGGGGCAAAGTCGCCCCTCTCGTTTCTTCTCGATTAGAAGCGCTCGCGAGTCTGTGTTTTCAACAAGATACGCGATTTCTAATTCTAGAAATTCTCGATTAGGATTTCGCGGAGCGGCAGATTTCGGGCCGCTCGCCCGATGTCCGAATCTTCGTACACGGAATTGTGCGCGCTGCTTCACGCTAGCCATATTAGGGAGAGAAGCGAGCGAGCGCAAGGGATCGTGCGTGTGGACTTTTCCTGTATCGAGGCGAATGGAGCGGAGAGGTGAAGTCCCCAGGGCTGAAACCCGTTATCATTCGAGCCTTCTATTCGTGGGACTGAAGCCCCACGCTTCCACCGTGGGCCGAAAAACCTCAGGTCTAAAGACCTGAGCTACATAAAACCAAAGGCATGAAAAGCCAACGACGGAATTTACCAGCGGGATGGCAGAATGGAGATGTGAGCGCGCAAGCTACTTCAACGGCTACTCCCCCCGTAAAGTCCGGCGGCCTATCGTACGCTTGGCGTTCTCTGCGGCATCGAAACTTTCGGCTGTATTTCGGCGGGCAGGGAATCTCGCTGATCGGCACGTGGATGACGCGGCTGGCGACGAGCTGGCTGGTTTACCGGCTGACGGGCTCGGCCCTTTTGCTCGGAGTGGTGGGATTCGCCGGGCAGATACCGACGTTTCTGCTCGCGCCTTTCGCGGGAGTCTGGATCGACCGGCTGAACCGCCGTCACGTCCTTTTGATTACGCAAGTTTTGGCCATGGTCCAGTCGCTCGCCCTGGCTGTGCTCACGCTGACGAAGCATATCAACATTCACGAGATCGTTTTCTTGAGCGCGTTTCAAGGTGCGATTAACGCGTTCGACATGCCCGGCCGACAGGCTTTTCTGGTGCAAATGGTGGAGGACAAGGAGGACCTGGGCAACGCGATCGCAATGAATTCATCCATGGTAAATGTCGCGCGGCTTGTCGGCCCTTCGCTCGCCGGAGCAGTGATCGCGGTGTCCGGGGAGGGCTACTGCTTCCTGGTTGACGGGCTCAGCTATCTTGCGGTGATTGCCTCGCTCGTCGCCATGCGAGTGAAGTTGGGGACCACGCAACGCCATAAGGGCTCGATGCTCGTGCAATTGCGAGAAGGTTGGGCGTACGTCTCCGGGTTTGCGCCGATTCGCACGATCTTGCTCATGTTTGCCATCGTGAGCTTGATGGGATGGCCGTTCACGGTGCTGATCCCGATTTTTGCCGGAAGCATTTTGACGGGTGGGCCGCATACGCTCGGCTTTCTGATGGGCGCCGTCGGAGTAGGCGCCTTGGCTTCGGCGGTATCGCTTGCGCTGCGAAGAACGATCCTGGGGTTGGCGAGGATGATTCCGCTTTCCGCCGGAGCCTTCGGCATCGGGCTGATCCTTTTCGGGCTGTCGCGAAATTTCTGGCTCTCGCTCCTGCTGATGGTTGTGTGCGGCTTCGGACTGATGCAGCAAATGGCTGCCAGCAACACGATCATTCAAACGGCCGTCGAAGAAAGCAAACGGGGGCGGGTGATGGGCTTCTACACCATGGCCTTCGTGGGGATGGCTCCATTCGGAAGCTTGTTCGCGGGCAGCGTTGCTCACGTGATCGGCGCGCCACGAACCGTGATGCTCAGCGGAGCATGCTGCATCGCCGGAGCGATTTGGTTCGCCAGGCATCTGCGGCTGATACAAATGCTCGTTCGACCGATCGACACGGATCTCGGGATACTTCCGCCGGCGACCGCCGTAATCGACGACAGCGTGGTCCGTTAAACCGGTTCGCCGGCGGCCGCATTGGCGGACCAGGTCTTCGGTCTATTGTTGTTTTTTCTGTTGTTTGTCCGCTTTGGCTTTCATGGCAGCGGCGGTCCAGGGCGGGACGATGCCGTTGACGCGGGCGTAGGCGACGGATTGGCCGAGGTGCTCGTGGTCGTCCGTGACGATGATATAGATAATGTCGCCAGCGTTGGCTTCGGGGCCGAATTTCGGTTCCAGCTTGGCGAAATCGGCGTTGGTCATTTGCGCGACGAAGGCGTGGACGTATTCGAAGGACTGGTAGACGTGGCGCGCGAGAAAAGGTATGGCGGAGTTCGACCAGCGAATTGGTAAGATCACGCCAAGAAATAGTGCCGGCCACGATATATCGTGCCCTTACGGCAGCTGCTGACCCTGAAAAAATTCCCAAATCGTGCGGGTGGCGTTGAGATTTTGGCTGGCCTTGCCAACGACGAGCTTCGGCAAATACTGCGGGCCGCCGGGCCAGGTGTGTCCTCCGCCTTCGATGGTGTACACGACGACCTCAGTGTCGTCCTTCCCGCCCGTCCAGATTTCGCGGCGGACGTGCGTTCCATCATCGGAGCGGTCGGGCAGGTCTTTGACATTCGAGGCAGCGGAGATGTGATCCTGTTCGCGCCAGAATTGCGCGGAGGCGGCGAGGGAGATATTTTCGCCACGGCTGCGGCCGCAAACGAATCCGATGGTGCCGCCGTTGACGGGGACGAGGGAATCCTCCGTTCCCTGAATGTAGAGGACGGAAATCGGGCGCGACGGTTTGCACTCTGCGACGAGCGGCTTGGGCATGGTGGCGGCGACGGAAGCAATGGCGGTGATTTTGTCCGCGAGGTCGCAGGCGAGACGATTTGAGAAAAAGCCGCCATTGGAAATGCCGGTAGCGTAAACGCGGCTCGGATCAATCGAGTGCGAGCGGGCGACGTCGTCAATCAGGGCGCGGGTGAATCCCACGTCGTCCGCGGTGGAGACGCCGCGACTGTCGTTCCAGTTTCTGTTCTCGGCGTCAGGGTAGGCGACGACGAATCCCTCCTGGTCGGCCAGATCGTCGAAGTGCGTGAAGCCGGGCATGTTCCAGTCATGGCCGCCGCCACCGTGGAAGACCAGGACGAGCGGCGCGGGCTTTCCAGGAGGCAAATCGTCGGGAACATGCAGAAGATAATTTCGAGTCAGGCTGCCCACCATGATGGAATGTTTTTCGTCGGCAGCCGCTGCCTCGCGAAGGCTCGCGCGCAGGCGCATTGCGCGGCCGGCAAGTGTCGCTGCTCCCAGCGCGGCAATCCCCAGGAAGATGGCGAGGATGATGGCTAGCTTTCGCATGGGTTCTCTCTAATTAAACACGCCTCTACGAAATAATACGCGTTTGGTTCGCAAGAAGTGTCAGCCGCGCGGTAGGCGTTGCTGTGCGAGTAGGTGCGCGTCGGCGTCTCCCGGGCTAAAGCCCCTTCCATTCGAGCACTGATTCATGGGGCTGCAGCCCTACGCTTTCGCCTATTCCGAGGCGTCGGGCGCATCCGGGAAATCGGGGAGATCGCCGTGGGTGATCCCGCGCAGTTCGGCGCGAATGATGTCCGAGGAAAAGCCGGCGCGAAGGAGGCTGCGATAGAGCGAGGCGATCTTGTTCTGGCCGAGCGCGCCGCGCACATGCGAAAGATGCCGCTTGAGGCGCGCGCGGACGGACGCTGCCTCGTCCGTCTCGGCGAAGACGGAATCGAGCGCGGCTTCGATGTAGCGGTCAGGAACGCCCCGGCCGCGCAGTTCGCGCGCGATGCGGAAGCGTCCCTGTCGGCGCGACTTCGCGTGATGGCGAGCATACTCGAGCGCGTAACGAGCATCGTCGAGATATTGCAGCTCGCGGAGGCGCGCGATGACCGGCGAGACTGATTCCTTGTCTTCGGCGCGGCGCTCGAGGTATTCGCGCATCTCGTGAATCGAATGCGCGCGGCGCATGAGGGCGCGGACTGCGGACGTGTAGAGCGCCTGCTCGATCGAAAGTTTGCGGAGAGAAGAGCGCGAGCGCACGAGGGAAGCATAGAAGCAAGGAAGCAGGGAAGCAAGGAGCGAGGCGACGCGGGCGGGCGCAGCATTTCCGGGCGCGAACGCCGCCGAATTACATGCTGCGGTAGGGACAGCGCATAGGAAGGCGCTTCGCGCCGATTCTTTTTGTCGGAGCTAAAGTTCCGACCCCCTAAACAGAGAGGGAATCCCTCGGCTCGTCCGTCCCGGCGGGCTCGCTCCCTTCGCCAGAGCAGTCAGGGCAGGCGGGACGACGATCCTGGTCGGATCGTCAGTGCTTGCTGCCGAGGCGCTCGAATTCGTTCATGGCGCGTTCCATATCCTCGCGGGCGGAATCGGCGGAGGAGCGGATACCCTGAACGCGAAGGTGGAAATCGTCCGGGTTCGAGGCGCGCAGCAGGGCCTCTTCAAGGGTGATGAGGTTGCGCGAATAGAGATCGAAGAGCGATTGATCGAACGTCTGCATTCCGTACTGGCTGGTTCCGGCGGCGATGGCGTCGCGGATCATGCGAGTCTTGTCTGGATTGATGATGCAGTCGCGAATGTATCCGGTGGCGACCATGACTTCGACCGCGGGCACGCGGCCCGTGCCGTCGCTCTTGCGAACCAGGCGCTGGCTGACGACCGCCTTGAGCGTCCCGGCGAGCTGCAAGCGAATCTGCTTTTGCTCCGGCGGCGGGAAGACGGCGATAATGCGCTGAATCGTTTCCGTGGCGTCGAGCGTGTGCAAAGTCGAAAGTACGAGGTGGCCGGTTTCAGCGGCGAGCAGGGCCGTGGAGATGGTTTCCAGGTCGCGCATTTCGCCGACGAGTACGACGTCGGGGTCCTGGCGCAGCGCGGCGCGGAGGGCCGTCGAGAACGACGACGTGTCGACCTCGACTTCGCGCTGATTGATGAAACCCTTTTTGTCGCGGTGCAGATATTCGATAGGGTCCTCGATGGTGATGATGTGCTCGGCGCGCAGTGAATTGATGCGGTCAATCATGGCAGCCAGCGTGGTGGATTTACCGGAACCGGTCGTGCCGGTGGTGAGGATCAAACCGCGCTGCTCTTCGCAGATTTGCATGAGGATACGCGGGAGTTCGAGCTCTTCGATGGTGCGAATTTTCGTCGGAATAACGCGCAGAACCATGCCGACGTTGCCGCGCTGCTGGAAGACGTTGACGCGAAACCGTCCCAGACCGGCCACGCCGTAGGCCATATCCAACTCGGCCGTTTCCTTGAATTTTTGCTTCTGCCGGTTGGTCATCATGCTGAAGGCCATCGAGAGCATCTCTTCAGGCGTGATGCGGGGGACGTCGGTGAGGCCGCTCAGCAAGCCGTCCACGCGCAAATAGGGATGATTGCCAACCTTCAAGTGCAAGTCGGAGGCGCGGCTATCAACGGCGCGGCGCAAAAGATCATCAATATTGAGGGCCATCGCTGAATCTCCCCGTTTACGAAGCTGAATCCAAAACTAGCATGGGTTCTAGTACCCAACAAGAACGCGCGGCAGGGGAGTTTCTAGGGGCGCAACGGAGAAGGCAGGGCGAGGGTGAGGGCGAGGATTAGAGACGACGCGTGACCGCCACGGCGCTACGCGGGAGGCTGGTCGCGCAGAAAGGTGCGGTCGTAGAGGACTCCGGCAATAACGCCGCCGAGGAGGGGGCCGGCCCAATAGACGCCGTGGTTCTGCCAGTGGCTTGTGGCCAGCGCTGGCCCGAACGCGCGAGCTGGGTTCATGGCGGCGCCCGTGAAAGGGCCGCCGAAGAGAGTGTCCATGGTGATCGTCAGGCCGATGGCGAAGCCGGCAATCTTGCTAAACGCGCCTTTCGTATCCGCCGCGGTGGCGAAGAAGACGAATACAAGGAAGAACGTCAGGACGGCCTCCAGCGCGATGCCGTGCGCCCGAGTAAAGTCGCCGCCGAGGTCGGGTGTGATCGAACCGAGGGCCTTTGCGGTCCAAGTGGTGTCCGGGATCGCAACCTTGATCACGTAGGCCGCTGTCGTGGCGCCAAGCAGCTGCGCGATCCAGTAGGACACGCTGTGCCGCGTGCTCAAACGCCGAGTGACCCAGAGTCCGATGGTAATCGCGGGATTGAAATGACCGCCGGAGATATGCCCGAGCGCCATGACCATGACGCCGAAGGCGAGTCCGCTGGCGATGGCGACGCCCAGCAACCCCAGGCCGCTCTGGCCCGTCGAGGTCAGATATTGATCCGTGCAGATCGAGCCGGCGCCGATGAAGACGAGGGTGAACGCGCCGATGAATTCGGCGACGAGCTTCTGCGGAAGATTGTACATGCGCGCCCTCCTCGACCGCGCGGATTCTACTGGATTGGATAAAGGGAGTCAAAGAATCGCAAGTTTGGACTCCGCTCACAATCACTCGTCGCTCGTCAAGCTACGACGACTTTGTGGAGTGCGGGAGCTTACTCCCGCTGTTCTTGGGCGAAGCTCGCTTCGCCCAATCCAAGGCGTTCCCGAACGAGTGCAGCGCGCACGGGCAGGCCCGTGCGGCAGACAGCGGCGGGCGGCAAACTGCCGCACTCCACATAGGCTGAGGTGAAAGGGGAGCGAGGCGAATGGCGGCTCCATGCCAAGGTCGCGCGCCGGGCGTAGCCGTGCTACGCCCCTACACAACACAGAGACGTTCTTACTTGCGGCCCGGGCGCTATTGCGGCGAAGCGTTAGCGGACGGCGGCGCTGGGGACGTTCACCGACGATAGCCAGCCGTGACGATCGGGCGTCTTGCCGCTGGTGATGGCGAAAAAATCATCCTGGAGTCGTTTTGTGATGGGGCCGCGCGCGCCGGCGCCGATCTTGATGCGGTCAATCGAGCGAACCGGTGTGACTTCGGCGGCGGTGCCGCAGAAAAAGACCTCGTCCGCGATGTAGAGCATCTCGCGTGGAATCACCTGTTCGCCGACGGGAATGCCCATGTCATGGCAGAGTTTCATAATCGAATCGCGCGTGATGCCGGGCAGGGCGGAGTTCGCAAGCGGCGGAGTCGAGACGGAGCCGTTCATCACCACGAAAATGTTTTCGCCGGAGCCTTCGCTCACGTAGCCGTTTGTGTCGAGCGCGATGCCTTCTTCGTAGCCGTTCACTTTGGCTTCCATTCGAATCAGCTGTGAATTCATGTAGTTTGCGGCGGCCTTGGCCATTTGCGGAAGCGTGTTGGGCGCCGGGCGGTTCCACGAGCTGACGCAGACGTCCACGCCGGAGCGCAGCGCTTCTTCGCCGAGATATTTTCCCCATTCCCAACAGGCGAGATAGACCTCGATCGGATTGTTTTGCGGGTTCACGCCCGCATCGCCGTAGCCACGCAGCACGATGGGACGCACATAGCACGCGGGCACTTTGTTGACGCGCACCAGATCGATGCTGGCTTGGCAGAGCGCGTCGAGCGTGTAGGGAACTTCCATCCGATAGATGTACGCGGAGTTGATCAGGCGCTGCATGTGCTCGCGGAGACGGAAGATCGAGGGGCCCTGCGGCGCGTCGTAGCAACGGATGCCTTCGAAGACCGCCGAGCCGTAGCTGACGACGTGCGAAAGCACGTGGATCGTGGCGTCGTCCCAGTTGATGAATTTTCCGTTGTGCCAGATTTTCTCGGTCTTGGGCAGGCTCATGAATCTCTCCGCACCATGCAAAGAAACTTTTATAGGTCTCTAGAAGCGAAATTATAGCACAGGCATTTTCAAGAGCAGGGGCGGCATGTCGCGGAACGTGCGTAAAACGCGGCCAATTTGGCCTTCGGCGTAACCGCCTGACGAGCGCCTTCAGTCGGTGTGGTCGTCGGGTTCTTCGCGGTCCGGGCCGGCGATGCCGGAGATCCGGCCCCACGCGCTGGTCTTCCAGTTGTCCGCGATTTCCGTCGCGAGAATCCACGGAGGAACCTCCATATAGAGGAAACGCGAAAGAGCATGGAGGTACGGCTCGTACATCGCGCGGAGATCCGCGAGCTTCTTGTGCGAGGCTTCGTCGTCGCGAAGCTTAAAGCCGCACTTTGTGAGGGCGGCGCGCAGGCGCGCGAGCTCCGCGGGGGGCAAGCGGTTGTCCCGGTGATTGGGCGGAGGCTCGTTGAATAACTGCGCGAGATCTACAACCGTGTGGCGGCACATCGCGAACGTGAGCCGCGCCTGCCGCGAGGACGTGCTTTCCACGAAGGCAAGCAAGAAACTGCACGTGTCGAGAATCGCCGTCAGCGAAGCGAGCCACGATTCGTTGGTGTGCTGCGAACGGAAATAACAAACGCTGGGATAAGAAACGTGGCTCTCCAGAATGTCGGCGGAAGATCGCTCCCAGTCATGCAGGAGTTCTTCCAGCGCTTCCGCTCCGCGCGGCCCCGAATGACGCCGCAGAAGTTCCGCCGCGGTGGGAGGCGAACCTGCGCGCGCGTCCAGCAAAACGATATTCACTTCGCGGCGGGAGAATGCCTGATAGATCACCGGCAAATAGCTCAGAACGAGCGCGAGGAAGCCGAATCCGATCCCGCTCTCGAATACGACCATGAAACGCTCCGGCCAGGTGTGCGGAATCACGTCGCCGAGGCCGAGCGTGAACATTGTCGTGCCGCTCATGTAGAGGGAGGTCTCAAATGTAGGGTGCGTCGAGTCCCGCGCAGCGACGCTGTGATACATCAACCCGAAGCCGAAAATAATCGCGGCGGCCCAGACCGCGAACAGAATCAGGATCGAAAGCGGGCCGTAGAAGCTGAGAAACGTCTCACGGGATTTCGCGTCCTTGAAGCGGTGGGCCAGCGCTCTCCACGGAATCCACGTGCTGCGATATACGAGGACCGCCATTCGAAAGCGGCGCCGCACCCGGCGCGGGAGAATGACGGTTTCGAACGCCTCCCACAGGACGATCGCAATGATCAGCACGCCCGACACAGCTGGAAAAATCATGCTCCCTGCTCCAGGGTCGCCATCATCGTGATTTCCGCCTTCAACAGTCGGGACACCGGGCAATTGGCTTTCGCGCTGGCGGCGGCTGATTCAAAGGCCGAGGCCGAAATGCCGGGAACTTTCGCGGCGACTTCGAGATGAACGCGCGAAATCGTCCAGCCGGCATCGAGCTTTTCGAGCGACACGGTGGCCTTGGTGCGAAGGTTTTCCGGCGTGAAGTTCATGGTGCTGAGCTGGGCGGATAGCGCCATGGTGAAGCAACCGGCGTGGGCTGCGGCAATCAGTTCTTCAGGATTTGTGCCCTGGCCGTTTTCGAACCGTGTGGAGAAGGAATACGGCGTGCCGGAAAGAACGCCGCTCGCGGTGGAAATCGTTCCCTTTCCCTCTTTCAGAGTGCCGTTCCAGACAGCCGTGGCCGCTCGTTGCATGAAGTGGGACCCCCGTGCGGATGAAATCCTTAAGGAATCAGAACGATTTTCCCGTAGGCACCCGCTTCCATCACGGCTATATGTGAGCGAGCGGCTTCGGCTAGCGGAATCTCCTGCCCGACAATGGGACGTAGAGTCTTGTTCTCGAGACCCGCGACAAGCGTCGAGTGGATGCTGACGATTTCCTCGGTCGTCGCGTTCCACATGCTCATGCCCAGGATGGACGCATCGCGCGTCATCGTGTGGCGCGCGTCAATTTTAACGGGCCCGCGACTGCCCACCACGACGACGCGTCCCTTGGGAGCAAGAATAGGGAGATCGCGCCCGAGATTCGCATTCGCGAGCATTTCGAGAATTACATCGTAGCCACGGCCGCCGGTCAGCGCCAGGGCTTCGTCGAAGTGGCCGGGCGCTTTGTGGTCGAGAATTTCATGTGCGCCTTCCGCCGCGACCAATTGGCGTCCGCGGTCGGAGCCAACCGTGCCGACGACGCGCAGCCCAGCCGCCCGCGCGAGCTGCACGGCTGCGATTCCCACAGCTCCGCTCGCGCCGTGAACCAGGACCGTCTCGCCCCCGCGCGCATTCGCGCGATGAAAGAGCGCACGAAAGGCGGTGGAGTAAGGAATATTCATGGCCGCGCCCTGCGCAAACGATACGCTTGCCGGCAGCGGGAAAACGAATCGCTCGTCGCAAAGCGATTGCTCCGCATACGCGCCGCTCAGGCTGCCGGCGATGTACACACGATCGCCCGGCTTGAATCGCGCCGCCTCTTTAGTATTCAAGGCGGGGCCGACGGACTCAACCGTACCGGCTCCATCCGTGCCCGGCGTATACGGCAGCGAAGGCTTTCGCGGGTACGTTCCCGCTCGCATGTAGGTCTCGACCGGGTTGACGCCGATGGCGCGCAGACGCACGACAACTTGTCCGGCGCCTGGCTTCAGGTCAGGAACTTCCTCAACCTTCATAACTTCCGGTCCGCCGAATTCCTTGATGCGAATTGCCTTCATGGCTGCTCAGGTTCCTCAGGGTTCGATGCCGGCCGGGTTCGAGCGGATTCCGCGATTTTCGCCGCTCCGCGGAATTATTTATCCGCGGGGGATTGTCGAGCGCCGGAAGGCGTCATTCTCAGCGTCTGGTAATTCGTGTTCACGCGGTTGAGTCTTGTGCCCCACACGCTTTCCCACGTCCCGAACAGCAGAAAAGGCACCAGCGCCGCGAGCACCCAGAGCTTGGCGCGGCGGGGCAACTTGGCTTCCGGTTCCCAACGGAAAAGTTGGCGCGAAACTTCAAACGCGACCCAAAAACCAAGAGCGAGCGCCAGGAAATCCTCAAGCACTTCGTAGGGCGTCGAGGCTTTCGTGGCGGCGGATTCCAGGCCCGTGGCCAAATATTGCGCGGGAATAAACAGCGCCACTCGCTGCATCCACTGAGGAAAAATCGCGAGCGGAATCGTGGCTCCGGAGAGAAAAAGAAACGCCATCCAGATGAGGTTATTGATCATCTGCGTTTCCTGCATGGTGTTGGTTACGCTCGCGACGATCAATCCGAGCGAGGAAAACGTCGCCGACCCGATCGTCACCAGCACGAAAATGGCCCAGAGATTTCCCCACGATTGCATGTGAAGCACCCAGCGGCAGACCAAAATCTCAATCACAACCACGGGCAGCGCCATGAAGTAATTCGAAAGAATGCTGGATGCGAGCATCGGCCCCGCACCCACCGGTGGAAGCCGGAAGCGACGCAAAATGCCCTGCTCGCGGAAGGTGACCAGCTGGACGCTCAATCCCCAGAAACTTCCCATCACCGTCGTGGTGAGCATGGCGCCGAGGATGTAGCCCACCCATTCCGTATGTCTGCCAAAGAAAACAACAGCGCCTACCAGGAAGATGAGCGGCATTGCCAGACTGAAGAAGAAAAAGGCGCGGTTGCGCATCGCCAGCCGGATGCGAATCTTGGTTAGAGTCCACGTGTGTTTCAAGGCGTTCATTTCAGTTTCACCATCGCGTTACTCGCGCAGCCGGCGGCCGGTCAATTCGATGAAGACGTCCTCGAGCGACGGAGAAAACATCTCCAGGCTTTGCAGCTCGTTGTTTTCCGCCTCGAGCTGTTTGACGAGCGCCACGATCGTTTGCGGCGGCCGCGCGGAATGCAGCACGTACATGCCCTCAAATTCGCGGGAGCTGGCGACGCCATCCAGGCGACCGAGCATCCCGTCGCTCAGCGGACGCGCGAGGCGGACCTCGATGCGCGTCGTCCCGGCGGATTTCTGCTTCAGCTCGCGGGGCGTGCCCTCCGCGATCACGCGGCCATGGTCCACGATGGCGACCCGGTCGCACAGCCGCTCGGCTTCCTCGATATAGTGCGTGGTCAACAGAACGGTCTTCTTGCCGCGCTTGAGCTCCTCGATGATGTCGTAAATTTCGCGGCGCACCTGCGGATCGAGACCCGCTGTCGGCTCGTCCAGAAAGACGACCTCCGGATCGTTCACCAGCGCCATGGCCAGCGCCAATCGCTGCTTCTGCCCGCCGGAAAGATGGCTGTAGAATGCGTCGCGCTTTTCATCGAGCTGAAAACGCCGCAGGAGTTCATCTGTGTTCGCTCGTTTGCGATAGAACTTCGCGAACAGCTCGATGGCTTCCTTCACCCGCAGTTTGTCCGGCAGAGCAGTCGACTGCAGGACCGCGCCGATTTTCTCCTTGAATTGATCTCCGCTCGTTTCCGGATCGAGTCCGCAAACGCGCACCTTGCCGCGATCCGGCGTACGCAGGCCCTCGAGAATTTCCACGCAGGATGTTTTCCCGGCGCCGTTTGGCCCGAGCAATCCGAAGACTTCGCCTTCCGCGACGGCAAAGCTCACGCCACGCACTGCCTCGACGGCGCCGTAGCTCTTGTAGAGGTCATCGACCTGTATGATTGGCTCGCCCACGGAATGAGTCCCTTTGCTTCGGGGGAACAATTCTATATCACAATCACGATGGCGGCGCGAATCAGCTCGTCTTTGCGCGTCGGCGCCCCGCCGGTTTCTTTTTCGCCTTCGGCCACGCGTAACGCTGCATATCAATGCGGCGGCCTTCGATTGTCACGCCCTCGGTTTCAAGCAATCGCCGCTGCAGACCGGCGTACGGTTCCCGAATGATCAGCCGCCCTCCCGCGCCGACCACGCGGTGCCACGGGATGCCTCGTCCGTTGGGGCACGCAGCCATGGCGTAACCCGCCGCTCGCGCACCGCCGCGAAGCCGGAGCGCTCGCGCCAGCTCACCATACGTGGTTACGCGCCCGCGCGGGATTTTTTTCACCAGCCGGTAGACGCGCTCCCAGGACATTCCTTCCGCTCCTTGCGGGCCACGGGCCCCCTCGATTCAGCATCCAAATGATTTCGATAGAGTTTGGCCTTCCCATTTACTTCGTCGGCCGGCGCAAACCCCCCATTTGCACTGAATGCGCGCAATGCCGAATTTCCTGCCAAGTAATAACCAATTGTATGCAACTTGGCGCCATCTGTTGCATCGTACCATTGACGGTGTAGTGGATGGCCCATAC
>JARLGK010000209.1 GCA_031296075.1 Candidatus Acidiferrales bacterium
GGTTCCGACGCCCTCGAACTGAATTTCGGCTGCCCGCACGGCATGAGCGAGCGCGGCATGGGCGCGGCCGTCGGCCAGGTGCCGGAATACACGGAGATGATTACGTCATGGGTGAAGGAAGTCGCGCGGATTCCCGTGATCGTCAAGCTCACGCCCAATGTAACCAGCGTCACCCACATCGCCGCGGCCGCCGAACGTGGCGGCGCCGATGCCGTCAGCCTGATCAACACCATCAACTCACTGATGGGTGTGGACCTGACCAGCTTCGCGCCCCGCCCGGTCGTCGGCGGAAAATCGTCACACGGCGGCTACTGCGGCCCGGCGGTG
This sequence comes from Candidatus Acidiferrales bacterium, assembly GCA_031296075.1. Taxonomy (GTDB): domain Bacteria; phylum Acidobacteriota; class Terriglobia; order Acidiferrales; family UBA7541; genus Palsa-295. The sequence goes on from JARLGK010000209.1 coordinate 328, forward strand.
AAGCCCATCGCGCTTCACTTGCTTTCAACCGTGGCGAAAAATTCGCGCATACCCATCAGCGGCATCGGCGGCATCGGCTACTGGAGCGACGCGGCGGAGCACATCGCTCTCGGCGCATCCACTGTGCAGGTCTGCACCGCCGCCATGCACTTCGGGTTCCGCATTGTCGAGGACATGATCGACGGCCTCTCACAATACATGGACGATCGCGGCTTCCGGACCATCGAGGACTTTCGCGGCCGCGCCGTGCCGAATGTGAGGGACTGGGGCGACCTCGATTTGAATTACAAAGTCATCGCGAAGATTGATCCGCAACTATGCATCGGCTGCCAGCTCTGTTACGTCGCCTGCGAGGATGGGGCGCACCAGTGCATTGAGTCGTACAAGGATTCCACGAAGAAGAATACCGGCGGCTTCGGCGTTCACGTTCCGCGCATCATCGAGGAGGAATGCGTCGGCTGCAACCTGTGCGCGTTGGTCTGCCCGGTTGAGAACTGCATCACGATGAAGCAAATCGACGCCGGAGAGCCACCTATGAGCTGGAACGACCGGGTGCGCCAGTCTTCTAACACGCTTTCGCTCCCATTCCCCAGCGGCGACTAGCGCGCTTCAAGCAAAGTCGGCCGCCGCAAGGTGGTCATGCAGCGCCGGTCGGAACTTGTCCTGAGCCTAGCCGAGGGCGGCCGGCAGCTTTGTCTTGCTAGCCGACGCGGAGTTGCCGCTCGGCATCAACGCCCAATACGCCACAAAGCTTACCCCAAATCCGACGAACCACGCATAATCGTACAGCACTCGAACCGGCGCATACACAAGGCCCACAAACGCCACCGCGCACCCCGCCACCAGCGCCAGAATCGCCTTCCAATTTACTCCGCGCGAAAACTCGTACACCCCGCCGCGACGGTAGAGATCCTCGGCATTCAGAATCTTCTTCCGCCGCACGAAATAATCGCAGATCAAGATTCCGGCCACGGGCCCGAGAAAACCGGAATAACCGACGAGCCATCCCGAAACGTAATTGCCATAACTCGCCAGCAGCTTCCATGGCTGCATCAACACGCCGATCAAACACGTCAGCAGTCCGCCGGTGCGAAAACTGATTGTCCGCGGCCACAAATTCGAGAAATCGTTTGCCGGCGAAACCACATTCGCGGCCACGTTGACGTTCAGCGTCGCCATCAGCAGCGCCACCATCGCGATCACCACCGCAATCGGACTCCCCAGCCGCGCCAAAACCGCCACGGGATCCCAGATCGCCTGCCCGAACACGACGACCGTCGCTGAAGTAACCGCGATTCCGATAAATGAATAAAATGTCATCGTCGTCGGCAAGCCGAGCGCCTGTCCGATCATCTGCTCGCGCTGTCCCTTTGCGTAACGCGTGAAGTCCGGAATGTTCAACGCCACCGTCGCCCAGAACGCCACGACTCCGGTCAGCGACGGAACGAAAAACCGGAAGAACTCGCCAAAGTTCTGAAATCTCGACGGCGTCGCAAGCATCGGCCCAAATCCGCCCGCTTTGCCGCGCGCCCAGAGCAGCAGAGCTACCCCGATCAACAGCAAGAACGGCGCCGTGATCCCTTGCAGAAAACGAATTGTCTTGATGCCGCGCAAGATCACCACCAGATTGAGCGCCCAGAAAAACACGAAGCAGACCGGCACGCCCCAGCTTGCGTTCTTCCAACCCGGCGCCAGCGCCAGGACCATGGCGTAAATCGCTTCGCCGCCGATCCAGGTCTGAATCCCGAACCAACCGCAGGCGACCAGTGCCCGCAGCATCGCGGGCACGTTGGCCCCCAGAACTCCGAACGCCGAGCGCGCGAAAACGGGGAAGGGAATTCCGTACTCGGCGCCGGCGTGCGCGTTCAAGAGCATCGGGACGAGGACCAGCACGTTCCCCAGAAACACGGTAAAGATCGCCTGCTTCCAGCTCATGCCCCCGGCGATCATCGAGCTCGCGAGCAGGTACGTGGGAATGTTCACGCTCATCGCGATCCACAGCGCGGCGTAGTTGTACGTGCCCCAGGTGCGGCGCTCGGACGGCACGGGAGCCAAGTCCTCGTTGTAGAGGGAACTATTGCGTACCGCTTGCGTGTCGAACGATTCGGCGTGCGGCGCGCCGGAGGGAATTGTCATCTCGCTCATCGAGGATTGGTGTTCATGCAGGGCTCACTTCTTGGGCGCGGTGTAATCAATATAAACGGCCTTCAGCTCCGTGTAAAAATCGATCGCGACGCGGCCCATCTCGCGCAGTCCCACGCCGGTCGCCTTCATCCCGCCAAACGGCATCTGCGCCTCGCTCGCCACCGTCGGAGCGTTCACATGCGTCATCCCCGTCTCGATCCGGTCGATGAACTCGAAAATCTTGCGGGCGTCGTTCGTGTAGATGGAACTCGATAGCCCGTACTTCACTGAATTCGCCACGCGCAACGCTTCCTCGAAATCCGCCACGCGAATCACGGAAAGCACCGGCCCAAAAATCTCTTCCTGCGCGATCACGCTGTCCCACGCCACGTGATCGAACACCGTCGGCGCGACGAAGTACCCGTGGTCGAATCCCGGCCCGGAAATCCGCCCGCCGCCCAGCAACAGCCGCGCTTCCTTTTTTCCAATTTCGAGATACCGCAGCACAGTGTTCATCTGTTGCTCGTCCACGACCGGGCCCACATCGACATCCGCGTCGACCCCGTTGCCAACCTTCAGCTTGCGCGTCCGATCCAATATCATTTCTACGAACCGGTCCGCCACCGCCTCTTCCACCACCACGCGGCTCGTCGCCGTGCACCGCTGACCGCTTGATCCGAACGCGCCCTTAACCACTGATTCCGTCGCCAGCGCCAGGTCCGCGTCGCTCAGCACGACCACCGGATTCTTTCCGCCCATTTCGCACTGGCACTTCTTAATCTGCCGCGCCGCCAGCGAATAGATCAGCCTCCCAACTTCATTCGATCCTGTAAACGAAATCGCGCGCACTTCGGCATCGCGCAGCAGCTCGTCGCCCACTTCTTCGCCTGCACCGAGCACCATATTCAACACGCCTGCCGGAGCCCCTGCCGCCTGAAAAATCTCGACCACCTTTGCTGCGCACTCCGGGGTCAGTTCCGCCGGCTTGAGCACCACGGTGTTTCCGGCGACGAGCGCCGGCGCTGCCTTCCACACTGGAATCGCCACTGGAAAATTCCACGGCGTGATCGCGCCCACCACGCCCAGAGGCTGCTTAATTGTGTACGCAATATTCTTGGCGGATTCGCTCGGTATCGTTTCCCCGCCCATCCGCCGTCCCTCGCCCGCCGTGAATTCAAGGACGTTGATCGATCGCTGCACCTCGACGAGAGCTTCCTTCAGCGTCTTGCCCTCTTCACGGCACAGCGTGCGCGCCAGCGCCTCCTTCTGCTTTTCCATCAGCGCCGCCGCGCACGCCAGCATCTTGCCTCGTACCGGCGCCGGCGTGTCGCGCCATGCAGGGAATGCAGCTTTCGCCGCGGCGATCGCCTCGCGCACTTCTTCGCGCGCGGAGAGCGGCGCGACGCTGGTCACCTCTTGTAGATTGGCGGGATTGCGCCGTTCGATGGTCTGCCTGGATCGGGATTCGACCCAGAGGCCGTTGATGAAGTTGCGGCAAAGCGGTGCGGTCACTGTTGCGGCGGTCATCGGCGTCGCCTCAATCCGCGGCCTGTACTGAACCGGGCCTCAGCGTTCGCACGATCTCGTCGTAGCTTTCCGGCCGCCGGTCGCGATAGAACTGCCAGGTCGCGCGCACTTCCTTAATTTCGTCGAAATCGAGATCTGCCACCAGCAGTTCATCCTTGTCCCGGCTGGCCTGCGCCACGATCTTCCCGCGCGGATTGCAGAAGTAACTCTTGCCGTAGAATTCGCCGATGCTCCACGGCTTCTCGGTCCCCACCCGGTTGATCGCCGCGACGAAATATTGATTCGCCACCGCATGCGCAGGCTGCTCCAGCTCCCACAGGTACTCGGACAGCCCGGCCACCGTGGCGGACGGATTGAACACAATTTCCGCGCCGTTCAGCCCCAGAATTCTCGCCCCTTCCGGAAAATGGCGGTCGTAGCAGATGTACACGCCCACCTTCCCGTAGCGCGTCTCGAACACGGGATACCCCGCGTTCCCCGGCGTGAAGTAAAACTTCTCCCAGAAGCCCGGATGGCAGTGCGGTATGTGGTGCTTGCGGTATTTCCCCAGATAACTTCCATCCGCATCGAACACCGCCGCCGTGTTGTAAAACACCCCGGCCATCTCGACTTCGTAGATCGGCACGACCAGCACCATTTTGTATTTCTTCGCCAGCTTCTGCATGCGCGCGAGCGTGGGTCCGTTGGGGACGCTTTCGGTCAGCTCGTACCATTTCGCGTTCTGCTCCGCGCAGAAGTACGGCCCGTAGAAAAGCTCCTGGAGTCCGAGGATTTGCACGCCCTTCTTCGCCGCCGTCGCGATCATCTTCTCGTGCTTCGCGATCATTTTTTCCTTGATGTCCGCCAGTGAATATTTCTCCGGCGACCATTCGCAGATAGTTTGGATAACACCACAACGCACGATTCGCGGCATCGAATGCCTCCTGGGTGCTCGTGGCAGCAAGTTTACTATCCGCTCGAAAGCGCGACAAGGATGTACGCGCGCGGTTATCGCCGGGCGGGGGCACTTCTACCGCTCACTGGATGTTGGCGAACATCCTGCTCGACCGGACTTTCCCGGTGTATCTCCACGGTGTAGCGATAGAAACTGAGTCCGCCAGCGAATTCCAACCTGTCTTCGGATAGAAACCTCTTCGCTTGGGAGGAGTATTATCTGGCGCGGCAACTCAACACGACAGCGCAGGATCGCGCTCACTCATCATTTTTATTTTCAGAACTTATGATCCGTTGGTCCCTGGTTTGAAGCGTGTTCTGAATAGCGCAGTACGCATTGTCTGCAGCTAGAGTCGATCAGGGGCCATTAGACTGGAACCCGTAGAAATTGCCACCGATGGTGAGGATTTGTGGGATCGGAGAAAGTTTGCGCCAGCGGCGCGAGTGGGCCATCTTCCAACTCAGCCAGTTGACGCCTGTGGCCATCGCCAAGCCTGTGGCGTAGTAGGCGGGCGCGGGGAGCCGGACAAAAGGTTTAGCCAGCGGGTCGGTCTCATACCACCCGGAGTAGTTCCTCACTTTGA
>JARLGK010000023.1 GCA_031296075.1 Candidatus Acidiferrales bacterium
AAGAGGTGAGCTACATACTTCGCACGCTCTCCCCTTCTCCTGATGTGCCGCTCGCGGTAGACTCTTGCCGTCATGAACAAACCAAACTTGGGGTCATGCACGTTCCGATTCGTTTTTTGTGCCGCTCTGCTTAGCGCCACCGCATGTGCTGGCACTTCTGCATCGTCCGCCGGAGCCGCACCTCCTAATGGCGCGCAAGCGCAGACGATTCAAGATAAGGCCGACCCGAACCAGGTCATCTACGAAGTCGCGCCGAACGAAGCCGATCCGCAACTCAAGCGCTACCTGAAACCCAACTACGCGCTCTTCAATCGCGACGTGGCGGCGAGTGCGAACCTGCTTGTGTTCTTCCCCGGCACGGGCGGCGAGCCGAATGGCTCGTGGCCGTTTCTCGAGGCGGGCGCGAAAGCCGGATACCGCGTGATCGGCCTCATGTACGACAACGGGACTGCGGTGCCGACGGTTTGCGGGCCGCAGGCGGATCCGGCGTGCTCGGACCGATTTCGCGAGAAGCGCATTTTCGGAGACGGCGTCTCGAACGACATTGACGATCTGCCTGAAGAATCCGTGGTCAACCGGCTGGTGAAATTTCTGCAGTATCTCGACGCGCATCATCCCGGCGAAGGTTGGGGCCAGTATCTCGCGAACGGGCAGCCGAATTGGGCGCGTATCGCGGTGTCCGGTCATTCGCAGGGCGGCGGAGTCGCGGCGTACATCGCGAAGAAGAAATCGGTCTATCGGGTAATCAATCTTTCCGGCGCGTGGGATCGCGTCGAGGCAACGAAACAGTGGGCGCCGTGGGTGACGTCGCCCAGCGCGACGCCGATGGATCGCTGGTACGCCGCGTATCACCAGAAGGAAAGCCGCGCCGATGCGATGAAGGCCGCCTACGCCGTGCTGCAGATTCCTCCCGATCACGTTCGCGTGCTCACGCTCGAGCCGAATCCGGCTAACAAGATGCCGGCGCGCGCCGATGCGTACCACGTGAGCATGTCCGCCACGGACGTCACGCCGCGCGATGCGAACGGCCAGCCAGCGTATGCGGCCGATTGGGCGTTTCTGCTGGGCCCCGCGAAGTAGACCATTCTCCGCCGGGTGGAAAATACCGCAACTTTCTCGGAGGGGCCGGGTTTAATCTTTTGGATAAGGCAGGGCCAGTTTTGTGCCCACCAAAGTCCGGATCGCTATCATACTTACCATATTCAGTCCGAGTCCCGATCTGCCGTAACGGGTGCGGCAGCGGGGCCAAATCTAGGAGGAATTCATACATGCGCATGCTGCTGAAGGCTCGTCATCTTGTGTTTTTCGCGTTGCTTTTCACCATCGCCGCCGCGATTCCTGTCGCGTCGTCCGCCCAGGTCGCGGTCGGTGTTTCGATCAGGGTTGCTCCGCCAGCCATCCCGGTATACGAGCAGCCGCCGTGCCCGACGGAAGGATTTCTTTGGACGCCCGGCTATTGGGCCTACGGTCCCGCGGGCTACTATTGGGTTCCGGGAGTGTGGGTTGCGCCTCCGCGGGTGGGGTTGCTGTGGACACCCGGCTACTGGGGATTTGTAGGCGGTCTGTACGGATGGCATGCCGGCTATTGGGGCCCCCACGTGGGATTCTACGGCGGAATTAACTATGGGTTCGGCTACGGCGGCGTGGGATTTGTCGGCGGCGAATGGCGCGGAGGAGTATTCGCGTACAACACCGCAGTCCTGCACGTCGGCGGCGGCTTCCACAACGTGTATGAGAATCGCACGGTAATTAATAACACGACCATCAACCGCGTGAGCTTCAACGGCGAGGGCGGTGTCCGCGCCGAACCCTCAGCTGAAGAGCGTGGCTATATGCACGAGCAGCATATCGGGCGAACTCAGGACCAGATTTCGCACCAAGGTGCCGCCCGGGTCGACCGCAGCAATTATGTGTCGGTAAACCACGGTACTCCGGCTCACCCCGAAGGAATGGGCGTGAACGCGCGTCAGGATCGGCAGCAGAATCGGATCAACCAGGGAGTTCATTCCGGGCAGCTGACGCGGGGTGAAACTTCGCACATCGAACACAACGAAACCGCTATCCACAACGAAGTTCACAACGATCGCGCGGCGAATGGCGGTCGTCTGACGCCTCAGGAGCATCGCCAGGTCGAACATCAGCAGAACAAGGAAAGCCGCCAGATCTACAACGACAAGCACAACGCCAAAACCGCCGCCCATCCGCACCCACAACAGGAAAAGAAGCCGGAACATCACTAAAGATCGGCGCTAATCGCCGGCATCACGCACGACGATGCGGCACCGCAATACGATTCAGACGAGAGGGGCGGCTGAAAAGTCGCCCTTTTTGTTTTTGCCAGCGTAGTAAGGAGCCTTCAGGCCGTGCGCACGCGCAGCGATGAAACGAGGCTGATCAGAAGAAGGGCCAGGGGGACCGCGATCGCGACGTCTTCCACCGTATAGCCGATCGCGCCCTTCAGGTGTTCACCGATCAATGTTGCGCCGGTATAGACGAAGAACGGCGCCGACAGCAAAGTGCCAATTAGCGCGGCGATCCAGAGCTTTCGGAAGACGAGCAAAAGCACGACCGCGCCGAGAAGCGACGCCGCTTCGGGATAGAGGAACAGCCACGTCGTACTCTGCCAGCCGATTTTGGGAACGCTCCACGCCGCAAGTCCGGCCAGCACCACGATGCTCGTGACGACGTACTCAGTGAACCGGCGGGATCCGCCGATGACGATCGCGACCCCGGCCAAAACGAGTAGCGAAGGCCCGAGGCAGATCGCGGGAGACCTCAGAAATCCCGCGAGGGAATACATGGGCGTAACAACGCCCAGCATTGCGCCCACCATAACTGCAAACACGAAGTCGCACACCAGACCCGTCGCGACGTACAACAGACCGCTCGTTTGTTTCATGGCCCGTACTTTACTGCAAGTGCCGCCGAGCGGCCGCTTTTTTTCTTGGCGCAGGCGTGTGGCCGGATACGTCCGTTGTCGGGGCTTCCGGTTTCCGGCGCCGCCGCGACACCGCTGCTTGATGGGCGGCGCGTCGCCGACAATGTGCGCCGGGCACGATATGTCGTGCCCCTACGAGACAAACCGGGAGCGGTTTGTAGCGCCAGCGTCTCGCTGGCGTTTCTATTCGATCGCACAACCGGGAAAGGAGCCGGCGGGACGCCGGCGCTACAACTGCTGCGGCCGGGGGCGGCGAGCTGCGTTATTGCGGCTTGTGGGTTGTCGCCCGCTTGGGCGGAGTTGAGTTGGCAGGTGCGGCCGCGTTCGCCGGAGCGGGATCGCCGGGCGCGGGCGGTTCATACGTCCAATCAGTGTCCACCGTCTGCTTGCCCTGCAGAGCGTCCTTCTGATCGCGAATCGTGCTTTGCACGTTGAAAATCGTGTCGCCGTTTTTGCACGTAACGGTGCCCTTGTACGCGTACTTCTGCGTCAGGAATTTGGCAAATGCGGTGGACCATGCGGTGCTGGACGGCGAGTCAGCTGTGTCGAAAGCATCGCTGAAATAGACGGTCGGCTTTTTATCGTCGGAGTAACAATAAGAGGTGCGCGGCTGCGGACCCGGATCGGCTGGCGGCGGAGCGGCCTGAGCGTCAGCGGGGGGCGCGTCTTTGGGCGCGGGGCCCGCGGGCGGTTGCGCCGTCGCATAGGGATTGGTGTTGGCCCTCGGAGCGGAATTGCCGGATTGTCCCGGACTCCAATTCACTTGCACGACGTTCATGCCGCCCTTCTGCCAGCCGTTTTGTTCAGCAGCGAGGACTCGCTGCTGAGTCGCGGGGTCCGTGCCGAGCGGCTGGCAGACGGACGACGCGACAGTGTCGAGGCGATAGGCGGCCTTGATGAACGCGCCCCATGCGCCGGTGAGCGTGGCGCGCTGGCTCATGTCACCCGGCATCAGATGGCTGACGTAGATGGTGACCTGCCGCGTGCCGGGGACGACGGAGGTGGCGATGCATTCGAAGGACGTCGCCTGAGCCGGTGCGGATGGAGCCGGGAGCGCGAGAACGCCCAGGATCGCCGCTGCCGCGAATGAAGTCTTCATGCTGACGAGCCTCCGCGCGTTGGTTCGCGTGCCAAGGCCCGGAATGTTATCGCCGGAGACGCGTGCGGGTCAACATGCAGGCAAAGATGAGGTTTAGTAGGGGACGGCATGCCGTGCCCGGCAAATGTGCTTGGCGATGCTGAGCCATTCGAGCGTACCGAGAATCCCGATTGCTGGATGGCTTACATCGCGCCAAGCATCTGCGCCGGGCACCATGTATCGTGCCCCTACGAAGAAACTGCAATATCAATACCCCGTGGGGATGGCGAGGTTGTCGATGAAGGCGCCGGAGCGCGGCGACTCGTTCCACACCTGGAATCCCCCGACGAAGTAGAAGATATACGCCGACGCGAGACCTCCGCTTGCGCCGTAGATCGGGAACACGGTTTGGCGGCCGACATCGTAGAAGTCGATGTCCTGCATGACGGCGCGTCCCCAGTGTGATAGGTCGAGGAAATCCACGCGCGACTGATTCGCGTTGATGCTCGACTTGATGGGCACGCCGGCCATGGACTTCTCGCCGGTGAAGAGCAGATCGAGATCGCTCGCGCGCCCGCCTGCTCCCTCCTTGATGATCTGCGAGATGGTGACGCCGAGCTGCTCCCACTGGTGCTCCTGCTCGAGCGAGGTGTAGGCGATCAGCTTGCTCACCTGACTGGAACCGAGGGATTTGCGCACCTTGTTGATCGCCAGGCGTACCGCGCCCGGAGTGAGCGCGGAATTGTTGCCGTTGACGCGCGGAGTGGCGAGTTCCACCGGATACGTGGCGCGGTTGAGGTTGAGCCACGTGCCGGTGGTCGCATTCGTCTGGTGATATGAGGATGCCGAAGAGCGACGTGGGCTGCGCGCCGGTGAGGCCGTCGTGGACGACCACATCGGTCGCCGTGGTGCCGCTCGGCAGCGCGTCCACCTGGATCAGCGAATTGAACGGATCCACGAGCAGGACGTTGGCCGAGCCGCGATTGGTGGTGAGCGTCGAGTCGTACACTTCGACGGTCTGGTTGTAGTAAAAAAGTTGCGCGCCGGGCGGCTTGGCCATCGTGAACTGCGCGGCGACGCCGGAA
>JARLGK010000210.1 GCA_031296075.1 Candidatus Acidiferrales bacterium
GAATGGTCATCAGCGTAAAGCCCACGCCCGGGTGATACACCAGCGACTGGCCGCCCAGCGCTTGCGATTGCAGCGTGCTGGCAATCGTGGACGACTGGATGATGCTCAACGCGATCGTCAAGTAGCGCGTGTACTGCGTGATCTTCCGGCGGCCGAGCTCGCCCTCTTTCTGCAGGCGCTCGAGATAGGGCCAGACGACCACGAGCAACTGCAGAACGATCGAAGACGTGATGTACGGCATGATGCCGAGAGCGAAAATCGTCAGCCGGCGAAGATTGCCGCCGCTGAAAAGATTGAAAATGCCGAGCGCCGAGCCCTGATACTGCTTGAAGAGCTGCTCGAGCGCATCGGTATTGATTCCCGGCGTGGGAATGTAGCTGCCGAGCCGATACACCGCCAGCAGGGCCAGCGCAAACAGGACGCGTCTGCGCAGGTCGGGAGTGCTGAAGATGTTCCGAAAGGCTTCGAGCAGCTTTCTCATTTCAGAATTTCGATCGTCCCTCCGGCTTGCGCGATTTTTTCCTCCGCCGACTTGCTGAAGGCATGCGCGCGAACCGTCAATGCAATCTTCAATTCGCCATCACCGAGAATCTTCACGCGGTCGCGCACGGCGCGAACGATACCGCGCGTGTTGAGCGTTTCGGGCGTAACCGTGTCGCCGGCGGCGAAAGCGTTCAAGCTTTCGACGTTGACGACCGCAAACGATTTTGGGAACGGGCTGGAAAAGCCGCGCTTCGGCAAACGCCGGTGGAGCGGCATCTGTCCGCCCTCGAATCCCGGACGGCGCGAATAGCCGCGGCGGGATTGCTGTCCCTTGTTGCCCGCGCCCGCTGTCTTTCCGAGCTTCGAGCCCATGCCGCGCCCCACGCGCACCTTGCGATGGCGCGAGCCGCGCGGTGGTTTCAGATTCGATAGTGTCGGTACCTTGGCCATTGCCGGCTAGTCCTCAATTTTCACGAGATGGTGGACTTTCGCGATCATGCCGCGAACTTCGGGCGTGTCCGGATGCTCGATCACCTGCTGCATCCGGCGGAAGCCGAGGCCGCGAATCGTCTGCCGCATGTCGCGCGGGCAGCCGATGAAGCTGACCACCCACTTGATTTTCAAAGTTCCGGAATTCTTTTTCGTCGTCGCCATAATCTCTCGGTCTTTTTGTGAAAGGAGCGGCTAGGACGCCGCTTCTTCCGGTGTCCTGCCGCGCGATTCCGCGACGCGCGCTGCGTCCTTCAAGTGCAGAAGTGCGTCGAACGTTGCCTTGATCACATTGTGCGGATTCGACGTACCCAGCGACTTCGTCAGCACGTTTTGAATTCCCGCGACCTCCATCACCGCGCGCACCGGGCCGCCGGCGATCACGCCCGTTCCCTCCGGCGCGGGCTTGAGCAGAACTTGGCCCGAGCCGTAAGAACCCAGAACCTGATGCGGGATGGTGGAACCCTTGAGGTTCAGCTTCACCATATTTTTCTTGGCCTGCTCGATCGCTTTGCGGATGGCCATGGGAACTTCGCGAGCCTTGCCCATGCCGAAGCCCGCGTGGCCGCCCTGATCGCCCACGACGACGAGCGCCGAGAAGCTGAGATTCTTGCCGCCCTTCACGACTTTCGTGACGCGGTTGATCGAGACGACTTGATCTTTCAAATTGGCTTGGTTCGCCTGCACGATCCGGCGAACGGAAAGCGTGTCTTTGAGCTCTTGTTTCGACATGGTTTTCAGAACTTCAGGCCCGCCTCACGGGCCGCTTCAGCAAGCGCTTGCACGCGGCCGTGGTACTGATATCCGCCGCGATCGAACACAACCTTCTCGACGCCCTTGGCGCGGGCGCGTTCCGCAATCGCTTTGCCGACAACTTTCGAAGCCGCGATATTGCCGCCGCCCTTGAGCGTCGCGCGCACTTCCTTGTCGAGCGAGCTGGCGGAAACGATGGTGCGGCCCGTGCCGTCGTCAATGACCTGCGCGCGGATATGGCGGCTGGAACGGTGAACGCACAGCCGCGGCCGCTCCTGCGTGCCGGAAATCCTCTTGCGCATCCGCACGTGAATTCGCCGGCGGTGTGCCACACGCGATAATCTTCGGACCGGAGCTGCCACGCTAGTTCTCCTTTTCCTGCCGATCTAGGTTATTCCTAGGCGGCCGCCGTCTTGGCGCCGGCCTTGCCGGCCTTCTTCTTCAGACGCTCGCCGGTGATGCGGACGCCCTTCTGCTTGTACGGATCGGGCGGGCGCAGCCTGCGAAGATTCGCCGCCACCTGGCCGACCTGATTCTTGTCCGCGCCGGAAACCGTCATATGCGTCTGCTTCTCGATCGCAATCTGAATCCCCTCAGGAATCGGGAACTCGATCGGATGCGAATAGCCGAGCGCGAGGACCACGTTCTTGCCCTTGACCTCGGCGCGATAGCCGACGCCCACGATATCGAGATCCTTCTTAAATCCCAGGGTGACGCCCGTGACGGCGTTGGCGACCAGGGCCCGCGCCAAACCGTGCAGCGCGCGGTACTGCTCCGCTTCGCGCTTCGCGACCAGCGTGGCGTCCTTTTGCTCGAACGCAATTCCGTGCGGCACGGCAATCGTCATCTTGCCCTTGGGGCCCTGCACTTCCACCGAGCCGGGCTTGATCTGAATCTTCACGCCGGACGGTACCGGAATTATCTTGTTTCCAATTCTCGACATGGCTCTATGAAAACCTCATGTAACAGACTTCGACTACCAAACTTCGTTTACCAGACTTCGCAGAGCAGCTCGCCGCCCACGCCTTCTTTTCGCGCCGACTGGCCGGTCATCAGCCCGCGCGGCGTGGAAAGAATCGAAATGCCCATGCCGCCGACGACGGGACGAATGCCCGTCTTGCCAATGTAGCGCCGCGAGCCGGGCCGCGAGATGCGCTTGAGATCGGTGATCACGCAGTGGCGATCCGGCGTGTAGCGCAAAAAGACGCGCAGCGTTTTCTTGCCCTTCTCTTCCACAACCTTGAAATTCGCGAGGTAGCCCTCTTCCTTCAGGATGCGCGCAATTTCAATTTTCATTTTCGAGGACGGCATCTCCACCCGGGGATGCTTGGCCATGGCGCCGTTTCGAATTCGCGTCAAAAAATCGGCAATAGGATCGGTTGTCATTCTCTCTTCCTTACCAGCTGGCCTTCACGACTCCGGGAATTTCTCCCTTGAGCGCGAGGCCGCGGAAACAAATACGGCACATCTGGAACTTTCGGAGAGTGCCGCGCGCGCGCCCACAGATCCGGCAGCGGTTGCGCTGGCGAACCTTGAACTTCAGCTTGCGCTTCGTCTTCGCGATCTGACTGGTTCGAGCCATGCTCGTTGGTTCTCCTTACGCCGCGCCCTGAGCGCGGAAGGGCACGCCGAGCAGCTTCAACAGCTCGCGTCCCTCTTCATCGCTGCGGGCCGTCGTCGTGATCGTGATGTTCATGCCCTTGATCTTGTCCACGCGGGTGTAGTCAATTTCCGGAAACACCAGCTGGTCCTTCAAGCCCAGCGTGTAATTTCCGCGCCCATCGAACGAATTCGGCGGCAGGCCCTTGAAATCGCGCACGCGCGGGAAAACAATCGCCGATAGCCGGTCCAGGAATTCGTACATTCGCTCGCCGCGCAGCGTGACCATGCAACCGATCGGCATGCCCTTGCGAATCTTGAAGTTCGCAATCGATTTCTTCGCCCGCGTGATGACCGGTTTCTGTCCGGCGATCTGGCCGAGCTCGACGGCAGCGGTATCGAGCAGCTTCACATTCTGGCTCGCCTCGCCGAGGCCAATGTTCAGCGTCACTTTCGAAACGCGCGGCACGGCCATCGTGTTCTTGTAACCGAACCGCTTCGCCATCGCAGGAACGGTTTCCTTGCGGTACTTTTCGTGTAGTCGGCTAGCCATCGCTCATTTGCCTCGGAACCTAATTCTCAAACTTCGTATTGCAGCGGCGGCAGACGCGAACCTTGGTGCCGTCGGGAAGCGCCGTGTGTCCCACGCGGGTGTTCTTGCCGCACCCGGGGCAGACCAGCATCACGTTCGATACGTGCATCAGGCCTTCCTTTTCGAGAATGCCTCCGCGGACATTCTTCGACGGATTCGGGCGCGTGTGCTTCTTCATGATGTTGGCGTGCTCGACCGTGACCCGGCGCTTCTCGCGATTGACCGAGAGCACCTTGCCCGTCTTGCCTTTCGACCGGCCGGCCATCACTTTCACTATGTCGCCGTGCCGAATACCGAGAATTTCCGCCGACTTTTCGTTTGGTCTTGGCATCGCTACCACACTTCCGGAGCAAGCGAGACGATCTTGGTGAACTTCTTGTCGCGCAGCTCGCGGGCTACCGGCCCGAACACGCGCGTCCCGATCGGCTCGTTCGCATCGTTGATCAACACCGCGGCATTGTCGTCGAAGCGGATGTAGGTGCCATCCTTGCGCCGCTGCTCTTTCCTGGTGCGCACGACCACCGCGCGCACAACCACGCCCTTCTTGACCTGGCCATCCGGCGACGCTTCCTTCACCGCCGCCGTGATGACGTCGCCGAGGCCTGCTGTCAGCCCCGCGTCCCCTCCCAGCGGGAGGATGCATGTGATCTGGCGCGCGCCGGAATTATCGGCCACCGTCAGCCATGTCCGCATCTGAACCATTGTCGTGCTCCCTTATTCTCTGTGGCGTGCCCAGGCCAAAACCGCGGCCTCAGGCCGCGCGCGTCGAGCGCTGCAAGACTTCCTTCAACCGCCAGCGCTTCAACTTCGAAAGCGGGCGAGTGGAAACAATCCGCACCGTGTCACCCACGCGCGCCTCGCCGGTTTCATCATGCGCGTAATACTTTTTCGCCGACCGCACCACGCGATGATAGAGCGGGTGCTGCGTCGCGCGCCGCACCTTAACGACGATCGTCTTCTGCATCTTCGAGCTGGTCACCACGCCCACCAGCTCCTGCCGCGTTCCGCGCTCCTGGACGATTTCATGAGCCGCTTGTCTTTCGTTCGCCATCACGCCTTCCTCAATTCGATTTCCCGCAGAAGCGTCTTCACTCGCGCGAGATCTTTTCGCGCTTCCCGCATTTTCTTCAGTCCCTCGGCCTGGCCGGCGGAAATCTGGAAGCGCAGACGGAAAACCTGTTCGGCAAGCTCGCGCTGCTGGTTTTCGAGCTCGCCCGCGTTCATCTCGCGGTATTTCTCGACTCGCCGCGCCATTAGAGCTCCTCCGCACGCGTGACGAACTTGGTCTTGATCGGCAGCTTGTGGGCCGCGAGCTGCATGGCCTCGGTCGCCGCCGCCAGATCCACACCCGCCATTTCGAACATGATGCGTCCCGGTTTCACGACCGCCACCCAGTGCTCCGGTGGCCCTTTGCCCTTGCCCATGCGCGTTTCGGCCGGCTTCTTGGTAAACGGTTTGTCCGGAAAAATGCGAATCCAGAGCTTTCCGCCGCGCTTGATGAAGCGCGTAATCGCCACGCGCGACGCCTCAATCTGACGGTCGGTGATCCACGCCGGCTCCATCGCCTTCAGCCCGTAGTCGCCAAACGCGAGCGCTCCGCCGCGCCACGCCTTGCCCGTGCGCCGGCCGCGCTGTTGCTTGCGATACTTCACCTTCTTCGGCATCAACATAGTGTTTGGCCTGTTCCCTTAAACTTCCGCGCTCGCTGCAGCCTTCGCGCGTTGCGGCACTTTTTCGCCCTGATAGACCCAGCACTTCACGCCAATCAAGCCGTAGGTC
>JARLGK010000024.1 GCA_031296075.1 Candidatus Acidiferrales bacterium
AAGGAAGGATGGGTCCCATGACAGCGCCGTCTCGTACGCCTTCGGCTGAGGCATTGAACGCGCGAAAAGCGTTCTACGATCAGATCGGCCAGCAACATCTCGCGCCGCTCTGGGAGCGCGTCAGCGGCCTCGTCACCCGCTCGCCGCAACCGGCTGCCCGGCCTGTCCACTGGAAATACTCCGCGGTTCGCAAGCATCTGCTCGAAGCAGGGTCGTTGCTGTCCGCCGAGGAAGCGGAGCGCCGCGTGCTCATTTTCGAAAACCCCGGACTGCCCGGACAATCGCGAATCACAGGTTCCCTCTTCAGCGGCCTGCAACTGCTGATGCCGGGAGAGAAAGCGCACGCGCACCGTCACACGGCAAGCGCGCTGCGTTTGTTTCTGGAGGGGTCGAGCGCGTACACGGCCGTGAACGGCGAGCGCACCATGATGGCGCGCGGCGATTTCGTCATCACGCCCGGTTGGACGTGGCACGATCACGGAAACGACGGCGGCGATCCGGTGATCTGGCTGGACGGGCTGGATGTGCCGATCGTCAATCTGTTCGACACGAGCTTCGCGGAAGGAAACGAGACGAGCCAGGTTCCGCTTTCGCGTCCCGCGCACGATTGCGAAGCTCGCTACGCCGGAGCGTTGCTACCGGACGGCGCCACACCCGATTCCCTGTCGTCGCCGCTGCTGAATTACCGTTACGCGCGGGCGCGCGAGAGCCTCGCCGAGATGCAGCGCAACGGGCCGATCGATCCCTGCCACGGCGTGAAGCTGCGCTACGCGAATCCGCTGACAGGCGGGTCGGTGATGCCGACAATGAGCGCGGCTCTGCAATTGTTGGCGCCGGGATTTCAGACCGCGCCGTACCGTTCGACGGATAGCACGGTGTTCGTGGTCGTCGAGGGCAAGGGACGCAGCCAGGTGGCGGATGCATCTTTCGAATGGGCGGAGAACGACGTCTTCGTCGCGCCGAGCTGGGCGCCGCAGAGGCATCGCGCCGAAAGCGAAGCCGTTCTCTTCAGCTTTTCCGACCGCGCCTCGCAGGAAAAGCTCGGCATCTGGCGCGAGCGTCGCGACGCGACCGCATCTTGAAACGCGAGCGGCGATACCAGCGCGTTGTTGCCCTCCGAGATCCCGTCGCACGAATGAGCAAATGCCGGGGTGCGGCTCTCCGTTTGACACTCGCGCGCGCTGGCAGGTAGCATTCCAACAGGAGCGATCGAACGCCAAATGCAGATCTTTGATCTCGACGCTTTGCGCGCCACGCCGCTGAGCCGCGATCCCTACGAATTCGTCATCGTTCCGGGCTTTGTGAAATCGGAGGCGCTTGAAAAGATCAACGCCGACTTCCCGACGATCGAGCACGCGGGAAGTTTTCCGCTGGACCATCTGGAATTTGGGCCGGCGTTTCAGGCCATGATTGACGCCCTCGAATCCGAGGAATTCCGCAAGGCGTTCGAGGAGAAATTTCAGATCGATCTGTCACATCGACCGACAACCATTACCGTTCGCGGGCGCTGCGATACGCACGACGGCAAGATTCACCACGACTCCGCGAGCAAGATCATCACCATCCTGCTCTACATGAATCCCGCATGGGACAATTCGGGCGGACGCCTGCGTCTGCTCCGCTCGCGTGACAGCATCGAGGACGTGGCCACGGAGGCGCCGGCTGCCGGTGGAGCGCTGGTCGCGTTTCTGCGCTCGGATCATTCCTGGCACGGCCATCTGCCGTTCATCGGCGAGCGCCGCGTGATCCAATTCAACTGGGTCACCGACAACGAGAGCCAGCGCTTCGCCATCTTCCGTCACCGCGTTTCCGCCTCGGTCAAGCAGTTGCTCAGTTTCGGCAAGTCCTCCAAGGAACCTCGCCCCGTCACCCGGGGCCGAATGTGACGCGCCTCCACGCCATCAGGATCTTGAGACCTATCGTCCGGACGTAAATATCAAACGCACGAAAAAGAAAACGGCCGGCGCCCGATTGGCGCCAGCCGTTTTGCATTGCAGGGAGTTATGAGTTAGCGATTACCGATGGCCTCCGCCGTGGGAACCGCCTCCGCCGTGAAAGCCACGGCCACCGCGGACTGCGCCACCGCCGTGGAAATCTCCGCTGCGGAACCCGCGTTCGCCACGGAATCCGCCGCTAAATCCGCGCGGAGCAGGACCGCGGAATCCAGGCCGTCCCCAGTAGCCGGGCCTCCCGTAAAAACCGCGGCCATAGAAGCCGTGGAACCACGGACCGGCGCCGATAAACAAGCCGCCGTCAAAATACTCAGGACCGTAGTACCCATAAGGCGCGCACGCGTAAGGAGCAAACCCATAGTAGCCATACATGCAGACCGGAGCCGGACCGACGTACAGCGGCCCAGCCTGAACCGCGAACTGCGCATGGGCGCTACCCACCGCAAAAGTAAAGATTCCGAGTAGAACCAGGTATTTTAGGTATCGCATATCGAAACCTCCTTGCCAGCTAGTGCCGCGGCGGTCATGCCGACGCTCACCCTGTACACGGCAAGGGGGGTGCCAAAGTCGACCATGCGACCGGCATAATAAGTCGCCTGCGATCAATTACTTAGACGTATAGCGCGAAAACAGTGTGATTTGAAATCGGGGAGTGGTGGCTGGAATCCACCGGGACTGCTGCTATTCAACCACGCGGCCGAGCGGACATTGTTTTGCCTCGCCGGCAGCGCTATTGCTCCCAAATTGAATAACAAACTCAGAACGGGCGCCGGCAGCTGATTTGAAGGCGTGCTAGGAAAAAATGGTGCGCCCGCGGTGATTCGAACACCGGACCTTCTGGTTCGTAGATGGGAGGCCGGGAATCTAAAGTCCTTATCGTCCGTTGCATACGGGTGCATTCATTCTGAAAACTGCCCCTCAA
>JARLGK010000211.1 GCA_031296075.1 Candidatus Acidiferrales bacterium
GATGATGTCGTGTTCATACGCCTGCTTGCCGGCGGCGCGCTGTTCCGGCGTCAGCGCCGGGTTGGTGGAATCCTCGAGCCACTTCGCCGCGATCGAGATCGTGAAGTTGTGGGTCATCACGATGGTCTTGTTGTGGAAGGCGACGTTGTTGTCGGGGTCCTTCCAGGTGGTGGAGGAGGGCGGCGTGCAGCCCCTTATGTAGGTGTCGGTGTAATCCTTCAGCGCGTGGATCAGGCCGTCGCGCACCTTGGGATCGTCGACCAGCAGCTTGCCGTCGTCGTCGACCAGCTTGACGTTGTAGGCGTCCATGAAGGTGTAGAACGACTGGAAACTGTCGGTGGATTCCACGCCCATCGGCTGGCCGACGCCGTAGATGCGCTGGCCGGTGGCTTTCCGGATCGCCGGCTGCACCTTGTCGCACCAGAACGACCAGTAATCTTCCCACTTGGTCGGGATGTCGGCCTGCTTGAAGCCGGCCTGTTGCAGCATGTCGCCCCAGATCTGCACATGCATGCTCTGCTGCTTCATCGGGAAGCCGTAATAAGCCCGCTTCCTGGTCTGGTCGTTATAGAGAAGGGCGGTCTCCAGCGTGTTCGGCGCGAACGCGGCTTTCATCGGCAGCAGGATGTCCGAGAGGTCCTCGAGCTTGCCTTCGAACGCCCATTTGCCGGCCGCCTGCACGTCGTAGCTGTCGGAAAAGGCGACGTCCGGCACGGTGCCGGAATCCAGCGCCGCCACCGTCTTCGGGATCATGTCCTGAATGGCGTATTGCGACAGCTCGACCTTGATATTGGTCTTGGCCTCGAACTTCCTGATCGCCGCGATCAGCGCGTCGTCCTCGGACTTGTAGAAGCCCTTGCTCCACCAGACCGTTATTTTTTCCTGAGCGATCGCCGGCGCCGCGGCGTAAAAAAGTCCGGCCGCCAGCGCGATCGAAAGCGCAACCTTCCGCGCCATGTTCCTCCTGGATCTCACGTCATTCTCCCTGATCTCTGCCGATTTTTTTTAACCGGTTGGCTGAAAGACTAGACCATGGAAGCAGGCCAATCTAGCGGGATGTGGCTAGACGTAGGTAGTGGTGTAGCCCTCCACTGTCGTCCCTGCGAACGCAGGGACCCATACGCTGTGACGGTTCTTTGGGCACATCGTCGGACGGCTTCCTAAATAACCAAAGCCGGTGGTTATAGGTCCCTGCGTTCGCTGGGACGACGATGGGGGAACGCCGCACACAACTCCGCATTCCCGCGGCGCGAATAGCGCCCGAGTTATGGATAACAAACCGCCCAAAAAAGTGAGGGCGTGGGGAATGCCG
Source organism: Candidatus Acidiferrales bacterium (assembly GCA_031296075.1). Classification (GTDB taxonomy): domain Bacteria; phylum Acidobacteriota; class Terriglobia; order Acidiferrales; family UBA7541; genus Palsa-295. Next base: position 1,313 of record JARLGK010000211.1, read on the forward strand.
GGTGCCTGGTGCACCCGCAGCCGCGCGGTGTGTAGAAAGCACGCGCGTTAGTCACCACGGTCGCACCGGGATCACCCGGCATTCCCGCACGCGGATGGTTTTAACGGTTTCCTTCGCGCTCTCCCCGGTGATCGGGCTTTCTTGTCACCGTCATCGGCGCGATGCGAAAGCATCGTCGCCAACTCGACGCCGGCGTCGAGGCGTCAGGACCACACGACTTCGCCGTCGGCTTTGGCGCCATTCGTCAAGAGCGCCGCCGCGTCCACCGCATCCCGCACCAACGTCCGTGACGATCGCGAAACGCCCCTCATGTGGGACAGGATGACGGGAGATATGGATGTGATTTGGGGGAAAAGCGAAGCGAAATACTTCTTGGAAAAGGACTGGACTGGGCAAATCAGATTGATCCGGTCCAATAAATTCGCCGTTTTCGCGCAAGTCCGTAAAGCGGGGCAAGGCTTGAGCCGAGGCCGTCATTCTGCCGTCACGCGCGTCACCGGCGCGGGATGTCCGGGTTGCGGCGGTTGCAGGAAGAAAGCCGCCCGAAGGCGGCTTTCTCGAACCGACCCTGATGATCGCAAGCAGGCGGCCATCAAGGCCTGCCCCCGGCGTTGCTTCCTTATGAAACGCCCCACGAAAACTTTGGACTGGCCTTGTCTTCTCCCGGATCCGGATGGCAAGGCGGCAGCGGCTGGGGATTCAGCCCGCCGATCACGTGATCCAGAGCCTGGTCGGAGAGGGATGCCTCCGTGGTCCGCCCGAGAAGGACGGTCTCGCTTCGGTTGGTATTGCGCCTGGTATTCATGGTGCTTCTCCATATTGCACGGGGTTGCTGGTCTTGCGCCTCATTCGTGGCGCGCACGAACAATGAGGTTCAAGGCCTTCAGCAGTCCGTGACCCCGATCACATTGCGCGGCCCGCCTGATACCAATGGCGGCGGCCATTGACTCACTGCGTTCATCCCGGGGATGACGGTCATTGTCCGGTACCGGTGTCCGCCGAAGCTGATATCGACTTGATTTGGGGGAAGCAGGAAGCAAAATATTTTCTAAACAACACCGGACGAATGGAATTGAATTGATCCTGCGGTATATTTTTTTACATGCGCCGACAACCTGAGAGTGTTCGGTAAAAGGATGCCGACGAAGATCATGCACATGGAAGCGGTGGATTGACGGTGGAAAAGTCGGCCGCCGCCACAGCGTCACCACGCCGCCACAACGCCACCACGATGCATGGCGAGATTGTCGAGCAATCAAGGTCGAACGCGTTGGGGGCGATCAATGCCAGCGCGGTCGAGTAGCCGGGCGCCGCCCTTGCCCCTACCCCAGAGGAAGTGGTGCTCGGCTACTTCGACTGATCGCGGAGGCTGCGGTCGGCGGGTGTAGGCGGATCAGGCCTTGTGTCAGGCAACTTGCAGCGTCGGAATTTTCTTGATCTTGTCCCGGAGTTCCTGTTGCGCCTGATGCAAATCGTACCGTTTTTGCAGATTGAGCCAGAGATCGGGACCGTTTCCGCACAGCTTGCCGAGCCGTAGCGCCATGCCGGGGGTGACCGGCTGCTTTTCCCTCAGCACGTCATAAAGCGTCTGCCGCGAAACGCCGAGCAGTCTGGCAATCTCCGTCCTGGATCGATCCAGCGCTGGCAAAATTTCCTCGCGAAGAAGTGCGCCGGGATGCATCGGCGGCAAGCCTCGCTTCGGGAGCTTTCTGGTCATGAATTCGTCCTCAGTGGTAGTCTTCCAGATCGACGTCGATGCTATCGCCTTCGATCCAGCCGAATGTAATACGCCAGTTTCCACTGACATTGACCGCATAGCGGCCTTTGTCGCGGCCAACGAGCGCATGAAAGCGGAACCCCGGCAAATTCATGTCTTCGGGCCGCGAGGCGTCGTCGAGCGGCCGCAGAATGTTGGCGATCCGTCGCGTATTCTGCACGCTGAGCCGGCGTCCGTCCCCGGTCGCGAAAAACCGTTCGAGAGCCTTGTCCCGGAACGAGCGGATCATGCACAAAAGTGTAAGGCAACATCTTACAATTGTCAAGCAACGCCTTACAAAGGTTCGCAGCAGGTAGCAGCGATATGCGGGACCAGATGAAACAAAGGTTCCCGGATGTCGCTTCGCTCATCCGGGTTACGCTTGCTGCGGGGTGCATCGTCATCGCGAGCCAACGGGTCGCGCGAATGCGCGCCCGACGATAAACTCCGCGAAGCAATCCATCGTGCCACGAAAAGAAAGATCGGATTGCTTCGTCGCGAAGCTCCTCGCAATGACGTGGTGCGGCGTGCCGCGTCTCACGCCGCCGATAGCCGCACGTGAAATCTGCTGCCGGTTGCCTCGGCGTAGCGCAGGAGTGTCTTGGTGCCTGGAAGCGTGTGACCGTTTTCGAGCCGGGCGATCGTGGATTGGCTGGTGCCCATCCGCTCCGCGAGTTCGGCCTGGGAGAGGCCTGCGCGCAGGCGAGCCCTGAGCAACTCGGCGGCAATCTCGAACTCCGGCGCGAGCGCGTCATACTCGCCTTGACCCTGGGGTTGGCGAGCAGGCGGGCTTTCAGCTTTTCGAACTGGAGGGTCATCGGATGCACCTTCATCACGTCGCCTAAAGCACGGCATCTAGATGCGCATACCTTTCTTACATCCGCGCGGCGCCGATCGCCTGAACCATCTAGTCTGAGATATCGGCCGTCGCGAAGCTGCGGCGGTCCGTGCCTCTCGCACCTTTTGTCTTGGCCGGTTCTTCAATCATTGTTCC